>JAEYAL010000191.1 GCA_023404805.1 Actinomycetes bacterium | reverse complement strand
CCGCGGACCGCCCGCCAACCACGCGGCGCCCGAAGGCCCACCGCCGCAACCAGCCAAGTCGCCGACATCCGCGGCGCCCTCGCCGCGGACCGCCCGCCAACCACGCAGCGCCCCCAAGCCCACCGCCGCCAAGCGCCAAGTCGCCGACAGAGCCCCACCAACGGCTAAGTTGCCGAAATCCAACCCGCCCGCCCGCGCCGCCAATGCCCGACCCACCTCGTTGGCGACCGAGCGTTCGCTAAGTTGGATGGGATGGCTGGACGTCGCAGTGATGAGGAGGCCCGCGCGACGCGCGCGGCGATCCTCGCGCGGGCGGTCGAAGTGGCCTCGCTCGAGGGCTTCGAGGGCATCACGATTGGATCGCTCGCGAAGGACCTCGAGATGAGCAAGGCGGGGATCCTCGGGCACTTCCACACCAAGGAGCAGCTGCAGCTCGCGGCATACGGCGAGGCGGCGGCGGCGTTTCGCGCGCTGGTCGTCGAACCGGGGCGCGGCGAGCACGGGCTCACGCGGCTGCAGGGGTACTGCGCGCGGTGGGCGACGTTCGTCACCGATCCGCCGTGGCCGGGTGGCTGCATCTTGACGGCGGCGTCCTTCGAGTTCGACGACAAGCCTGGCGCCATGCACGACGCGATCGAGCGCGGCGCCCTGTGGTGGCGGGAGCGCATCACGGAGGCGGCCGCCGAAGCGGTCGACGCAGGCGAGCTGCCGCCGGGCACGGACCCGGAGCAGGTGGCGTTCACGATCGTCGCGCTCGCGACGGGCACGGTGCGCGTCCGGCAGACCCACCGCGACCCGAACGCCGGCGCTCGGTTGCGCCGCGCGTACGACGCGCTGCTCGCGGCGTAGGCGCACGAGGACCTCGCGGGGTCGAGGGGCGGCCGCATCGCGAAGCGCGAGGTAGTCACGCCGCGGGTCGCGCTCACCTATGTCCCCTTGGTAAGCGCGACCCGCGTCGCGGTCGAAGGCCGTTCCCCTGAAATGACGACCTTCGGATAGCCCGCGAACTCTGGAGGAGTCGCCTCGCGATCACGGGTGTCCAGTCCGAGTGTGAAGCGCGAGGCATGTGGGCTGTACTCATAAGGTCGGCTGGTTGGGCCAGTAGTGCAAGTTGCTGAACGCGCGTTTCGTGGTTTTCTGGACGTCCGTCGTACGGAATGGTGTGTCCGCCCCGCTGGTTGAGCGGAGGTGCGCCACCGGACGGTATGACCAGCCGCTGACCGCCGTCCATCTGGCCCGGGCCGCGCGGCCGGCGGGTGGGGCGGCGGCGTCTGGGCCGCAGCGTCGATGACCGGTTTTGACCGAGATGCGCTGAGATATCAGGAGCCCGGACGAGGTCGTTGGCGATCGCGCGTGACCCGCTCGGCTCCGCGAACGCCTCAGCGCGCGCCGAACACGCTGTTCACAATTTCGCCACTGCTACCGCAACCGCCCGGCGTGGCGCGCTAGCGTTGCCGCATGACCAGCGAAGCTGCCACCGCCGAGGCGCGCGCCGGGGCCGAACCGGAGTACGGCAGAGCGCTCGGCGTCTTCTTCATCGTGCTCGGCGTGATCACGATCGGCGCGGGCATCCTCGCGATGGTCTACCCCGACGTCACGCTGCTCGTGGTCTCGCTGCTCGCGGGCGGAGCGCTGATCGTGTTCTCGTCGCTCGACCTCGTCGAGGCGCTGACCGGCAGCGACGAGGCGCTCGACGCGGCCCACCGCGTGCTGAGCGCCGCCGTCGCCGTGCTCGGCCTTGTCCTGGGCATCGTCGTGATCCGGCACCCGTTCAACTCGATCGCGGTGCTGATCCTCGCGCTCGGCATCTACCTCACCGTCGCCGGCGTCGTCGGCACCGTGAAGGCGTTCCGCGCGCTCACGTCCGACCGCGCGGCGCGCATGTTCGCGTCCGTCGCGATGGTGGTGTTCGGCCTGCTGATCCTCGCCCTGCCGGGGCTGAGCCTCAGGACGCTCGCGCTCTTCGCGGGCTTCGGCCTGATCGCCCGCGGCGTCATCGCCATCTTCGTCGGCCTCGTCGCCATCAAGACCGCCAGGCTCGCTGAGCAGCTCCGCCAGTCCTAAGGAACCCGGCCATGCCAGACCAGCCCGCACTTGCCGCCAAAGTCCGCGAGCTCTTTCCGCAGCTCCAGCAAGACCTCGCGGACCTCGTGCGCATCCCGTCCGTCTCCGGTGACGGGCTCCCGCACGAACCGATCCAGGCCGCTCACGACGCCGTCGCCGAGCTGCTGCGGGGAGCCGGGGTCGAAAAGGTCTGGACGCTCGACCTGCCCGAGACCAACCCGATCGTGATGGGCGAGATCCCCGCGCCCCCCGGCGCGCCGACGATCCTGCTGTACAGCCACTACGACGTCGTCCCCGCTGGCGACCTCAGCGAGTGGGAGACCGACCCCTTCGAGCCGGTCGTCAAGGACGGCGCGATGTACGGCCGCGGCTCGGCCGATACGAAGTCCAACATCGTCGCCCACGTCGGAGCCCTGCGCGCGTGGGACGGCCGGCCGCCGGTCGGCATCAAGATCGTGATCGAGGGCCAGGAGGAGACGGGCGGCGGCGCGCTCACCCCCTACCCGCCGACCAACCCTGAGCTGTTCGCGTCCGACGTGATGATCATCGGCGACATGGGCAGCGTCGAGCCGGGCGTACCCACGCTGACGACCGCGCTGCGCGGGATGGCCGAGGTGATCGTCGAGGTCCGCACGCTCGCGTCGGGCAAGCACTCAGGCCAGTACGGCGGGGCCGCTCCGGACGCGCTCGTCGCGCTCGTGCAGGCGCTCGCCACGCTCCACGACGAGCACGGCGATGTCGCCGTCGAGGGCCTGCGCCGCGAGGAGTGGACCGGCGGCGGAGTCAGCGAGGACGAGTTCCGCGCGCTCGCGGAGATCGTCGGCGAAACCCCGCTGATCGGCACCGGCAGCCTTGGCTCGCGGACGGTCTCCGGGCCCGCGATCACGATTGTCGGCATCGACTCGCCCTCGGTCGACGGCGCCCTCAACGCGGTCTCGCCCTACGCCCGCGCCAAGCTCAACGTGCGCGTGCACCCCGAGCAGGACGCCGATGAAGCGCAGGCCGCGGTGATCGCCCACTTCGAGAAGACGACGCCCTTCGGCATCAGCTTCACCGTGAGCGGAGGGGCGACCGGCAACGGCTTCGCGGCCCGCACCGACAGCGCCGCGTACGACGCCGCCCGCGCGTCGTGGGAGGCGACCTGGCAGGCCGACGTGGTCAAGGTCGGCGTCGGCGGCTCGATCCCGCTCGTCAACGCGCTGCAGCGCGCCGCGCCGGACGCCGACTTCCTGCTCGTCGGCACCACCGACGGCTACGCCAACATCCACGGCCCGAACGAGCGCGTGCTGCTCGACGAGTTCGAGAAGGCGACCCTCGCCGAAGCCGACTTCTTCGGCCGCTTCGCCGCGGCCTACGCCGAAGGCCAGGGATGAGCGCCGCCGCTGCCGAGGCCCCCGCGCCCGGCGAGGGCGGCGAGGAGAAGCCCGGCGGGTTCCTGAACTTCATCGAGCGCGCCGGCAACAAGGTGCCGCATCCCGCGGTGCTGTTCATGGTCCTGTCGCTCTCGGTGATCCTGCTCTCGCAGGTCTTCGCGTGGATGAACGTCTCGGTCACCTACGAGGTGATCAAGCCGCCCGCCGCGCTGGTCGAGGAGCAGTACGTCGGCGGGTCGGTCGCGCCGACCGAGATCCTGCCGCCCGAGGCCGCCGACGCCGAGGACTACGCCGTCACCACGGAGACGGCCGAGGTCAAGAGCCTGCTGTCGGGCGACGGCATCAGCTTCCTGTTCACATCGTTTGTGAGCAACTTCATGGGCTTCACAGCGATGGGGATCATCCTGATCGTGATGATCGGCGTCGGCCTGGCGGAGTCGTCGGGCCTCATCGCCGCGCTGATACGCAAGCTCGTCGCGATCACGTCGGCAGGCCTGCTCACCTACGTGATCGTGCTGCTCGGCGTGATCTCGAGCATCGCTTCTGACGCGGGCTACCTGGTGCTGATCCCGCTCGGGGCGGCGGCCTTCATGAGCGTCGGCAGACACCCCTTGGCTGGTATCGCGGCGGCGTTCGCGGGTGTCGCGGGCGGCTTCGGCGTGAACTTCCTGATCACGCCGGTCGACGCGATCCTCACGGAGATCACGAACGAGGCGATCGGCCTCGTCGAGCCGGGGACGACGATCGACCTGACCTCGAACCTCTACTTCGGGATCGTCTCGACGGTCATGGTCACGCTGCTCTGCGGCTTCGTGACGGCCCGCTTCGTCGAGCCGCGCCTCGGCACCTACGACCCGAAGCTCGCGTCGCCGGCCGACGAGCACGACAAGGAGGCCGAGGCCTCGGCTGACGTCGCGCCAGAGCTCGAGGCCAAGGGCCTGCGCTGGGCGGGCTTCGCGCTGCTCGGTGTGCTGGCGCTGATCGCGGCGCTCACGCTGCCGCCCGGCGCGCCGCTCCGCGACCCCGAGACCGGTTCGATCATCGGCACCTCGCCGTTCATGGACAGCCTGATCCCGATCATCTCGCTGGCCTTCCTCGCCTCGGCGGTCGCCTACGGCCGCGCGACCCAGACCATCACCTCGCTCGGCGACGGCATCACGTCGATCGAGAAGTCCTGGATGGGCCTCGGCCCGCTGCTGTTCCTGTTCCTGCTCATCGCGCAGTTCATCGCGTACTTCAACTACTCGAACATGGCCAACGTGGCCGCGGTCAGCCTCGGCGACTGGGTCGAGAGCGCGAACATCGGCGCCGTCTGGCTGCTGCTGCTCGTGATCCTCGCGACCGCCGTGGTGAACGTGCTCGTGCCGCAGGCGATCGCGAAGTGGGCGCTGCTCGCGCCGATCTTCGTGCCGCTGCTCGTGCGCCTGGGCGTCGACCCCGCAGCGGTGCTGGCCGCCTACCGGGTCGGAGATTCGCCGGGCAACGTCGTGAACCCGATCATGGCCTACTTCCCGCTGGTGGTCGTCTTCGCGGCGAAGTACGACCGAAACGCGGGCATCGGCACGCTGATCGCGCTCATGCTGCCGTACTTCGTCGTCCTGACGTTCGTCTGGACCGCGTTCTTCATCCTCTGGTACGTGCTCGGCATCCCGTTCGGCCCGGCGTAGGCTGGCCAGCGCCGAGGGCCGGCGCAGGCATGACCGGGTCAGGCGAGCGGGTCGCCGATGAGCTGCGCGAAGTCGCCGTCGCACAGGGAGAAGACGCCCGCCTCGGCGCCCCAGCCGACATAGAACGCCCGCTCGAAGGCCATCTGGCGCCGGATGACCGCTGAGCCCTGGGCGCCGTCTGCGCCATCGGTCAGCTTCGTGGTCGCCCAGCCCTGCTTGAGCAGCTCCTGCTGGTAGGTCGTCCGCGGACCGGACTGCGGCTCGACGTAGGCCATCAGGCGCCCCGACCGGTCGTAGCGCTGCTGGCTCGGATCCACGCGCAGGGTCACGAGCGGCCGCTGGCTGATCAGCGCCTGCAGCGCGGCGTGGGCTTCGGGGCCCGCGCAGTGGTTCTTGAAGTAGTCCTTGGACTGCATGGGCATGCCGATGCCGAGCAGCCGCACGCCGATGACCTTGCCCGACGGCAGCGCCGCGCGGACCGTGGCGCCGCGGGTCGCCGAGAGCACCTCGACGTCGTGGTAGGCGCGCGGCGCGGCGGCCGATGCGGGCGCTGCCGTGGTCAGCAGGCCGACGCTGAAGCCTGCGAGGGCAGCGGCCGAGGCCAGGAGCCGGACGCCAGCGGTGGCGCCGGAGGAGAATGGTCGGTGAGCGGGTCGAGTGAACATGTCGACCGGCACCTTGGCGTGGCGGCGGGCGAGACGCAGCCCATCCGCTGCCAGACGGGAGACCCGCGGAATGCGAACGCGGCTCCGTTGATGGGCTGCGTCCCGCCTTCTAGACCGGCCGGCCTCGTGGGCGCGGCCGCGGCGCGTCAGCTCGCCGGCATCGGGAGCGGCCGCTCCTGCAGTGCCCGCGCGGTTGCGAACAGGTTCTGCGCGGCGGTCGCCGCCGTGGTCTTCGACCAGCCCTGTTCGTCGGACGTGAGGTACTCCTCCTCGCCTGGCCCCGGCCCTTTGTCCCAGTAGGTCCACGACTGCGCCGGGACGGTGAAGCCGAGGTCGACCAGTCCGCCGGAGAGCTCTGAGATGCAGTGGTGCGCGCCGTCCTCGTTGCCGGTGACCACCACGCCTGCGACTTTGTCGTAGGCGATCGGGCGGCCGTCGTCCTTGGTCTCGCTGAGGAACGCGTCCATCCGCTCCAGAACCCGCTGAGAGACCGATGACGGATGGCCGACCCAGATGGGCGTCGCGAGGATGAGGATGTCGGCGGCGACGATCTTCTGCCGGATCCCGGGCCATCCGTCGGCGTCGGTGACTGGCTCAGAGACGACCCCCGGCTCGACCGCGTAGTCGACGACCCGCAACTGCTCGGTCTCGGCACCGAGTTCGGTGAGCCGGTAGAGGACGACGTCCGTCAGCGCCTCGGTGTTGCTGTCCTCGGGAGAGCGTTTGAGCGTGCAGTTCAGGGCGAGCGCTTTCATGAATCCGACGCTACGGAGGGTCCGAACCCGCGTCGGCGACAGGCCTGGGCGCGGTCGAGCGCCCGGGCCGTCGAACGCGATTCTGGTGGGTTGGTGGTAATCAGGATCACCTGACCGGTACGGTGGGAGCGCATGTCGGACGCGTCACAGATCGACGGCAGGAAGCTCCGGTATTCCGGCCGCCGCGAGGAGCTGCTCGAAGCGGCCTCGATCTACGTGCTGGAGCACGGCGTCGCGTCGCTGTCGATGCGCCCGCTGGCGAAAGCGATCGGCGTGGCGCCGTCGGCAGTCGTGCATCACTTCGGCACCAAAGAACAGCTCCTCACCGAGATCCTGGGCCACATCCGCAACCGCAGCATGCTGCCGCCGGAGGGCGCGGAGGCCGAGTCTGGCCGCTACCGCGCCTTCTGGTACCGCTGGGCGCAGGACGACACCCTGCCGGTGCTGCGGCTCGCCTACGAAGTGATCGGACTCGCCGTGCGGTCGCCGGAGCGCTTCGGCACGTTCCGCGCGCACGCCACCCTCGACTGGGTGCCGATCATCGCGGCGCAGCTGCGTGCTGCCGGCTGCCCGGACGACGAGACCGATCCGCTCGCGACGTCGATGGTCGCCCACATCAGCGGCCTGCAGCTCGACCTGCTCCTCACCGGTGACCGCGAACGCCTCGACGCTGCCCACGAGCTCTACGTCGAGATGATCGCCGAGCGCCGCAGGTCCTGGGTGCCGGTCGCCGTCAGCTGAGCGCGGGCCGTCCGCGGCGCGGCCGGCCTCAGCCCAGTGCGGCGACGCGGTTCACCCACGTCGACGTGACCCGCATCCCCACCTGCTCGTAGAGCGTCCGCGCGCCGCTGCGGCTGTCGGTCGAGATCGTCCACGCGGTGGCGCCGTGCTGGGCCGACGTGCGCACCGCGTCGGTGATGAGGGCGGAGCCGAGGCCGCGCCCGCGCTGGTCGCGGCGCGTCGCAAGCTGGTCGATCAGGGCCGTCTCACCGCTCACGTGGATCACGACCGCGGCGACGACCACGCCGCTCGCGTCGGTCGCGACGCGCAGGCGCCACGGGGCGAAGTCGGCGCGCCCCGCGGTGGTCGCGGTCCAGTCGACGAGCAGTTTGCGCTCGCGCTTCGACCACTCCAGGAACGCGTCCTCGATCACGTTCCAGGAGTCCTCGATCTCGTCGGGCTGCCGGGCCTCGCGGATCGCGTAGCCCGGCGGCGGCTCGACGGCGGCGAGCGCTTCGCGCGACGGAAGCGCGAGGTCCCAGGCGGTGTAGCCCTCGGCGTACCCGAGTGACGCCAGCAGACGGTCGCCGGGAGAGCCCTGCGCGACCTGCGTCCCGATCCGCCCCAGGCCGCGCTCGCTCGCACCCGCGCGCATCCACGCTGCGAGCGCCGTGCCGAGGCCGCGGCAGCGATGGCTCGGCAGCACGGCGGCAGCGCCGAAGACGCGGTCGACGAGCTCCGCGTACGCGACCAGCAGGCCGCCCTCGAAGATGCCCACGGTGCTGGCCGCCAGATCGAATGACGGCCGTTCCCAAAAGCTGATGATGTCGGCCTCGTCGATGGCCGCGGTACCGAGGTCCTCGAGCTCCTCGGCGACGATCACGGCCGTCACGGCGGCTGCGTCGCTCATCGTGAGTGGGCGGGCCGACAGCCCAGGCGGCAGGTCGGTGGGAAGCGGTGCCATGGGCCGCAGTCTTCTACACCGGCCCCGCGAGCCGCTCTGAAAACGGTGTGAACGGCGGATGAGGTGCACGTTCTTGGAACGACGTTCGTCATAAACCGCTCGGCCGGTCCCCGCGCAGGCCCGATTGACCAGGCATGCCGATCCGCAAGAACCACGTCCGCCGCTGGCTGCTGGCGTCGGGTGCTGCTGCAGCCGCGGTCGCGGCTGCTCCGAGCGCCGCGTCTGCCGCGTGCACCGCGCTGCCGACCACCAAGGCCTTCAGCAAGTACGGCGACCAGGCCGACTACTCCGTCGCCCCCGGCGGCGACTTCGAAGGCTCCACTCCCTGGACGCTCACCGGTGGCGCGAAGATCGCTGCCGGCAACGAGCCGCTCGGCGTCGCGAAGGGCAACAAGGCGCTCTTCATGCCTCTTGCGTCGACCGCGACCTCCCCCGAGTTCTGTGTCGACGAGACCAACCCGTACTTCCGCTTCGTCATGAAGTCCGCGCACAAGGGCGGCTACCTGGCGATGGTCCTCTGGCGCAACGACGCCGGCCAGCTCACGCAGGCCGAGTTCACCTCGTCCGCCTACGTGACCCTGCTCGAGTCGGCGTGGAGCCCGAGCGCCGTTAGCCCGCTCGCGACCAAGATCCCCCTCGGCTCCGGCAAAGCCGCCTCAGTGCAGCTCAAGCTCATCTCGACCGGCAACCAGAACTACAGCAGCACCAACATCCTCGGGACGCTCGCGTCGAACGTCTTCGGCTCGGTCACCATCGACTCGGTGATGGTCGACCCCTACCGCCGCGGGTAGCCCGATAGGGCCACGTCAGCTCAGCGGGCCCGGCGGTGCGGAGATCAACCTCGCAGGGGCGTGGGTGGACCCCTACCGCCGCGGGTAGCTCGATAGGGCCACGTCAGCTCAGCGGGCCCGGCGGTGCGGAGATCAACCTCGCAGGGGCGTGGGTCGACCCCTACCGTCGCGGTCAGGCCGTCCAAGCGCCGGACCTGCACCTGCTAATGTATGAGCATGTTGGAGCGGCGCCTGCAGGTCCTGATCGACGAAGAACGGCATGAGCGTCTCCAGGCCATCGCGCGCGAGCGTGGGATCTCGATCGGTGCCGTTGTCCGCGAGGCCCTCGACCGAGGGCTCGCGTCTCCGAGCGCGCGCCGCGAACGGGCTGGCGCGCGCCTCTTGCAGGCACCGCCGATGGAGGTCCCGGATGTGCCCGACCTGCTCGACGAGCTCGACGCGCTCCGGGGGCGTCGCGGATGATCGTCCTCGACACAACGGTGCTGGTGTACGCCGTTGGGGCGGAGCACCCGCTGCGAGATCCGTGTCAAGCGCTCGTGCGAGCGATCAGCGAAGGCGCAGTCGAAGCCACGACGACGATCGAAGTGATCCAGGAGTTCGCGCACGTGCGCGCACGTCGGCGTGACCGTGCTGATGCCGCGCTCCACGCCTCCGACTACATCGACCTCTTGTCTCCGCTTATCGAAGTCAGGGAGTCCGCGCTTCGCGCGGGTCTTCGGACGTTCTCGGACGCCCGACACGTTGGTGCGTTCGACGCGGTGCTCGCGGCAGCGGCTAGCGAGTCCTCGCATGACGGTCCGGGCACGGTGGTGTCGGCAGACCGCGCGTTCGCCGAGCTACCTGGAGTCCGCCACGTCTTCCCAGACGAGCGTGGCGTGGCGGCGCTCGTCAGCGGATGAGACCCTCAGCTCAAGCGGCGTCGGCGAATGGTCAGCAGCTGGATCGGGGCCGCGGACGTCGTCGCCCCGGCGTGGTTCTTGACGCGCGCCGGAGCGCCGAGCGGAGCCGCCGGATCAGGCCGCCGGCTCCGCTCGGTGGCTACCAGATGGAGCAGTAGGAGACGGGCGCTGCCGAGTCCTTCGTGATCAGCGTGCGGTTCGCGGCGTCGATCACCTTGATGTCGTAGGTCACGAGGCTCGTGCCGTCCGGGACCTCGACGTTGACGCCGCTCTCGCCGGTCGGGTGGTCGAAGCCGTAGTCCGCGAGCTTGACGCCGTCGGCCTTGATGACGATCTCCAGGCGCTTGGCCGGGGCGATCCACTGCGGCGGGTTGTAGTTGACGGCCGTCGTGTAGACCGGGTTGTCCTCGGGGCACGTGAAGCGCAGCGGCATCCCGGCGGCGACGTACGCCGACGCCGACGCGGGCGCCTCGGTGCCCGGCAGGTCGCCGTTCTGGATGTCGACGATCGCGAGCGGCAGGTTGCCGCGCTCGTTCAGGCGCGTCACGGCGTAACGGCCGCTGCGGGAGATCGCGGTGCCGCTGGTGCTCTCGTCGTTGGGTCCGAGCAGGTAGGACTGGTCGAGGGCCTTGGCGTACGGGCCGCCCAGCGGCGTCAGCGCGCCGCTGGCGAGGTTCAGCACCTGCGCCGGGAGGATCGGGTCGTGCTCGCGGTTGGAGCCGAACGCGATCTGGAGGCCGTCGGGCGCGATCCAGGCGATGTCGGTCGCGTCGGCGGCGACGGGCAGCGTCTTCGTGTAGCCATCCGACAGGCGGCGGGCGAGCACAGTGCGGCCGGTGCTCGATCCGAGGTTGTAGGCGACGACGATGGCCCCGTTCGGGCTGACGATGGTCTTCGACGGCGTGACGGTCTTCGCGGTGCCGCGGTAGTAGACGCCGCGCTGGTCGGCGGCGATCTTGCCGGCGATCACCGAGCCGTCGTCGCTGATGGAGTTCGGCGTGAGCTCGACGGCGACGTTGTCGATCTTCGTCTTCGCGCCCGTGGCGACGTTCAGCTTGTAGGTCGCGTCGACCGGCTCGGACGTCGCGACCTGGCCCTCGGAGTACACGACCGTCTTGCCGTCGCCGCTGAGCGCCGCGCTCACGAACATGTCGCTGGTGAGCAGCACCTTCGGGGTGCCGCCGGCCAGCGGCACGAGCAGGAGCGTCTGGCTCGCCGCGTCGTTGCGCAGCACGAGGGCGTGCTGGCCCGCGCGGTCGATCCCGTAGAAGCCGGTGATGGTGCCGGCGGCCAGCTCGCGGGTCGTGTCGGCGATGGTGTCGCGGACGTAGTACTTGATCGAGGCCGGGACTCCGAACTTCACGTGCTGGAAGACCGCGTAGCGGGCGTTGTCGCTGACGGCCAGCGCGTACGACGTGTTGAACAGCGGGGCGGCGCCCTGGGCGCCACTGGCGCGGGTCACCTCCTCCCAGCTGCCGGCCAGCGCCGGGGTCGCGGTGGCGGCGCCCGCGACAGCAAGCGCGAGCGAGGAGGTGACGGCGAGCGCCGTCCTGCGGGGGAGCAGGGCGTGGGACATGGGGTGACGTTCCGTGACGTGTGGGAGCCGGAGACCGTTGAGAAACGGTCCGAAGCGTTTTACACGATGTGGAGCCCGGAGTCCAGCGGTACCCGGCGCCGTCAGGAGCTCGTGAAGCTCTCGCTGAGCGGCGGTCCCGGGTTGCGCAGCCCGTCGACGACGAGCTGGGCGAGCCGCGCCCCGCCACCCGGCGAGATCCGCTCGGCCTCGCGCGCGAGGCGGAACATGATCCGCAGGTCGATCACCTCGGCGTCCGGCCGCACGCCGCCGACGGCCTTGGCTTCGTCGACGAGCCGCTGCAGTGCGGCGACGGTGCGCTGGCGCGAGTCGGCGACCTCGGGCCGGTCGAGCGCCAGCTCGAACGAGATCTTGGCGATCCGGTCCTGGATCGTGAGGTGGAACGTGTCGGAGATGACGCGCAGCAGCGCGGCGGTCGGGTCGGGCGAGCCGGCGGCGCCGGCGAACTTCTTCTCGAAGGCGTCGAGCCGCTCGACCACGAGCGCCGCGAGCACGTCGTCCTTGGTGCCGAACTGGCGGTAGAGGCTGCCGACGCCGATGCCGAGCGCCTTGGCGAGTTCGGGCATCGGGAAGTTCACGCCTTCGCGCGCGAACAGCTCACCGGCGACCGAGAGCACGCGGGCGCGCTTGTCGGCGGCAGAGAGAACGCTCCACGCGTCATTCGGCGGAAGGGTCATTCCGCCGAATGTACACGCGGATGCATACCAGCGCTGAAATCCCGCGCCGAGACCTGGCGCGACCGGTCAGGCGTCTTCGCCGGCGTGCTCGGCCTCTTCGCGCAGCTCCTCGCCGAACGCGCGCTCGATGGCCTGGCCGATCGAGATCGGCAGCAGCTCCAAGAAGATGTCGTTGGCCAGCGGGCGCACCGCGTCGATAGCGGACGCGATCACGGGCCACTCCGGCTCGGGGCGGCCGCGCTCGTCGAACGGCGTCCAGACCTCGTTCATGATCAGGTCGACGAACGAGCGCGCGGCCTCGTCGCAGAGGTTCCGCACGTCCTGGGCCACCTGGAGCGCCGCCTGCAGCGAGACGCCGTGGCGCATGACCTCCTCGGCAGTGTTCAGGAGCCCCGGCAGCGGCGCGACGAAGGTCCCGTCGACGCGCGGCAGCAGCGCGCCGAGGGCGACGGCCTGCTGGAGCGACGCGTCGTCGATCTGGCCGAACCGCTCGACCAGCTCAGGGATCGTCACCGTGACCGGCTCAGGTGGCTGCTCAAGCGGCGACAGCACGGTGCGGCGCAGCGCGACCAGGCGCGTCGCCGTGTCGGCATCCGAGACCAGCAAACGCTCCACCAGCCGCAGGGGCAGCCCGTCGGCCTGCAGCTCTTGGATCAGCCGCAAGCGCTCGAGGTGCTCCTCGCCGTAGTAGCCGGTGCGCCCGCGGACCTCGGGCGGCGGCAGCAACCCGCGCGAGTGATGGCTGCGGACGTTGCGGACTGAGATCCCGGCTTGACGAGCGAGTTCGTCGATCGTGAGGTCGGCGGCCACGCGGCCATCCTACGTGGCGGACTGAGCGCGCCGGCGGCTGAGGCGGTGCCGAGGGCACCGGTGACCGGGTACGGAACACGGCGCTTGCCGCCGCCTGTCCTCGGCAGCAAGCATGTGCAGGTCGTACCCAGTCACCGGGCCAGTCACCGCTGAGTCAGGGCGGCCCCCATGGGACGTGGGGAGAGGTCGCAGTCTTGCGACGGCGTCAAACGTAACACCAATTGGCGTCGTATTCCACTCGATTCGCGATCGGTACCCCGGATTACAGTCCGCCGCGTCCCTTTGCTGGGCGACGGTACCGCTCGTTCTCGGCTGAATCGTGTCGTCATTAGGTGTAACGTTCAGAGCCGACGCGTTCCAGCGTCCGCCGTTCGGCCACTCGTCCCCTGTGAGCCCCCGCCCCCCTTCCATCGACCCCCGGCGTGCCCGTACGCGCGGCGTGATCCTCGCCGCTGCCCGCGAGGCCTGGGCGGAAGGTGGCTTGGAGACGGCGACGATCGCCCAGATCGCGCGCCGCGCGGGCGTGGCCGTCGGCTCGATCTACGGGCACTTCGGCAGCAAAGACCTCCTCGCGCTGGCTCTCGTCGACGAGGCGCTGGAGGCGCGCGAGCACGAGTTCGCCGACGCTTCAGCGGCTGCCTCAGCTGAGACCCGCGTCGCGGGTGTGGGCGCCGCGTGCGTCCGGTTGGCGATCGACGAGCCTGTGGTCTTCCGAGTGCTCGTGCGGCGGTCGCTGGAGCCGGCGGCCGAAGCGCATCCGTTCGATCCGGTCGATCCGGGCGCGACGCGCGCCATCCGCCGGATGGACGCGATCCTCGCCAACCTGCGCGTCGACCTCGAGGAGGCTGTTGGTGGCCGACCCGATATCTCGGTGCCGGTCGCCCTCGCTGCGCTGCTGGCGCTCTGGTGGGGCCTGGCCGGGCTCGCCACCCGTCAGGACGGCGAGCCGCTGAGCCCGGAGATCGTGGCCGGCGCGCTCGGGCTGGTCGACCGCGTCCTGCTGGCGCCGGCGCCCTAGGAGCGCGGTGGCCGCCGGCGCTGAGCGCCTAGGGCACGGCTCCGGATCCGCCACCGACCGTTGGTGGTGAACCCGGAGCGGTGCGAGCCAGCGCTACTTGGCGGCGACTGGCGCGAGGTTGAGGTTGATCGTGTTGCCGCCGCCAGCAGTCAGCGGCGAGACGAGGCCGTTGAGCGCGCCGCAGCCGTTGAGGTCGCTGATCTTGTAGCTCCCGGCGATGGGGCCGCCTTCAAGCGGCTTGAACTCCGCCTGGGTGGACTGCAGGTTGATGTCGGAGAGCTGCCTGGTCTGGCAGTTGTTGCCGCCAGCCAGCGGGATCGCGCCGAAGAGCTTCACCTCTTTGACCTTGATCCGCACCTTCGACTGCGACTTCAGGACGCCGTCCTCGAGCGTGCCGGTCGTCTTGCCTGAGGGGGCGAAGCCGATCTTCGCCGTCACCGGCAGGAAGCCGGCGGCGACGAGGCGGCCGGAGGTGTCGGCCAGCGTCAGGTCGGCCGTGAACGCGCCGCTTGCGATCGTCAGCTCTGCGTTGATCGCGCCCTTCAGCGCGAGCGTGCCCTTCGTCAGCGTTTTCAGCGTCGTCGAACCGGCCAGCCCGTAGCTGTACTTGATGGTCGGCGGCGGCAGCGGGTTGGTCGGCGTCCTGAGCTCGGCAGACGGGCCGGGGATCTGCTGGCCGTCGTCAGCGATCGCGACAACGTGGAAGGTGTACGCGCTCCCCGCCGTAAGGCCGGTTGCCGTGAACGTGTTCGTAGCGGTCTCGCCGATCAGCGTGTCGCCGCGGAAGACCTCGTAGCCGAGGATCTGGCCGTCGAAGTCCTGCGACGGCACCCACGTGAAGGTGATCGAGGTCTGCGTGGCCGAGACGGGCTCGGGCGCGCCGGGCGGCGTCGGGTCGATCGGCGCTGCGCCGCGGCACGGCGTGCCCGGTCCGCCGGGCGCCACCGGCGGCGGCAGCAGCGTGCGGAACGTCTGCGTGAGCGGCTGGGACTCGTTGCCGGCCTGGTCCTGGGCCACGATCTCGAAGGTGTACTCGGTGTCGGGGCCGAGGTTGCCGATCCAGACGTCGGTCGCGCTCGCGGGGGCGGTGGCGCCGCCTGCGGGGCCTTCGGGCCAGCGCACGACGTACCGCGCGACTCCTGAAGCGTTCGGGCCCTCATCGGTCGACGGCGTCCACCGCAGGCGGATGGCGTTGCAGGTGATGTCAGCGCCGGTGTAGTCGGGCGACTGTCCGGGGACGGTCGGCGGCGTCGCGTCGAAGTCGTCGATGATCGCGACGAAGCTCGCGAGCTGCGGGTTCTGGGTCTGCGGGTCGAGCTTGCATGGCACGTTGAACGTCGACGGGTCGCCGTCGAGGTCGGGGTACGGTTGAGCGTCGAGGTCGGTCAGCGGGGTCCTGATGCCGGGGACCGGTGTGCCGTCGGAGCGCAGCGCCTTGAGATTCAGGTCGAATCCAGTCAGGACGACCTTGTGCTCGCCCGGCACCGCAGGCGCGACGCCGGAGGGGAAGGTCCCAGTGAACGGCATGTCGACGCCGACGTTGGGGATGAGCGGTCCGACAGCGACGGGCGCGAACGCGAGCGGGATCCGGGCAGCCGCGGGCACGCCGACCGGCGAGAGCACCTGCGTCCGCAGGGCGCTGCCAGCCGCGCCGACGATCTGGGCCAGTCCTTCGACTTCGCGGACCTGCTGGGCCGTCGTGGATCCGAAGTTGATCGTCCCGGTCACCGCGAACGGCGGCAGGTCCTCGCTGGGCCAGGAATCGGGGATGTCGAGGACGACGTCAAGCTGCAGCGGAGCGGTGCCCGTCAGCGGGATCTTGCACATGTAGCTCAGGGTGGCCGACTGCGCGGCCTGCGCGGGTGCGCTGCCGAAGGCAGCGGCGCCAGCCAGCGCGACGGCGAGCGCCAGCAGTCTGGTGCGGGAGAAGATAGACACGAGTGGGCTCCTCGTCGGCGCCCCGCCCTCAGCGGTGCGGGGCCGGTCTGGGACACGAGGCCAGGGCCTCTCTGCGCACCGTAGCGTGTGATGGCGACCACGTCTACACATGTGTCAGATCACATTTGTGTCAGTGAGATGCGGCGCCGGCGCCGGGTGCTGCCGCGCTGTCAGCCATCGCCGGAGCGGCGGCGCTGGCCCGGCCGCGCGGTCCACCGCAGTGGCTCCACGCCGGTGCTGATCTGCGCCTGCGACCGCGATACGGTGGCGCCCGTCGAGCCGACGGTGCGCGCCGCGCAAGGCCTGCCGAACGTGACCGTCAAACCGCTACCCGTACGGTCACTTCGAGATCTACAACGGCGACCCGTTCGAGCAGGCGGTCGCCGACCAGCTCGCCTTCCTCACGGCCGCGCTCGGCGTCCCCGCCGAAGCTGAGGCAGCGGCCGCCTGACGCCCGGCTGCAGGCGAGCAGCAGGCGCCGGGTTGAGGCCCAGCGCGATCGGCGAGACGGCGCTTCGAGCGGGCGGGTGGATCGCGGGGAGCCGCTCAGCCCGCGGGCGTGAGGCTGAGCGTCATGGAGTTGCCGGGCGCGCTCGAGCTGTTCGCCGTCAGCGGCGAGATGACGCTGTTCAGCAGGCTGCAGCCGCTGAAGTTGCTGAGCTTGAACGTCGTCGACACCGGTCCGCCCTTGGCCGGGTCGAAGGTCGGCTCGGTGGACTGGAGCACCACCTCAGAGGGCGTCTTCGTCTGGCAGGACGCCGCGCCGCCGAGCCGCACGACGCCGAACAGCTTGACGTCTCGAAGCTTCACGTGCATGTCGGCGCTCACGCGCAGCGCCAGGCCGGCCAGGCGCCCGGTGACTGGGCCGTCCGCCATGAAACTCAAACGGCCGGTGACCGGGAGGAAGCCGACCGCGCGCAGCCTCGCCGCCGCCTCGCCGAGCGCGAGGTCGGCCGTGACGTCGCCAGTGCCGGGAGCGACTTCGAGGTCGAGCCCGCCCGAGAGCGGCACGGTGCCGCGCACGAGCGACTTGATGGCCGCGCGGCCCCGGAGGCTGTAGGCGTACTCGCCCGGCCCGGCGGGCGTCGTCGGCTCGAGCCCGGGACCGTCGCAGCCGGGAGCCGTGGAGCGCTTCTGCGTCAGCGGTTCCGAGTCGGTGCCTTCCTGGTCGTACGCGACCACTGAGAACGTGTACTCCTTGCCAGCCGTCAGCCCGGTGATCTGGTGGTCAGTCGCGGGGGAGGCGACGCGCACGCCTCCTGCTGGAGCGCCGTCGTAGGTGATCGCGTACTCCTTGACGCTGCCGTCCTGGATCGTGGCTGGCTTCCAACGCAGGCGGATGGCCGAGCAGGTCTGATCGCCGGCCTGGTAGGTGCCGGCGTCTGGGAGCTGCGGCGCGGTGAGGCCGACGATCTCGCGCTTAAGCCGGAACGACAACGCGGCCACTTGCAGCGACTGCCCTGCCGGGTCGAGCTTGCACGGCACGTTGTAGGTGCCAACGTCGCCGTCGATGTCGGTGTAGGGCGCGCGGTCGATGTCGGTCGCCGGGGTCGTCAGACCTTCCACCGGGGTGCCGTCCGCGTAATGGCCGTAGAGGTTGAGGATCAGCTCGGTGATCGAGAACGTCGCCTCGCCGGGCACGTCGACGGTGATCGACGGCGTGGTCGCTGCGCCGTTGAGCACCAGCGGGTCCGGGACGGGCGGCGCGATCGTGTACGGCTCGATGTTGATCGGCACGCGGACCTGCAGCGCCGACCCGTCAGAGAGCGCCACGCGCATGCGCGCGGCGGTGCCCTTCCCAGGCTTCTGCGCCTCGGTGACGCCGCCGATCGTGTGGAGGCCCTCGATCAGGCCGAGGCCTTGCGCGGTCGTGCCGCCGTATAGGGCGGTCGCCGAGACGGCGAACCCATCGGTCGGATCGCCGACGGTCCAGCGCTCAGGGAAGTCGAACGAGAGGTTGAGCGTCAGCGGCTGCGTCCCGATCAGGGGGAACTTGCACTTGTAGTTGATCTGGGCGGTCTGCGCGGCGTGCGCGCTGGGAGCTCCGACGACGCCGGCGGCGACGGCAGCCGCTGCAGTCAGGCGGGCGAGGCGGCGGAACGAGCGGGAAATAGGGGACACGGGGCTCTGGGTACGGGGGTGGGCCGCTCAGCGGGCGCCGCCGGCTGGCGTGATGGTGAGGCTGATCGGATGGTCCGAGCTCGATGTCAGCGGCGACAGCACGCCGTTGAGCACGCCGCAGCCTCCGAGGTTGCCGAGGCTGTACGTCCCGGTGAGCTGGCCGCCCGAGGCGAGTTCGAAGCCCGGCGGCGACTGCAGCTCGAGGTCAGTCGGCGCCTTGGACTGGCAGCCGGATCCGCCAGCGAGGCGAATGATGTTGAACAGCCTGACATCCCTGAGCCGGAGCCGCACCGCGCTGCGCACCTTGAGCACGCCTCCGCCGGTGAAGCTGCCAGTCGCGGTGCCTTCGGAAACAAAGCTCACCCGCGCGGAGAGCGGCAGGTACTTGACCGCCGAGAGCCGCGCCCGGGCCTCGCCAAGGCTCAGCTCGCCTGAGATGGTCCTGGCTCCAACCGCGAGCTCGGCGTCGAGACCGCCAGTCAAGGGGAGCCGTCCGCGCACCAGTGGCTTGACGGCCGTGCTGCCCCGCAGGCTGTACGCGTACGCGTCGAGCTTGTCGGGCGTCTTGTAGGCCAGCGTGTCGCCGTCGGTCGAGCGCATCTGCCGGTCGTCGACAGCGACAACGTGGAAGGCGTAGTCGGTGAGCGGCCGCAGCCCGCTGATCGTCGCGGTGGTCGTCGAAGTGGTGGCGAGTTTGATGCTGCCTTGGAACACCTCGTAGTTCGCCACGGTGCCATCTGGGTCGGTGGCCTCCGGCCACGTCAGCGAGACCGAAGTGGCTGAGGCATCAGTGACGACGGGTGCGCCCGGCTTGGTCGGCGGCAGCGGCCCTGGCCCCGGTAGCTCATCAGCGCATGCTGAGGTGGCGAGGTTCAGCGCGAGCGGGGTGGATTCGCGCCCGCCATGGTCGATCGCGGTGACGCGGAACGCGTAGTCGGAGCTCTCGGCGAGGTCCGCCACCCACACGTCGGTGGCGGGCGCGGGGACGAGCAGGCTCCCGCCCTCATACGCCACGCGGTACTCCTTGACGCCGTTCTCGCCGCCAGTGGATGCCGCCCAGCGGAGCCGGAGCGCCGAGCAGGTGCGGTCAGCTTCGCTGAACAGGTCGGCCGAGACGACGCCCGGTGCGGACGGCGCAGTGAAGTCGCGCTTGAGCCGGAACGATGCGATCTCAGCGAAGACGTCTTCAGGCGGCGTAGTGGGCGTCGGTGTGGGCGTCGGCGTCGGTGTGGGGGTCGGCGTCGGCGTCGGTGTGGGGGTCGGCGTCGGCGTGGGGGT
>JAEYAL010000100.1 GCA_023404805.1 Actinomycetes bacterium | reverse complement strand
GCGCGAGGCCGAGCGCTTCGGCCATCGCGGCGACGTGGCCGGTCCAGCCTGACGCGACCGCGCGCACCTTCCACTCGCCGCCACGGCGGTACAGCTCGACGAGCTCGGCAGCGCGGAGTTCGCGGGCGTCCTCGGGCAGCGTCACGAGGACGCCCGGCCGCTCTGGGTGCACCACGGTGGCGGCCGCCCGCGCGAGCGGCAGCTCCGGTCCTGGCGACCAGATCACGACGCGCAGGCGTTCCACATCCGAGGGAACCAGGGCGAGGTCGACGGGCACGGCACGGCGCGGCACGTCGCCCGGGAGGTCCTGCACGCTCGCGAACGCGTCGGCATCAGCCAGGAGCCGGAGCGCGCCGCCGCTGGTCTCGACGACCACGGCCGCGCCGCCGAGCTGCGGCGCGAGGACCTCGATCGCGACCCGGGCCGGCGCACCCAGCGGGGCGTTGGCGCCCGGTGCGAGGACGGTTGCGTCGGTCATCGCGGGCGAACGTAGCACCGGCAGTGGGCGCTCGCGAGGGCTGCGCGGTTGGCCCGCCGCCGACGTCGACCGAGCGCCGGTGCGCCACCGAGGCTTGACCCGACGCACCAGACTCTGGACGTTTGGTCCATCTTGCCTGTGAGATCAGGGATAACTTGATCACCACGTATTCCGGTGCGTCGACAGCGCGGCCAACCCAACCGCTTCGTCGCCGACCGCCCGGCTTGTCCCACACCGCAGGAGCATCACCGATGCCACTCCGCAAGCAAGGCACCATCCTCAACTCCGCTCTCGTCCTCGGCGCCGCCGCGATGTTCATCGCACCGTCGACCGCGAGCGCCGGCCTGTTCGACGGCCTCTTCAAGCCGGCCGCCACCGCGGCGCCTGCCGCCTCGACGACGCCCGCCACCACGCCGTCTACGAGCACGACGGCCGTCGTCAACGGCGTCGCGACGACGAACACCGCGACCACCACCGCCACGTCGAACACGACCAGCTCGGCCGTCCCGTCCGGCACGTGCACGCCGCTGCCGACGACAAAGGCCTTTGAGAAGCTCGACGGCGACACGGCCGACTACTCGCTGGCGCCCGATGGCGGCTTTGAGAACGGCGGCAAGGGCTGGACGTTCTCGGGCGGCGCGAAGGTCACCACCGGCAACGAGCTGCTTGGGATCAACGCCGGCAAGAAGCAGGTCGTGATCCCGCTCGCCGGCTCGATCACCTCGCCGGCGTTCTGCGTCGATGAGAGCCACCCGCACTTCCGCTTCGCCTACAAGGTCGACAACGCCGTCCTCTCCGGCTTCATCGCCTACGTCATCTACCGCGACGCCGCCGGCAAGATCACCAGCGTCGAGCTGATCTCCTCCAAGGTCCTCGCGCTCGCGCCGTCGACCTGGCAGGCCACGCCGAAGTCTCCGCTGGCGACCATCATCCCGCTGAACTCCAAGACGAACACCGCGTCGGTCCAGCTCAAGATCACCTCGCTCAGCCCGACCGACCTCGTCAACGATGTCACCGGCGGCGCCTTCGCTCCGATCACCGGCGCGGTCGGTCTCGCTGGCGGACTGGTCGGCACGATCACCGGCTCGATCTCGCCGGTCCTCAACATCGGCATCACGGTCGACAGCGTGATGGTCGATCCCTACCGCCGCGGGTAGCCCAACGCCGCCGACGCCGTTTGGCGCGCCGGCCCCTGCAAGTTTGCAGAGGGGGTCTGCATAGGTGCAGGGGTGGACGCGCCAGGGCGCTGGTGCGGCGCGGCTCGGCCCGTCGGGTTCCGGCGGGACGCCCTGACCTGAGCGCTTGCTCGCGCGCCAGCGCGGCACGGTCTAGATTGGCCGCGAGTGAGCACCGAGGACGCACCCACGCCCGGTCCCGGCGACGAGTTGGCCCAGCTGCGCGAGGCGTTGGCTGCCGCTGACCAGCGGGCGAGCGAGCTGGCGGCGGTCGCGCGGCGCCAGAGCGACATGGCCGACGAGCTCCACGCCGAGAACCGGCGGCTGCGTGACGGCGAAGTCCGCGAAGCGGTCGCGCCGATCGTGCGGGGCCTGGCCCGGCTCGCCGACGAGATCGGCCAGATCCGCGCGGGGGCTGCGCCGACCGAGGCCGACCTGATCCACCTCGACCAGCGCGTCGCGGAGCTGCTGCACGACGCCGGCGTCACACCGGTCCGCCCGGCGCCCGGAGACGCCTTCGACGTGCACATCCACACGGCCGCCGGATCGGTGCCGACCGAGGACCCGCTCGAGGACCAGACCGTCGTCGGCGTGCGGCGCCCCGGCCTGATCCGCGACGACGGCCGGCTGGTGCGGCCTGCCGAGGTGCTCGTCTACCGCTTCGACACGCGCAGCGACGGCCGTCGGGCGTCGCAGAAGCGCAAGACCCCAGGAGACCAGGGATGACCCAGGCCGGCAGTGTGCTCGGCATCGACCTCGGCACGACCTACTCGTGCATCGCGCAGGTCGACCGCTTCGGCCGCCCCGAGGTGATCGCCAACATGGACGGCGACTCCACGACGCCGTCGGTCGTGCACTTCCAGGGCGGCGACGCCGTCGTCGGCAAGCTCGCCAAGCGGTCCTCGCGGATCGACCCCGACAACGTCGCGCAGCTCGTCAAGCGGCAGATGGGCGACGCCGACTGGCGCTTCGAAGCCGGCGGGCGCGACTGGTCGGCGCCTGGCGTCTCCTCGCTGATCCTCGGTTCGCTCGCGCGCGACGCCGAGCGCGCGACGGGCGTGCCGGTGAAGGACGTCGTCATCACCGTCCCCGCGTACTTCGGCAACGAGGAGCGCAAGGCGACGAAGCTCGCCGGCGAACTGGCGGGTCTGAACGTCGTCGACCTGATCAACGAGCCGACGGCGGCCGCCTACGCGTACGGCTTCGGCCTGCCAGGCGGCGAGCCGACGGGCCGCGACGAGACCGTGCTCGTCTACGACCTCGGCGGCGGCACCTTCGACATCACCATCATCGAGCTGCGCGGCAATGACATCCGCGTGGTGGCCACCGACGGCGACCACGAGCTCGGCGGCGCGAACTGGGACGCCGAGCTGGCGGCGCTGCTGTCGGAGCGCTTCCTCATGGCGGTGCCGGGCGGCGCGGACCCGTTCGACGACGTCTACGCCGAAGCCGACCTCATGACGCAGGCCGAGGAGCTCAAGGCGTCGCTCTCGCAGCGTGAGCGGGCCGACGCCCTCGTGACGAGCGGCAGCGACCGCGCCAGCGTCACCCTCACGCGCGAGGAGTTCGAGATCGTGACGCGCGCGCTGATGGAGCGCACGATCGAACTCACGCGGCGAGCGCTCGACGCGGCTCGGGAGCGCGGCGCGGGCAAGGTCGACCGCTG
This sequence comes from Actinomycetes bacterium, assembly GCA_023404805.1. GTDB lineage: Bacteria > Actinomycetota > Thermoleophilia > Solirubrobacterales > Solirubrobacteraceae > JAGIBJ01. The sequence continues at coordinate 1,040 of JAEYAL010000100.1, read as the reverse complement.
CCTGCTCGTCGGCGGCTCATCGAAGATGCCGGTGGTCGCGCGGCGCCTCCAGGAGGAGTTCGGCTTCAGCCCGCAGCTCGCCGACCCCGACCTCGCGGTCGCCAAGGGCGCGGCGCTCTACGGCCACAAGAAGATGCTCGAGCGGATCGTGAGCGACGCGACCGCCAAGGGCGTCGACCTGCGCCAGGCGCTGGCCGACGCCGCCGGCGAGCACGGGATGACGAGCGACGCCGTCAAGCAGGTCGTCGACAAGCGGGTGATCAACGTCGTGTCGCGTGGGTTCGGGGTGCTCGCCAAACAGGACGACGTGCTGACATCGGTCTTCCTCGTCCACCGCAACGACCCGGTCCCGATCGAGGTCGACGAGGTCTTCTACACGATGGTCGACGACCAGACCCACGTGCGCGTGCAGGTGATCGAGCAGGGCGGCGCCGAGGAGTCGGCGGACCCGGCTGACGCGACCGTGCTCGTGCGCGGCGAGATCTCCGACCTGCCGCCCGGCTATCCGCAGGGGACCGAGCTGCGCGTCCGGATGGCGATGGGCGGCGACGGCATTCTCACCGTGACGGCGCACCACGCCGGCCGGCCCGAGCCGCTCACGCTGAAGGTCGACACGAGCACGACCATGAGCGCCGAGGAGCTGGCGGCCGAGGCCGAGGCCGTGTCGCTGCTCAAGAAGAACCTCTGACGGCGCCGTGACCGGGACGGCGTTCGACGGCTCCACCTACCGCCGCACGGTGCTGACGCCGCTGCGGACGGCGGCGCCCTCGAGCGTCGATGACCTGTTCTGGCTCGGGCACGTGCCCCGCGAGCTCGACGATGACGCCGCGGTCGCCGCGCACCTGAAGTCGACGAAGGCGTTTCTGCACAAGGAGCGCAGCCGGCCGCGGCAGGCCGATGTGGCGGCCGCCGTGCTCCGCGAGTGGGCGCGGGTCGAGGGCGTGTTGGGCGACCCCGCCGCGCGAGCATCGCTGCGGGCGCGGCTCGGCGATGCAGCGCCGGGCGCGGAGGTTGCTGCAGCCGGCGTCGCAGGTGGCGGC
>JAEYAL010000074.1 GCA_023404805.1 Actinomycetes bacterium | reverse complement strand
GCGTCGTGGGCTCGGGCGTCGTGGGCTCGGGCGTCGTCGGCTCCGGCGTCGTCGGCTCCGGCGTGGTCGGCTCCGGCGTCGTCGGCTCAGGGCCGCCGCCGTCGGTCAGCGTGAAGGTCGCGAGCTGGAGGTTCTGGTCTGCAGGGTCGAGCTTGCACGGCACGTTGAAGGTGCCCGGGTCGCCGTCGATGTCGGCGTAGGGCTGGCGGTCGATGTCGGTCGGCGGCGTCGTCAGACCCTCGACCGGCGTGCCGTCCTCGTAGAGGCCCTTGAGGTTCAGGATCAGCTCGGTGAGCACGATCTTGGCCTCGCCCGGGACGTCGAGCGTCAGCGACGGCGTCGAGCCGGTCGCGTTGAGCACGAGCGGGTTCGGGATCGGCGGGGCGACCGTGTACGGCTCCACGTCGATCGGCACGCGCACGTTGACGCCCGAGCCGTCGGGCAGCTCGACGCGAGCACGCGAACCGGTGCCCTTGCCGGGCTTCTCGGCCTCGGTCACGCCGGCGACGGTGTGCAGGCCCTCGACGAGGCCGAGACCCTGCGCCGTGGTGCCGCCAGCCGAAGCCTTCGCGGTGATCTTGAACGCGTCAGTCGGCTCGCCGACCGGCCACGTGTCAGGGATGTCGAGCGTGATCTCGATCCCGAGCGGCTGAGTGCCGATCAGCGGGAACTTGCACTTGTAGTTCAGGGTGGCCGTCTGAGCAGCCTGCGCGCTGGACGCGGCAGCGCCGAGCGCGGCAGCCGACGCAAGACCGGCGATCGCCAGTCGTCGCGCCCGGTGGGACGTGAGAGTCATTGCTTCTCCTTCTCTCCGGCGCCGTCTGGACAATTGACGTGGTGACTCGCCGGTTTGATGTGGACCGCGGAGGGCGGCCCGAGAGAGGGAGACTGTCCGATCGACGCGCCGCTTCTGGCCACCAAGGGGGAGTGGACCGGGCTTGTCCAGGTCGCGAAATCAGCAGCCCTGTGGGCGGAACGCCGTTCAGCGCGTTCACATTTTCGTGGCCTACGCGGAAATGGCACGACTGGAGATCTACGGGCCTTTGGCGCGTTTGGACGCGAGGCGCGCCGACGTGCCAGCGGCTAAAGTCTCCCCGTTTTCCGGCGAAACCGGACGCTCAGGACCAGTCCCCTCGATGGGCGCGCCCGCCCGTGGGACAGGCCTCGGGCTGCGCCTGTTCGGCGACGCACCGGAGAACAGACTCAAGATCGTGGTCGCAAAGCGACCATGGACCGCGGTCCGTTTCGGCGGAGGCGCGGCTACCGGCCGGCGCGGGCCTTGAGCCGCTCGCGATGCCGGCGCTGGCGGTTGCGGTCGCCGCAGCGCGCGTCCTCGCACCACAGCCGCTTGCCGGGACGGGACACGTCGACGAACGGGACGCCGCAATCCTCGGCCGCGCAGGTACGCAGACGGCCCGCGAGGAACGGGTCGCGGAGCACCTCGATCGCATCGCGCGCGACCGTCGAGAGCGCCTGGGTGATCGTCGGCTCGACCCATGCGCTGCCAAACAGCTGCGGGACGAGCGGCGGCCGCGCCGCGATCTCGTCGATCACCGCGCGGTCCTGCTCGAACGGCTCGGTCTCGGTGAGCACCGCCTGCACGGCGTGCCAGATCGCCCAGCGCAGGCGGCGCGCGTCGAGGTGCTCGGCGTCAGTCGCTTCGGCCGCCACGGCAAGCTGCGACCAGCCGAACCAGACCGACAGCTCGGCCGCGTCCGGGATCCGCTCAAACGGCTCGAACTCCTCGCCCTCGCCGCCCGTCAGCGCCAGGTCGATGCTGAGGCGTCCGGTGTGGCGGAAGTCGCGGTCGGCGCCGAGGCCGTCGAGCGTGGCGACGTCGCCGTTGGTCGAAGCAAAATGCGCGGTCATGGCTTAAGCGCATGGTAGCCCCGGCCGCGCAGCGCGCCGGCAGAACGCTTGCGCGCTACACGCGGCGTTCGAGCGCCTCGGCCAGCCGGAGCATGCCGCGCTCCTTCGCTGCCGCCGCGCCGCCAGCCCAGTCGGTCTCGTGGTCGGCCGGGCGGTCGACGGCGACGGGCTGCAGCTGCGCGACCTTCAAGTAGATACGCAGGTCGTCGGCCGAGCTGGCGATCGACTCGGCGCGCTTCTGGCTGAGCGGGCTGAACGGCCGGTCTTTGCCAGACGCCACCGCCTCGGCCTTCGCGATGACGCGCTCGAGCGTCCCCCACTCCGCGAGCAGCGCCGCAGCGGTCTTCGCGCCGATGCCCGCGGCGCCCGGGATGCCGTCGGACGTGTCGCCGCGCAGCGCGATGAGCTCCGGCACCTGGCTTGGCGCGCAGCCGACCCACTCCGCCACGCCGGCGGGATCGACGGTCTTGACGCCCTTGCCGGCGCCCTGCGGGAACCGCACATGCACGTTCGCCGTGACGCACTGGAAGATGTCGCGGTCGCCCGTCACGAGCCGCGCGGGGCTCCGCGCAGCGTGCTCGAGCTTCGCGTACGCCCCCAGGAGGTCGTCGGCCTCGAGGGTGGAGTGCTGCGCGACCCGCCAGCCGAGCAGCGCGCAGACCTCCGCGGCCTGCTCGAACTGCGGGCGCAGGTCGTCGGGCATCGGGTCGCGGTGCGCGTGGTACTGCGGCAGCAGCTCGACGCGGTAGCTGGCTTCCTCGGCACCGAAGCAGATCACCACGCCGCGCGGCCCTGGGATCCCATTGGCCGCGTCGACGCAGTCGTCGATCTCGGTCATCACGAAGCGGATGAAGCCGAGGACCGCGCCGACCGGGTTGCCGTCGGAGCCGAGGATGTCCGACGGCATCGCGAAGTACGAGCGGTAGAGGATCGAGGGGGCGTCGACGACGAGCAGCGGACCGGTCACGCCGCCCAGCCTACGCCGGCGCCAGCTGCGCGCGCATGCTCACGCGCAGCCTTCTCGCGCCCAGCCGGCGCGGGCCGCGGGCCGCCTACTCGCAGTCGTCGCTGTAGGTCCAGTTGTTCGTCGTGACGCGGCCCGCGCCATCGGTCAACGTGACGGTGAGCTGGATGTCGCCCACGCTGTACGGCGCGGGGTAGGTCCCAGTGAGCACGGACGCCGGATCCTCAGGCAGGCGGAAGAGGTAGGCGTACCACGGCAGCGCGGCCGTCAGCGTGCCGCTGAGGAACGGGGCGCCGTCGGCCTTGGCGGTGACGACCGCCTTCTTCGGCGCCGGCGCGAAGACCGCCGGCTGGATGAGACCGATGGTGAAGGTCGCGGGCTGCGTGCAGAGCGCGACCTCGGTGCCCGCGACGAAGTTCGCCGACGGCGCAAAGCCCTCGTTGGCACCGACGATGTGCTGGCCGCTGAGATTGACCAGCGTCAGCGCGCCGCCGTAGGTCGACACCGCCGGCAGCGCGAAGCGGCCGGTGGCTGAGACCGGCGTGGCCGTGGCGCCGCCGGCTAGCGTCGACGCGAAGCGGTCGCCGAACTTGGCCCAGGCGCCGGTCGCGGTCGTCACGGCCTGGGCCCCAGAGTTTTCGAAGTACCCCGACCCGGCCACGGCAACTTTGGCGCCGCCAGCGGCGACCCAAGCCACGGCCGGTCCGCCGATCTCGTTCGGCACCCGGAAGCGCCGCTCCACGCCGGAGGCCAGCGTGCGGAGCGTGACTTCGTTGACCCCGCCAGCCGTCATGGCAGCCCAGGCCACCGACGTGCCGGACGGGTCGACCGCCGCGGCCGTCTGTTCGCCCCCGAAGAGCACGCGCTCGGTGCCGCCGCGCAGCAGCACTGTCTCGTGGGCCTCATCGTCGTAGCCCACGACCGCGCTGGCGGTGTCGTCGACCGCGCGGGCGGTGAAGCGGTCAAAGGCGCGCGTGCTGAGCTGGCGCACCAAGCGGGTTACGCCGCCGGTGAGGTCGAAGAGCTTCGTCCCGAAGCCAGACCGCGACACCACGACCTTCCGACCGTCACCGCTCAGCACGGCCTCGGGCCAGAAGCCGTCGGCCGGGAACGTCGCGATGATCAGCGGGGCCCCACCCGCGATCGGCACCGCGACGACCTGCTGCTGGCCCGAGCGGGTGCGCAGGATCAGGGCCCGCCGCTCAGCGCGGTCGATGCCGAAGATCCGCTGGACGCCACCGCCGTAGTTGTAGGTCGTGTTCGTCTGGATGTCGCGGACGAGGCCTTGGAACTCGAAGGCGCCGGCGGCGTCCGGGACGTTTGCGCGGCGCTCGAACCCCGCGTAGCGGCCGACGTCGCCGACGGCCGTGGCTACGAACGACCAACCCTGGAGCGGCGCGTCGCCGTTCGCGCCGGTGGCCCGGTTGACCTGCTCGTAGGGCGCTGCGCCGGCCGGCGCGGCGGAGATCGCAGCGGCGGCAGCCGCAGCGGCGAACAGCGAGAGACGGGACATCGAGCGGACCACGGCCAGAGGGAGAGCTCCTGCGCTGCCCGACGGACGGCACAAAGGGAAACGGGACGTTGCGAACTCTAAAGAGGGGACGGCCTCGACGCAACTCAGCGCAGCTCGAGGCCCTCGACCTCCGTCACCAGGCAGCTGCCCTTCACGTCGGCCGGATCCTCGAAGCGGCCGTCGCACCCGGCGCCGCTCACGGCATAGCCGCTCGACGGGCTGCTCGCCGCCCAGTCGACGGCCTGCATGCCGAGGCTCGCCTGCTGCAGCGCGCTGCGGTCGCGGCCGAGCGGGAAGCGGTAGACGGTCATCGCGCCGTCGGACTTGGCGCGCGCGAAGAAGAACGCCGCCGTCTCCAGCGACGTGCCGACGCCCGCGACAGCCTCATTGAAGCCGCAACCCGCGCCGTCGTGGAAGGTCTCGCGGCCGCCGCCGTCGAACAGCCGGACCCCCGCGCCGCACGCGCCGAGCACGTCGCCAAGCGTATTGCCCGACAGCACCAGGCGCCGTCCACCGCGCGCAGCCACCCGCCGGGCCGCAGCGGCGTCGCGGCGGAGCATCAGGGTCGTCGGCCGCGCGTACTCGCCGAACCGGAGCTGCTCCTGCGTCGCCGACGGGTCGCGCTCGACCGCGAACAGGACATCGCCGGTGTCGACCACACCCTCGGTCTCAGCGACCCCAGGCGCGCTCGCGCCCTCGACCTTGCGCTCGGTCTTGCTCGACTCGCTCCACACGTAGAGGTCGCACGAGCCGAGCTCGGGGCCATCGCAGCGCGGGTAGGCGACGACCGGCATCCCGGTGCCCTCGTCGATCCCGACGTGGATCTGCGCCCAGACGGGGATCGGCCCGGCGCCGCGCGCAGGAGACGGCACGCCGCCAGCGCGCGAGATGCGCAGCTCCAGCTCATCGGGCCCGCCGACCGCCACCGCGAGGTAGCCCTGGCGGCGCGAGATCGCGACCCGGCCGGAGTACCGCGCGAGCGGCGTGTAGGTGACCTCACCGCGCTCGCGGACCACATCGCCAGGCGAGAGCTCGCCCGTCCCGGCGAATCTGCCCGCGGCGGAGGCGGGCTGCGGCGCTGACGCCGCCCCGGGCTGCGCCCCGGTGCGCCCGTCGTCGCCGCACGCGCCAAGCCCGGTCGATACCGCACCAGCTGCGAGCAGGACGAGCAGAGCTGAGCCGTGGACGGCCGCGTTGGAGCGCATACGGCACCGTAGAACGCCCAGTCGGGTCGGCGACCCGCTCCAACCTGCGACGATCCCCCGGACCGCCCCCGCCGTACCTCCTCTCGTGCCGATCCCTCGCTCCCGCCTCTCCCGCACCGCCAAGTTCGGCGGCATGGTCGCGGGGCAGTCGGCGAAGTGGGCGGGCACACGCGTCGCGAACCAGTTCCGCGGCGACGAGGCCGCGAGCGAGAAGTCGCAACAGCGCGCGCTGTCGGCGGCCGAGCAGATCGTCGAGCAGCTCGGGCAGATGAAGGGCGCCGCGATGAAGATCGGGCAGGTGCTCTCGACGATCGACTTCGACCTGGTCCCCGAGGAGGCGAGGCCGGAGTTCAAAGAGAAGCTGGCGGCGCTGCGCGACCAGTCGGCGCGCGTGCCGTTCAAGGACCTCAAGAAGATGATGGAGGAGGACTTCGACGGTCCGCTCTCCGACTACTTCGAGCACATCGACGAGGAAGCGATCGCCGCCGCCTCGATCGGGCAGGTGCACAAGGCCGTGACGACCGACGGCGACACGGTCGCAGTGAAGATCCAGTACCCCGGCATCGCCGAGGCCGTCTCGACCGATCTGCGCAACGCCCAGCTCCTCACGCCGCTCATCCGCTCGATGGCGCCCGGGCTCGACGTCAAGGCGTTGATGGCCGAGATGACCGACCGCATCGAGGAAGAGGTCGACTACGAGATGGAGGCGCAGAACCACCGCCTCATCGAGCGTGCCCTGCGCGGCCACCCGCTCATCAAGATCCCGGCCGTCGACACGCGCCGCTCGACCCGCCGCGTGCTCACCACCGAGTTCGTCGACGCCCGCACCTTCGACGACGTCAAGCGCAACGGCGACGACGCCGAGCGCAGCCGCTTCGGCGAGCTGATCTTCCGCTTCTTCTACGGCGTGCTGACGAACGAGAACATCGCGCTCGGCGACCCGCACCCCGGCAACCTGCTCTACGACGACCAGGACCGGCTCGTCGCCCTGGACTTCGGGCTCCTGCGCCACATGTCGGCGGAGTACCTCGAAGGCGAGCGCGAACTCGGCGTGGCGATCCTCGCCGGCGACGCGGGCGCCGTGCACGAAGGCATGGCGACCCTCGGGTACCTCCCCAAGCCCGACGAGTTCGACCCCCTCGAGCTGCTCGCCCAGATGCGCGCCGCGACCGACTGGTACATGGAACACCACGGCGAGCGCACGATCGACGCCGAGCTCGTGCGCAAGACGCTCGAGCAGTCGGGGTCGCCGCGCTCGGAGTTCTTCTCGCTCATGCGCCGCCAGACCGTCCCGCCCGAGGCGCTCCTGCTGCGCCGCATGGAAGGCCTGATCTTCTCCGTGCTCGGCGAACTCGGCGCCACCGCTAACTGGGGCGCCATCGCCGCCGAGTACCTGCAGGGCCGCGGCCCCGGCACGCCGCTCGGAGAGATCGACCACGCGCACTGGTCGGCCCGCCCGTCGAAACGCCGCTGAGCGGACCGCGCTGCCGCTCCCATCCGCCGCACCCGGCGCGGACCAGGCCAGCGCGACCGGCTCGACCAGCTAGTCAGCAGCCCGCTCCGGGGCATAACAACGTTGCACCGCGCGCCGATGCATCGCCCAAAATGGGGTACGCCCGTGGTTGACCACGCGGTGCCCTTCCCAGGGACCTACGTTGAGTGCACAGCCTCGTGGCTACTCCGAGTCCCGAGGCCGCATATGTGCTGCGCCACCCGCCGGTCCGTCATAGGGGAAGGACTGGCGAACGGCACGGTTTGACGGGCCACATGCCGTGCGGGACACGCGGCAAGGCCCCCGTCCCACGCTTCGGCTGCCAACCGCACCGGCGCACGGGACCACAAGAACGGCGGCCTGCGGGCCGCCGTTCCGCGTTCTGGGCGGCAGCTAAGTCCGACGCCGCGGGGCGCGGCGAGCCCGCTACTCCGCTTCGACGATCGGGCCCGCGACGCCCAGCGCCACGACCCGGTGCGGCACACCGGTCGGCACGAGCGACGTCCAGCGACCCGTCTCATCGGCGCGGACGCGGACGCTCGTGCGCCAGCGGCCGTCCTCGCGGACTTGGAGGCGCACCACCCGCCCGCCGCCGTCAGGCCAGACCCGCCCGCGTGCCGTGCCGTAGCCGGGCGGCTGCGCGATCACCTGCGCGAGGATTCCGGCGCCGACGCTGGGCAACCCCAGCGCGCCCGTCGCGCGCGAAGCCACCACGCCGCCCCCGGGCGTCGTCGACGGCGGATCGGGATCTGGATCGGGCAGCGGCTTGGTCGTCGCGTTCGAGAAGACGAACTGCACCCACGTGTCGTTGAGCCCGAGGCGCGCGCGCAGCTGCGGCCCTGTCACGCGCGTGCGGCCCTTGGAGCCGACGATGTCGGCGCGGACCACCCGCGGCGAGACGCCTCGCTTGATCACGTCGACCGACTTCAGCGTGCCCTTCACCCAGCCGCCGAGCCGGCGCTGCAGCGACGCGCGCGTGTACTTGATCTGCCAGCGATGCCGGGGCGAAGCCTTGTCCCACGGGTCGTCGACGCTCTTGAGGTACGGCTGCGGCGTGGCGCCGATAAACGAGTTCTCGACGTTCTCGGTGCGGCCGCCGCTGGTCGAGAAGAAGTACGCGGTGATCGGCTTGCCGTTGTAGGTGACGTACTGCCCAGCGGTGGCGGCGACGGCCGCGTTCGTGGTCGCCGTCTCGCCCGTCACGCCGCGGTAGACCTGGCTGCGCGTGTCGGGGTAGTGGTCGAAGTCGCCAGCCTTCACCGACGTGATGCCGTAGGTGCGCGCGGCGACGGCTTGGGCCTGCAGCGCCGCCGCCGGCCACGACGCCGGGCTCTCGCCAGCGACGACGCCGCGCACGTAGTCGTCGACCGTGAGCTGGTTGATGACCTGCCCGCTGCGCAGCTCGATCGCCCCGCGGTAGCGGCCGCCGTTGACGCCGTTGATCGCCGAGCCGGCGACGAGGATCGAACCGCCCGACGGCGCGGCGACACGCATCGCTCCGGCCACCGACGCGATCCGCTTCCCGCGCGACGACGTCAGCACCGTCGAGCCGCCCGAGACCTTCATGACGTAGGTCGCGTCGGCCGAGAGGTTGCGCGAGCTGCCGACGAGCGACGTGGCGCCGCTGAAGCGCACCGAGCTGGAGTTGCGCAGCAGGACGCGCACGGTGCGGCTGGTGTCGCCCTTCGTGACGGCGGTGCCCTTGTAGTAGTGCGTGAGGATCTGGTTCGCCGTGCGCCCCGCCTTGGCTTGGCCGTAGGCGCCGTACTGGCTCATGCCGATGCCGTGGCCGAAGCCGGCGCCCTTGGCGGTCACCGTGACGGCAGCGCCGGCCGGCGCAGCGGCCACAGCCAGCGAGCACGCCGCAGCAGCAGCGAGCGCGGCGCGCGAGGCCAGGTGAAGACGGGCGGACAAGCGGAGTCTGGGCGTAGGTCGGAGGGTGAGGGGCTCGCGGCGAGCGGCGTGTGCCTGGTGTGAACCCTCGCCTTGGAGATCGGTTGCGGCGGCGGCCACTGGAGCACCTGGGCGGGCGCGGGCACGCCAGCTCGGGCTTCGGTGCGGCGCGGAGCCGACCTGCCCGAATCGAGGTCTGAACGAAACCATGCCGGATCGCCATCCGCCGCACGCCGGCTCGTGACACCCCGTGAACCGCCGCTCACTTCCGTTCGGGATAGCGTGGAGGCTATGACCGTCACCGCCAGCCTCACCGCCCACGAGCGCGAGGTCCTCGCGGGCGTACCTACCGGACTCCTCATCGGCGGGGAGTGGCGCCCAGCCACCGGCAGCGGCACCGTCGGCGTCGAGGACCCGGCAACCGGCATCGAGATCGCGCGGGTCGCCGACGCCACGCCTGAGGATGCGATGGCCGCCCTCGACGCGGCCGCCGCTGCGCAGGAGGCGATGGCTGCGCTGTCGCCCCGCGAGCGCAGCACGATCCTCCAGAAGACCGCCGACCTGATCACCGAGCACACCGAGGAGCTGGCGCTGCTCATGACGCTCGAACTCGGCAAGCCGCTGGCGGAATCGCGCGGCGAGGTCGCGTACGGCGCAAGCTTCTTCTGGTGGTTCTCCGGCGAGGCCGTGCGCTTCAAGGGCGAGTTCAAGCAATCCGCCGACGGCGCAGCCCGCACGCTCGTCTCGCGTCAACCGGTCGGGCCGTCGCTGTTCATCACGCCGTGGAACTTCCCGCTGGCGATGGGCGCCCGCAAGCTCGCCCCGGCGATCGCGGCCGGGTGCACGAGCATCGTCAAGCCCGCCAAGCTCACGCCGCTCACCATGCTCAAGCTCGCCGAGCTGCTGCAGCAGGCCGGCCTGCCGGACGGCGCGGTCAACGTGATCACGGCGGCGTCGGCTGGCAAGACCACCGGGCCGCTGATCGACGACCGCCGGCTCAAGAAGCTCAGCTTCACCGGGTCGACCGAAGTCGGCCAGAAGCTCGTCGAAGCGGCGGCCGGGAACCTGCTGCGCGTGTCGATGGAGCTCGGCGGCAACGCGCCGCTGATCGTGTTCGACGACGCCGACCTCGATGTCGCCGTTGAAGGCGCCTACCTCGCGAAGATGCGCAACGGCGGTGAGGCCTGCACGTCGGCGAACCGCATCCTCGTGCAGTCCGGCATCGCGGGCGCGTTCATCGAGAAGTTCACCGCCAAGATGGCCGCCGTGAAGGTCGGCCGCGGGACCGAAGACGGCGTCGGCCTCGGCTCGATGGTCGACCAGGACCAGGTCGACAAGATCGGCGAGCTCGTCGACGACGCCACGGCCAAGGGCGCGAAGGTCGCCTGCGGCGGCGAGCGCGTCGGCGAGACCGGCTACTTCTACGCGGCGACCGTCCTGACCGACGTGCCCGACGATGCGCGCCTGCTCAAGGAAGAGATCTTCGGACCGGTCGCGCCGATCCGCGTCTTTGAAGCCGAGGATGACGCCGTCGCCGAAGCCAACGCCACCGAGTACGGCCTGATCTCGTACCTCTTCACCCAGGATCTCGCCCGCGGGCACCGCGTCGCTGCAGCGCTCGAGAGCGGCATGGTCGGCCTCAACCGCGGCGTGATCTCGAGCGCAGATGCGCCGTTCGGCGGGATCAAGCACTCTGGGTACGGCCGCGAGGGCGGCGCAGAGGGGATCGAAGAGTACTTGGAGACCAAGTACCTCTCGATGCCGGCGTAGCTGGCCTGCGGCGCTACTTGCGGCGGCCGCTCTTGATGAGCGGCATCGTTAGCTCGCGCGCTGGCCGGGCGCGGCGGCCCGGCGGTCGGTGACCGCGAACTGCGGCACGGAGGCGGTCAGCCACGGGTGGCCGCCCGGCTCGAACGGGACCACCCAGGCCTCGCCGCCAAGGACCCGCGCGGGCGAGGCCGTCCGCTTGCGCGGCGCGGTCGATGCGGCGGAGAGGGGCGTGGCAGTCAGGGTCATCGCCCCTGCATGTTCGCGGCCGGCTCGGCGACTCCTGCACGTGCGGGTCTTCGCGGCCTTCCGCGGCGCCGGCTGCGCCTCGCAGAAACCGAGATGACCGAAAGTGAGCCGCGCTCGAAAAACTTGGTTGGACGAACGTCACACACCCGGTACGGTTCTCCTGCGGTCCGTCCCCCGTCCGGCCGGAACTGCCTCTGTCCCCGGGTGTTCTCGCACCCCTCTTTGTCCGAGAGGAACTGTCCCAATGTTCGTCAAGTCGATGCGGGCCCGTGCGCTCGCCGTCATGGCTGCCGGCGCGAGCGCCCTGGCCGCCGCCCCGGCCGCAGACGCCGCGGTTGGCCCCTACCAGGCGTCCTTCATGGGTGCCTTCACGCATCAGCTGATCAGCGACAAGAACCTTGACCCCCAGGGGGTCAACGACTGGAACTGCAAGATCCCGGGACGCCTCCCGATCGTCCTCGTGCACGGCACGTGGGAGAGCAAGTACTCCAACTTCGCGTACCTCGCACCGAAGCTGAAGGGCTCCGGCGCCTGCATCTTCACCTTCAACTACGGCGCGTCCAACCCGGCGCTGCCGCTCTACGCGACCGAGGACATCAAGGACTCCGGCCGTGAGCTCCGCGACTTCGTGAACCTCGTGCTCTCGCGCACGGGCGCCGCGAAGGTCGACATCGTCGGACACTCGCAGGGCGGGATGATGCCCCGCGCCTACATCAAGTACTGGGGCGGCGCGACCAAGGTCAACAACCTCGTCGCTCTGAGCGCCACCAACAACGGCACCACGCTCCTGGGCATCGGCACGCTCGGCCGCGAGCTCGGCGTCCTCGCCGGCGTCGGCCTCGTCCTGGGCCAGGCCGCCTCGGACCAGGTCCAGGGCTCGGCGTTCATCACCGCGCTGAACGCTGGTGGCCAGACGGTCGCCGGCATCCGGTACACGAACATCGTGACGTCGTACGACGAGGTCACGACCCCGTACCAGAACGGCTACATCACGAACAACCCGGCCGGCGCCTTCGTCGCGAACATCAACCTGCAGCGCAACTGCCCGACGAACTTCGCCGACCACCTCTCGATGACCTACAGCGCTCGCACGCTCTGGTACGTCAAGAACGCCCTCGGGCTCCCGAACCCGGCCAACGCCACCTGCGACGTGCAGCTGCCGGTCTTCTAGAGACCCGCACCCGACTGGCAGCCCGGATGGTGACCGGGCCGCGAGTCGCCTGAACATCGCGTTCCATCGAGGGGCGGTCCTGCGGGGCCGCCCCTCGTCGTTGATGGCGGTCCCGCGGGTCTGCCCCTCGTCGTTGATGGCGGTCCTGTGGGGCCGCAGCGGGCGACGGCGGCACGGCTCCGGGTTTGGCGTCAAGCGTTGACGCCAAACCCGGAGCGGTCAGGCGTAGCGGCGGGCGAGCGCCACCGCCTGCTGAGCGTACGCGCCGCCGAAGAGCGCCACGTGCAGCAGGACGATCTCGAGCTGCCAGAGGCCGATGCGCGCCTGCCATCCGTCGGCCAGCGGATGGACCTCCGCGTACGCGTCGAAACAGCGCTGCCCCGGGCCGCCGAAGACGCGCAGGGTCGCGAGGTCGACCTCGCGGTGGCCGCCGTGGGCGGCGGGGTCGATGAGGTACGGGCGGCCGGCGGCGTCGGCCATGGCGTTGCCCGACCAGAGGTCGCCGTGGGTGCGCGCAGGTGGTTCAGGCGGGCCCGCGAGCTCGGGGAGGCGGTCCGCGATCCGCTCGATCAAGGCGCTGCCAGCTGTGCCGAGAGCCGGCGCGCTGTACGCGAGCAGCGGCTCCAGCCGGCAGCGCCGCCAGAACTCGGCGAACGTGTCGTGTTCGTCGTTCGGCAGCTCGACGTGCGCGAAGCGGGATGGCCCAGCGGCTGGGCTGAAGCCGAACGCCGGAGCGCCCGCGGCGTGGACGAGGGCGAGGCCGCGGCCGAGAGCCTCTTCGGCGCTCGGCGTGAGCGGGCCCCGGTCGATCCAGCGCAGCGCGAGGAACCGCGGCGCGGCGCCCGCGTCCGGGTCATCGGGGCACGGGTCGTGCACGAGGACGACGCTGGGGACGCCCAGCGCTCCCGGTTCGCCGAGCCAGTCCAAGCCAGCGGCTTCGGCGGCGTACGTGCCCGTCTCAGCGCCGCCGCGCGTCTTGACGAAGAGCGGGCCAGCAGAGGTGTCGGCGCGGTAGGCGTCGTTGATGTCGCCCCCGGCGACGGGCTCGATGGCGGCGACGTCGCAGCCCAGGCGCCGCCCCAGCACCGCCGCGATCTGATCGGAGGCGGTGCTGCTCGTCATCGCGGCCGTGGTCGGTCGATCTCGCTGGCGGGCTACTGGTCGAGCTGGTCGACGGTGCACTCGGCGGGTGCTTTGTCGTCGCGCCAGCGCAGCAGCTTGGCGCCATGCCGGATCCGGCCCGCGCTCACCTGGTCGAAGCTCACCTCGATCACGAGCTCGGGACGCAGCGCGACCCATGCGAGCTCTTCGTCGGGGCGCCAGCGGCTCGGGTCGGCGCTGCCGGACTGGCCCGTCTCGTAGGGCCGCAGCGTCTCCACCAGCTCGCGCTTCTCCTTGGCCTTCAGCCCACTGGTGTGGCCGACGACCCGCAGCTCGCCGTCCTCGCCGTACAGCCCGAGCATCAGCGAGCCGACGGTGCCCTCTTCCTTGCCGGTCCGGTAGCCGGCGATGACGGCATCGATGGTGCGCAGGCGCTTGATCTTGAGCATCGCCTTGCGCTCGCCCGGGAGATACGGCGAGGCGACGTCCTTCGCGACCACGCCTTCGCCGCGGCCCGTCAACCACTGCTGGGCCTCCTCGGGCGTCGAGACGGCTGGGCTGATCGAGGCCGTGGTGCCGGCCGCCCAGGTGCCCGTGACGGGGCCGTCGTCGGCGTGCGTCACCGAGCCGGGCTCGACGCCGAAGAGCTGCTCGAGGGCGACGCGGCGGTCGGCGAACGGCTGCTCCATCAGGTTGTCGTCCTCGCGCGCGAGGAGATCGAAGGCGACGTAGCGCGCGGGCGTCGTCTCCGAGAGCAGCTTGATCCGCGACTCCGCCGGGTGGATGCGCTGGCTGAGGGCGTCGAAGTTCTCCGACTCTGCTGAGCCCGAGTCGGCGTCGATGATCAGCTCGCCGTCGAGCACGTAGCGGCCCGGCGGGAACGTGATCTCCGGGAAGTAGCGCTCAAGCGGCTTGCCGCCGCGGCTGAGCAGGTGCACGTGGTCGCCGTCGACGAACGCGATCGCGCGGAAGCCGTCGAGCTTGGGTTCAAAGCTCCAGCCGCCGTCGGTCGGCAGCGTTGCGCGGCCCCGGGCGAGCTGCGGCTGCAGGGGCGGCTGGATCGGGAGCGTCATGCGGGCATCCTCTGGCTCACGAGCGGCGGCATGCCGTGAGCGTATCCAGACCGCTTTCCGCCTCGACTCCGGCGGCGCGCCGGAGTACGGTCCGTGGTGGCTGGAGTTGTCCGCTCCCGGCCGCTGTCCCCATCGTTCTCACGTTCTGAGGTCCCGCGTGCTGCGCGTGCCCGGTGTCCATCGCGCCGCTCTGGTGCTGCTCTGCCTGCTCTCGGCGCTTGCCGCCTCGGCCACCCCTGCCGCCGCGAAGCAAGGGCCGGCCCTCAGCAACTTCACGCTCGCCGTGCCCTACGGCGTCCTCAACCCGACGGCGTCTCCGCGCGGCGCCGACGACTTCGCCTGCAAGCCGACGGCGGCGCATCCGCGGCCCGTGGTGCTCGTGCACGGCACGTTCGCGAACCGCTTCAACAGCTTTGCAGCGCTCTCTCCCGCGCTCAAACGCGCGGGCTTCTGCGTGTTCTCGCTGAACTACGGCGCGAGCCACTTCCGCAGCGTCGGTGTCTACGGGATGCGCTCGATCCGCAGCTCCGCCGATGAGCTCGCCGCCTACGTCGACCGCGTGCGCGCGGCCACGGGTGCTCCGCAGGTCGACCTCGTCGGCTACTCGCAGGGCTCGGTCGTCGCGAGGACGTACCTGCGGTGGAAGGGCGGTGCGGGCGCGCCCGGCGGCGTCGACGCCGCAGCCGCTGGAGCCGTGGCCACGCCGGGCTCGGGCCCGGTGCACACGCTGGTCGGCCTGAGCGGCGTCAACCACGGGACGGTCCTCGGCGGGCTGACGACCGTGATGGACGCGTTCGGCCTTCGGCCGCTCATCAAGGCGCAGCTCGGCCCCGGTCCGCTCGACCTGGTGCGCGGGTCGTCGCTGCTGCGCGACCTGGGCGCCGGCGGCGAGACCGTCCCCGGCGTGAGCTACACGATGATCGCGACGCAGACCGATGAGGTCAGCGCTCCGTACACCGGCGCGCACCTCGCGGCGCCGGCGGCCGGCGTCGGCGCGGCCGGTTCAGCCGGCGGCGTCGGCGCGGTCGGCGGCGTCGGCGCGGTCGGCGGCGCCGGCGCAGTCGGCGGCGTGACAAACCTCGTCCTGCAGCAGGGCTGCCCGACCGACCTCTCCGATCACTTCAACATCACCTACAGCCCACGCGCCGCGGCGCTGGTGATCCACGCGCTCGACCCCGCCAGCGCGGTCCGCGTGCCCTGCGGGATCGTGCTGCCGTTCCTCTAGCAGCGCACCCGAAAACAGACTCAAGATCGCCGTCGCGAAACGACACTGGACCGCGGTCCGTTTCGAGCTAGGCCGGCGCACCCGAAAACAGACTCAAGATCGCTGTCGCGAAACGACGTCGGACCGCGGTCCGTTTCGCCTGGGCGGCCCCGGCGGCGCCGTTCATACGCGCATCTACCGGAAACCGGCGCGCGCGGCCCTTCCCTCCGTCTGTGCCTTCGGTCACAATGAGGGAGTCCCATCCGTCCCAAGGAGTTCGGTGCGCTCATCCCGCCCCCGGCTGCTTGCGGTGCTGCTCGCCTGCTGCGCCGCGCTGCTCATGTCCCCAATGTCTGCGTCGGCGGCCCGCACGGGTCCTGTGGTCGACAGCGCTTGGGCCGCGCTGTGGACGGCCGTGCTCACGCCCTCCGCGGCGCCGAAGGGCGCCAACGACTGGAACTGCAAGCCGACCGCCGAGCATCCGCGGCCGGTGATCCTGTTGCACGGCACCTACTCCAACCTCCTCGCGAACTTCTCGAACCTCGCGCTCCCGCTCAAGCGCGAGGGCTACTGCGTGTTTGGCCGCAACTACGGCTCCTACCCCTACGGCCTCGGCGTGTTCCCGGCGATCAAGGGCCTCGCGTCGCTCCGCAGCTCCTCGCGGGAGATCTCGGGCTTCGTCGACCGCGTGCTGCGGGAGACGGGCGCCGAGCAGGTTGATCTCGTCGGCTTTTCGCAGGGCGGCCTCGTCGCCCGCGCCTACCTCAGGTACGACGGCGGCGCGAACCCCGCCGACCCGTCCAAAAACAAGGTCCATTCGCTGATCGGCCTGAACTCCGCCAACCACGGAGGCACCGCCTGGGGCCTGACGGACTGGGTGCGCTGGTTCCAGAAGTGGAAGCAGGTCCGCGATATCTGGGGGCCCTCGTCGGTCGACCTCACCGAGGGCTCGCCGTTCCTGCAGCAGCTCAACACCGGCGATCAGACCGTGCCGGGCGTCGAGTACACGATGATCGGCACCCAGCTCGACGAGATCAGCTTGCCGTACACCAAGGCGTTCCTCACGCCCGGCCCCGGCGCCACCGTCCGCAACATCACGATCCAGGACGGCTGCCCGAAGGACCTCTCCGACCACTTCACGCTGCCGTTCTCCAAGCGCGCCCACGGCCTGGTGTTGCAGGCGCTCGACCCGGCCTACCCGTCGTCGAAGATCCCCTGCGCCATCAACCTGCCGCTCTAGGCCTGGTTGCCGGCGGCCAGGACTGAGCGAGAGATCGCGCCGCAGATCTCGTTCGCGTGGATCCGGTTTAGGACAGCGTCCGGGCCGGATTCACGCGGACGGGCCGCCCGCCGCAGGCGTCGCTCTCCTTCCCGGCGGAGCCTCAGAGGCCGGCTCTGGGGCCCCGCAAGCGAGATCCGCTCAGGCCTGGTTGCCGGCGGCGATCGCGCGGAGGTTGATCGTCTCGTCGTAGAGGTCGGCGGCGACGCCGTTGCGCAGGGCCACGTCGCGGAGGGGCTCTCCGGTCTTGGTGGCCTCCTTGACGATGGTCGTCGCGAGGTCGTAGCCGATGGCCTCGTTGAGCGCGGTCGCGACGGCGAGGGTGCCGCCGGCGGAGGCGTCGCAGCCGGCCTGGTTGGCCTCGAGGCCGTCGATGCACTTCTCGGCGAACGCGACGGAGGCGGTCGAGAGGAGGTGGATCGACTGCAGGAGGTTGCGGGCGATCAGCGGGATGCGCACGTTCAGCTCGAACTGGCCCTGCGAGCCGCCGATGGTGATGGCGGTGTCGTTGCCGATCACCTGCGCGGAGATCTGCAGGACGACCTCGGGGAGGACCGGGTTGACCTTGCCCGGCATGATCGATGAGCCCTTCTGGAGTTCGGGCAGGAAGAGCTCGCCGATACCGGAGCGCGGGCCGGAGCCCATGAGCGCGATGTCGTTGGCGATCTTCGTCAGCGAGACGGCGGCGACCTTGAGCGCCCCCGAGAGCTCGACGAGGGCGTCGCGGTTGGCCTGGGCCTCGAACGGGTCCTCCGGCGGCGCGATCAGGTCGAGGCCGGAGTCGTTGGCGAGGTACCCGCGCGTGACCGCGGCGAACTCGGGATGCGTGTTGAGGCCGGTGCCGGTGGCGGTGCCGCCGAGCGGGATCTGGCCGACCTGCGGCAGGGCGTTCTTCACGCGCTTCTGGGCGAGGCGGATCTGGGCGGCGTAGCCGGAGAACTCCTGGCCGAGGGTCACCGGGACGGCGTCCATCAGGTGGGTGCGGCCGGACTTGACGACGTCGTGGAACTCGGTGGCCTTCGCCTGCAGCGACGCCTCGAGCTGCGCGAGCGCCGGCAGCAGCTGGTTGGTGGCCTGGTCGAGCGCGGCGAGGTGCACGGCCGACGGGAAGGTGTCGTTCGACGACTGGCCCATGTTGACGTGGTCGTTCGGGTGCGCATCGCCGCCGGTGAGCGCCGAGATGACCTCGTTGACGTTCATGTTCGTCGACGTGCCCGAGCCGGTCTGGAAGACGTCGATCGGGAACTGGTCGTCGTGGTCGCCGCGGGCGATCGAGTCGGCCGCCCCCGAGATGCGCTCGGCGAGCTCGGCGTCGAGCTTGCCCAGCTGCGCGTTGGCCTTCGCGGCCGCGCCCTTGATCCGGGCCTGCCAGCGCACGACGTGGATCGGCACACGCTCGCCACTGATCGGGAAGTTGGCGACCGCTTTGGCGGTCTCGGATCCATACAGCTGCTCAGACATCGCGACGGAAGCCTACGCCTCACCGGGCCGCTGGCGCCGGGACATGGGTCGGATTACCCGGCTCTGGGACGGGAAATCTGACCCGTAACGCTGCGGCGCCGGCGAACGGGTCGGATTACCCGGCTCTGGGACGGGAAATCCGACCCGTAACCCTGCGGCGCCGGCGAACGGGATGGATTACCCGGCTCTGGGACGGGAAATCTGACCCGTACGCATCGCGGCCACCAGCCCCCATCACGCGCAGGTCATTCGACCAGTTGTCTGTACAACCGTGCAGACCGTCAAGGAACACCGCCGGTATGCCGATCGGCGCCGCATGCGGAAGCCCCCGATCCTGCTGCTCACCCTCGCTGCCTTGGTGCCGGGCGTCGACAGCGCTGCTGCCGCGCCGCTCGGCTCGGCCGTCGAGTTCCCTGGCATCACGCCCGGCTCGGCGCCCAACTCGATCGCGCAAGGGCCGGACGGCAACCTCTGGTTCACGGAACCTGCCGCAGACACCGTCGGCCGGATCTCGCCGACCGGCACGATCACGCACTTCACCGCAGGCATCACGCCAGGCGCAGGCCCCCACTCGATCGCCGCGGGACCCGACGGCAACCTCTGGTTCACCGAGGCGTTCGGCGACGGTGTGGGGCGCATCACGCCGGACGGCGTCGTGACCGAGTTCCACGCCGGGATCTCGGTCGGCGCGATGCCGGTGGCGATCACCGCCGGCCACGACGGGAACCTGTGGTTCACCGAGGCTGGGACGCACGCCATCGCCCGCATCACGCCGAGCGGCACCGTCACGGAGTTCACCACGGGCATCACCGCCGGCGCCACGCCGCTCGGCATCGCCGCGGGCGCTGACGGCAACCTCTGGTTCACCGAGTACGCCGGCAACAAGATCGGCCGCATCACGCCGTCAGGCACCGTGACGGAATACTCGACCGGTCTCTCCGGCGGCGCCTTCCCGCTCGGCATCGCGGCGGGCGCCGACGGCCACCTGTGGTTCGCCGAGAACGCCGGCGACAAGATCGGCCGGATCTCGACGGGCGGCACGATCACCGAGTTCACGGCGGGCATCTCGCCCAACGCCGCCATCACGGGCGTCGCCGCCGGCCCGGACGGCCACATCTGGTTCACCGAAGGCAATTCGGCGACGGTCGGCCGCATCTCCATGAACGGCACCGTGAGCGAGTTCACCGAGGGCCTCACGCCGGGGGCGGCGCCGGGCGCGATCGCGGCCGGAGTCGACGGCAACATCTGGTTTCTGCAGCCGCTTGCCGACGGCATCGGCCGCATCGGCACCGGCGCCCGCCCGGCCCTGTTGGACCGTCCGCAGGTGACGGGGTCGCTGCAAGCCCTCACCGACCAGCAGTGCTCGGGCGAGCGCTGGTCGACGTGGGCTGGCGAGCAGCCGTACACCACGAACGTGCAGTGGCTCCTCGACGGCGTCGCGATCCCCGGCGAGACCGGTCGCAGCTATACGCCGAGCGCCGGCGACGTCGGCAAGTCGCTGAGCTGTTCTGTCCGCGCGGCCTACGACGCGGTCCTCGTTTCGACGCTCGCCACCAGCTTCGTGAAGCCCGTGATCGCCCAGAACTCCGGGCCGCAGGGTCCCGCGG
>JAEYAL010000059.1 GCA_023404805.1 Actinomycetes bacterium | reverse complement strand
GCAGCGCACACTCCGCTCGATCCACGCCGACCTGCGCGGCGCCGTCGCGCCCGGCGTCCTGGAGCTCGCGCCATCGCTCGACCGGGCGGGCCGGACGGTGTCGTTTGCGAGCGTGACGGCCCGCCAGGCCGGTCGCGAGCGCTTCACCGCCACGGGCATCTACGGCCCGCCCGCCGACGACAACGGGCGCACGCCCGTCGACTACGCGCCGCGCACCCGGGCGCTCTGGCCCGACGTGCCGCCCGTCGACGCGTGCGAGCCGTGGCGCATGGATGACAGCCCGGCGCTGAAGACGATCGAGTACCGCCCGGCAAGCACCAACTTGCCGGCCGGCGGGAGCGGTCTGGCCGACTTTCACGTCTGGATGCGGATCATCGCCGACGACGCGCCCGTCGACCAGGCCCGTGCGCTCACGCTGCTCGACGCCCCGGCGCCGGGGCTCTACGGCACGGTCACGCAGCCGTTCCCGATCCCGACGGTCGAGCTGACGGCCCATCTGCTCCCCGCGCTCGGCCAGACCACGACGCCGTGGGTCCTCGCGCGGATGCAGACGGTCGTCGCCGCCGAGGGCTACGCCGTCGACGACTGCGAGCTGTGGACGCCGGACGGCCAGCTCATCGCGCTCGCCCGCCAGCTGCGGCGCGCGCTCGTCCTCTGACCGCCGGGCAGGCGCCGCCCAGTTCGCGCGGGCAGGCGCCGCCCAGTTCGGTTCGAAGGGCGCTTTTCGAGGCTGAGACCGGACTCGGCCCGCGTCCCGCGGTTGCCCTGTCCCCTGTGCGGGCGACCAGACGCGCGCCATCGATCCAGCGTTCGTCCAGGGCGGAAGGGGCGTCCGGTCCCTGGTTGAACCTCTGTCGCGACCGTTACACAGCGACTGTCGCACCTGCGGCGGACGCCAGACCCCTCCCCCAGGAGGGTGAAGCCATGCTCTCGCCGACCCGTCTCGCCCATCCGCACCGCACGCCAGTCAACACGCAGTTCCATGTGCGCCTGCAGCTCTGCATGAGCCGCCGCCACGTGCCGTACGTCCGCCCGGTGGTCGTCCTGACCACCCGCAGCGGCGCACGGCTGTAGCCACACCGACCGCGCCGGGTCGAACATTGAGCGTTCCTTTGTTGCCCCTATAGGGGAAGAAAAAGAACGCTCAGTTCCCGACGGGCCGTGCGGGAGTCAGCTACCCGTGGATGAGCCAGCCGTCGGCGGCGCGGGCCGCTTCGACGATGGCTTCGGAGAACGTCGGGTGGCCGTGCACCATGCGCGCGACCTCGCCGATGCCGCCTTCGAGCTCGCGGGCGTTGACCAGCTCCTGGATGAGCTCCGTGGCTTTGGGGCCGACGACGTGGCCGCCGAGGATCTCGCCGTACTTGCCATCGGCGATCACCTTCACGTTGCCGGTGCCGCCGTAGACGAGCGGCGCGCCGACGGCGCCGTAGGGGACCTTGCCGACCTTCACGTCGTAGCCGAGCTCCTTCGCCTGCGCCTCGGTGTAGCCGAAGCTGGCCACGTTCGGCTCGCAGAAGGTCGCGCGGGGGATGAACGGGTGGTCGATGCCGTGGACCTTGTTGCCCGCGATGGTCTCGACGGCGATGATGCCTTCCTCCATCGACTTGTGGGCGAGCGCGGGGCCGGGAACGAGGTCGCCGATCGCGTAGACCTTCGGGTTGCTCGTGCGCAGCAGCTCGTCGACCTTGATCAGGCCGCTCTCCTCGAGGGCGATTCCAGCCGCGTCGAGGCCGAGCGCGTCGACATCGGGGCGGCGGCCGGTCGCGACGACGAGGTAGTCGACCTCGCGCTGCTCGCCGCCGGCGGTGAACGTGACCTTGTCGCCGGACTCCGAGACGTTTTCGGCGAACGTCTTCGTGAGGACCTCGATGCCCTGCTTCTTGAAGCCGCGGGCGGCGACGCGCGAGATGTCGGCGTCCTCGCCGGGCAGGACGCGGTCCAGGCCCTCGAGCAGCGTGACGGTCGAGCCGAGGCGCGCGTACGCGGATGCGATCTCCGAGCCCGACGCGCCAGCGCCGACGACGGCCAGCGAAGCCGGCAGCGCCGGCAGCGCCCACGCCTCTTCGGTGCCGATCACGCGGGCGCCATATTCGATGCCCGGGATCGCGCGCGGCACGGAGCCCGCGGCGAGCAGGATGGCCTTCGTCGCCTCGATCGAGCCGTAGCCTTCGACGCTCACGGTGCCGTCGGCCTGGAGCGTGCCGACGCCGCTGATGACCTCGACCTTGTTGTTCTTGAGCAGCATCGAGACGCCGCCCGTGAGCTTGGAGATGACGCTCTTGCGGCGCTCGGAGATCGCGTCGAAGTCGACGGTCGGCTCGCCCACCTTGATGCCGAACTCGTTCGCCTCGCGGACCTCGCTGAGCACGTCGGCGGAGCGCAGCACGGCCTTCGCCGGGATGCACGCGACGTTCAGGCAGCGGCCGCCGATGTCGCCCTTCTCGATCACCGCCGTCTTCAGTCCGAGTTGTGCGGCTCGGATGGCGGAGACATAACCGCCGGGACCCGAGCCGACGATGACGAGATCGAACGAGTGGTCGGCCATGATTTGAACCTACTAGGCGGTTTCGGAGGGTTGGTGGTCGTCCGCGCCGGACGGTCCCTCGGTGGGTGGAGTTCGCGGGGTCTGCGCCCTGGCGAGCACGCGCACCAGCTTGTAGAAGAGCGCGCCGCAGACGAGCATCAGCGCGAGCGTGAGCACGGCGCCGCGGGCGGTCTGGGCGATGATCAGTCCGACAAAACAGGCCAGCGCGGTGATCCCGAGCAGCGCTTGCAGCAGCAGCAGCGCCCACGCCTGCAGGCGCCAGACGAAGAACGACAGCGCCACGGCGGCGAACCCGAAGAAGACCTGGGCGGCGGTGCCGGCATCGGATTGGAGGGACTCGCGCGGCTCATAGCCGATCGCGAGCATGAGCAGGTTCGTGAGGCCGACGGCCGCCAGCAGGATCGCGGCGATCGCGGCCGCCGCGGGGCGCTCACCGGGCTCAAACGGCTTGAGCTCCGCGCGCACGGCGGCGTTGCGCTCCTCGGCCGACTTGCGCCGCGGGCGGTCCTTGATCGCCTGCTTCAGCTGCGCGGCCGCGGCCTTCGGGTCGTCGGCCTCGGCGATCGCGCGCACGACGACGATCCGCTCGGCGCCGCTCGCGAGCGTCCGGTCGACGGTCTCGGCGTCGATCCCGCCGATCGCGAACCACGGCAGCTCCGCGTGCAGCGAGGCGTGGTGCACGTAGCGGTAGCCCGTCGCGGGGCGGCCGGGCTTGGTGGGCGTCTCGTGGACGGGGCCGACGCCGGCGTAGTCCGCACCGTCCTTGGCCGCCTGCGCAAGCTGCTCCTCGGAGTGCGTCGACACGCCGACGATCGCCGACGGCCCGGCGATCCGGCGCGCCTCGGCGACCGACAGGTCGTCCTGGCCGACGTGCACGCCATCAGCGCCGATCGGCTCGACCAGGTCGGGGCGGTCGTTGATGATGAACATCGTGCGGCGCGCGTGGCAGAGGCGCGCGAGATGGCTGCCGACCGCGATCAGCTCCTCGTCGGACGCGCCTTTCGCGCGGAGCTGCACGATGTCGACGCCGCCCTCGATCGCCGCGAGGACGGTCTGCTCGAGATCCTTGCCTCGGGCCGGCCCGATCACGAGGTAGAGGTCGGACTCCAGCAGCCGCAGGCGGCGGGCGGCGAGCACCTTGCGGGGCTCGGGCAGCTCCGGACCGAGGTTCGCGGGGCTGTCCTCGTCGGCGGGGCTGGCAGGCGTCGAGGCTTCGGACTGCGCGCGTGGCACGGAGTTCCAGCTTGTCACATGGAATGTTTCCGATGAGGTCTCGCGCCGGTCATCGGTCACACAGGACCTGCGAGCGCGGGCTGCGCCCGGTGGCACTGCGGCGCCTGGGCGGGCACCGCGCCGTCCCGCGC
>JAEYAL010000279.1 GCA_023404805.1 Actinomycetes bacterium | reverse complement strand
CGCCCGGGCCGGCCCCCCGTCCCCGGGCCCGGGGGCCGCGCGATGAGCCGGAGCGGCGGGCTACTTGACGATCAGCTTGCGCTGCGAGGCCATCGTGAACACCGCGGCCACGATGATCACGATGCCCTTGATGATCGTCTGCGTGTAGTCCGCAGCGCCGATCTGGTTGAGCCCGTTGGAGAGCACGACCAGGATGAGGACGCCGAGCAGCGTGCGGTTCACGCTGCCGACGCCGCCCGACAGCGCCGTGCCGCCGATGACGATGGCGGCGACCGAGTCGAGCAGGATCTGGGAGCCGAGCGACGGCCCGGCCGCGCCGAGCTGCGCGGCGAGCAGCAGGCCAGCGAAGCCGGCCGTGACGCCCGAAGCGACGAACACGAGCGTCTTCACGCGCGCGGTCTTCACGCCGGCGAGTTCGACGACCTGCTCGTTGCCGCCGATGGCGTAGAGGTAGAGCCCGAAGCGCGTGCGGCGCGACAGGAACCAGGTGATGCCGAGGCCGACGAGCGCGAAGAGCGCCGCGTTCTGCACGTTCGGGATGAGCTGGCCGACGGCCAGGTCCTGGATCGCGATCGAGTCGAACGAGATCTGGCTGCCTTTGAGGATCTGCAAACCGATCCCGGCGAAGAGCGACAGCGTGCCGAGCGTCGCGATGAACGACGGCACGCGCCCGTAGGCGAACACCACGCCGTTGAACAGGCCGATCAGGCCGCCGACGGCGAGCGCCACCAGCAGCACGAGCGGGATCGCCTCGGAGACGTGCACGATGAAGTACGCCGTGATCGCGCCGGTGAGCAGCGCGATCGAGCCGACCGAGAGGTCGACGGAGCCCGCGATGATCACGAGTGTGGCGCCGAGCGAAGCGAGCAGCAGGATGCCCGCCTGGCCGGTGATCAGCGTGAAGTTTCCGGCCGAGAAGAACGCCTCGGCGCGGACGCTGAAGAACACGATCAGGGCGAGCAGCGCCACGATCGGGAGCACGTCGCGCGCGAGGTTGGCGCGCTGCAGGAGCGCGGCGATCCCGCCCGGCGCGGCCGCCTCGGCGGGCGGCGATGCGTCCTTGGCGGCAGGCGCTCCGGCGGGCGCCGCCGCGAGCTCGGGTTCGGGATCGAGAAGGTTCGTGCTCATGAGGTCACCCCGCGGTGATCAGCTCGCTGCCGGGGATCATCCGGGCGACGAGGTCGTGTTCTTGTGGTTTGGCGCCGGCCGGTGCGTCGACCGTCGCGATGAGTTCGCCGTTGGTCACGACCGCGATCCGGTTGGACAGGCCGATCACCTCCGGCAGGTCGTCGCTCACGAGCACCACGGAGGTGCCCTGCGCCGCGACCTTGCGGATCAGCTCGTAGATGCCCTCGCGGGCACCGGTGTCGACGCCCTGCGTCGGTGTGTCGAGCACGAGCACCTTGGGCTCGCGCAGCAGCCACTTGGCGATGAGGACCTTCTGCGCGTTGCCGCCAGACAGCGACGAGACGGGCGCGTCGATCGACTGCGTCACGATGCCGAGCTCCTCGACGAAGCGCTCGGTCTCCTTGCGGGCCGCGTCGCGCTTCCAGAGGCCGAGGCCCTTGCCGCCGAACCGGTCGTGCAGCGACGCGAGCTGGATGTTCTCCGTGATCGACGCCTCGAGGATCAGGCCCTTGTGGGCGCGGTCCGGCGGGACGTAGGCGATGCCCGCCGCGACGTGGCCGGCGAGGCCGCCGTCGAGCGTCTCGCCGTCGACCTCGACGCTTCCCGCGTCGGCGCCGACGACGCCCGCGATGATCTCGCCGAGCACGCGCTTGCCCGACCCCTCGGTGCCGGCGATGCCGAGGATCTCGCCGGGCGCGACCTCCAGCGACGCTTCGCGCAGCACGCCGGCCCCGGCGACACCCCGCACCACGAGCCGCGGCTTGGCCGTCTCCGCCGCAAGCGTCAGCTGGTCGCGCTCGCGGTAGTAGTTCTCGGTGCGCACGCGCCCGACCATCAGCCGGTGCAGCTCGCCTTCGTCGACGCCCGCGGTCTCCCGCACGCCCACGTTCTCGCCGTCCTTGAAGACGACGATGCGGTTGGTCGTGCGGATGATCTCCTGCAGCCGGTGCGACACGAACACGACGCTCGCGTGGCCGCGCAGCCGCTCCAGCAGCCGCAGGAAGTTCTCCTCGTGCTCCTGGTCGAGCGCCGTGGTCGGCTCGTCGAAGAGGACGACCGGGCGCTCGATCTCCAGGCGCTCGGCCAGGGCGGTGACGCGGCCGATGTCGAGGCTCTGGCGGACGCCGGGCGTGAGCTCGCCCACGGGCCGGGTCACGTCCAGGCCGTGGACGCCAGCGCGCTCGAGCGCCTCCTCAGCCGCGCGCTTGATGGCGCGGCGGTCGAGCAGTCCCGCCTTCGTGCGGAACAGGTGCTCCCAGCCGAAGAACGTGTTCTCGTAGACCGACAGCGAGTTGATCAGCGCGGCCTCCTGGAACACCCGGAAGATCCCGAGCCGGTTGGCGTCCTGGTACGTCTTCGGCGCGATCTCCTCGCCATCGAGGCGCAGCGTGCCCTCGTCGTACGGGAGCACGCCGGAGATGATGTTGAGGACGGTGCTCTTGCCAGCGCCGTTCTCGCCGATCAGGCCGATGATCTCGCCGTCGCCGACGGTCACGTCGACGCCGGCCAGGGCGGTGTTCGCCCCAAAGCGCTTGACGATGCCGAGCGCCTCCAGGCGTGGAGTGGCGGGACTGCTCATGGGGTCACGCTCCTGCGGGCGACGGTCCGAGGACCGGGTGCTTGTAGTGCGCCTTCCACAGCGCGCGGATGCGCTCGAAGTCGCCGTTCTTCTGCGCGGCGACGTACTGCGCCGGCAGCTTGTAGTCCTTGGGCTGCGGGTCCTCAGGCCAGAGGTCCTGGAGGTTCTCGATCGGGTAGGCGTCGTTCTGGAGGTCCCACCCGTCCTTCGTCTCCGTGCGCGAGAGGAGCTTGATGTCGAAGGACTTGCCGATCGGGCCGTCGACGTAGCGCTTCTTGAAGTCGCCGACGTTCTCCTGCGTGATGACCAGCTGGTGCCAGCCGAACTGGCGCTCGGCCTGCTCGGGCTTCCAGCCGTTCAGGCGGTCGTGGAACTGCGCGACCGTGACGAACGCCGGGTAGGCCGGGATGTTGCCGGTGGTCGCGAGCTGGGTGCCGTCGGCGACGCGGTTGATGCCGGCCGTCGAGCCGTTGGCGCCGACGACGAGGATGTCCTTGCCCGGGGTCTTGCCGGCGGCTTTGATGGCGGCGACGACGCCGGTGGCGACGTCGTCGTTGACGGCCACGATGCCGCGCAGGTCCGGGTACTTGGCGATGAACGACGCCGCGGCCTTCTGGGCGAGCTCGGGGTCGTACTTGGACTGCAGCTCGCCGACGTAGTTGGCCTTCGGGTACTGCTTGAAGCCGCGCTCGGTGCCGACGCGGCGCTGCGACTCGGTCGCGTCACGGGTGGCGTAGCCGCCGACACGCGCGTAGGTCGCGTCCTCGCCGCCGGCTTTGACCAGCGCCTCGGTGACGGCCTGGACGGCGATCAGCTCGTCCGGGATCAGGAACGAGTTGTAGAACTCGCCTTCGCTGTCCCACGGCGTGTACCACGCGGGGGCGCCCCAGGCGGCGTTGAGCAGGACCTTGCTGCGGTTGGCGCCGCGGGCGAGCGTCGGGATGACGCCCGGGTCGTTGGCGCCGATCAGGATCGCCGACGTCTTCTGCGTGAGCAGCTGGTTGAACTGGTTCTGCTGGACGGCCGCGTCGAACTTGCCGTCGAGGACCACGCTCTCGTAGCCGAGCTGCTTGGCGGCCTCCTGGAAGGCCTTGGCCCACTGCACGGAGTAGTCGCCGACCGAGGTCCAGTTGAGGAGGGCGAGCTTGCCGTCGGCGGCTGCAGCGCCGGCCGTGGCGGAGCTGCTGCTGCCGCACGCGGCGAGGAAGTTGGCGGCGCCGCCGGCGAAGGCCGTGCCGGCGAGGAGCTTGACGAACTGGCGGCGGTGTACGCCGCGCGTGTCGAGCTGCTCCATCGCCTCGTCGATCGTGCGCGCAGGGCGCGGGCCGTCGGGCGGTAGCTGGCTGGGGGTCATCAGGTGTCCTTGGGGGCTGGGTGGTGGTGCGCGCGCCGTGCGGAGAGCTGGCGCTCGTGGTGCTCGCGCCGGCTGATGAGCTGGCGCTTGCGACATACAAGACAAAGACAACTGGCTTTATGCGGTTTGTCTCGATCACCACCCGACCGGGTGATGGCCCGAACGGGTCTGTCCGGATCGGGCGCCCCTCGCAGCCGGCGTCCACCCGGGGTCGACCGTCCTTCCTCTGGGGGTATAGGCCCAGAGGAAGGAC
>JAEYAL010000261.1 GCA_023404805.1 Actinomycetes bacterium | reverse complement strand
GAGCTGGGCGAGCGCGGCGCGCTCGGCGGCCAGGCCAGCCGTCGTGGTGCCCGCGGCGCCGTGGCGCGCGCCGACGCCGCGCAGCAGCATCTCGGCGTAGAAGTTGTCGGACGGGCTGTTCGTCGCGGCGGCAAGCTGCGCGAGCGTGGGGGAGCTGGCCTTGGCGAGCACGGTCGTGTCGGGCCCGCTCGGGCCGGTCGCGCCGAACTTCACGCTGCCGCGCAGGCCACCTGCGCGCATGCTCTCGCGCAGCCGCACCAGCACCTGCCGCGCCGGGTCGGTCACGGTGCCCGAGGCGAACCCGCGCAGCGTGACGAGCGCGCCGAGGCGGCCGCCGATCTCGCGGTTGTAGGCGCCGCCGGTGAGCGGCGTGCCCTGGTCGGCCGTCCATCCGCTCAGGTCGGCGCGCAGCTCGCCGTCGAGCCGCTCGATCCCGGCCTTCGCCGCGGCCTGCGCGAGCGCCGTGACCTGGTCGAGCCGCAGCGCCGGATCGCCGCTGCCGCGCACGATGAGGTCGCCGTGCAGGACGCCGTCCTCGTCGATCTCGCCGGTGTGGCGCAGCTCAGTGGTCAGGCGCGTGTCCGGCCCATCGAGCAGCAGAGCGGTCGACGTGGTGAACAGCTTGGTGACCGAGGCCGGGATCCGCTTGACGGTCGGCGCGCGGCTGGCGAGCACCGTCTGCGTCGCCGATTCGCGCACGTAGACGCTCGTGTTGCCGGGCATCCCGCGCACGATCGCCTTAAGCGACTTCTGCACCTGCGCGCGCGTCGCAGCCGACGCGCCGGAGGGCAGGCAGAGCAGCAGCGCGGGGAGCAGGACGGCCGTCAGGAGCCGTCGCCCGCGGCGGGAGGCGAGCGTGCGCACCGGCCAACCGTAACGGCTGGCCTGGCGGCGCACGCCACCTCAGGGCGTGCGCCCCGCCGTGCCCGGCGGGGCCCGGCCCCGTTAGACGTAGAGCGCGTCGAGCTCGGCCGAGAACTTCTCCTCGACCACGTTGCGCTTCACCTTCAGGGTCGGCGTCAGCTCGCCCGTCTCCTGCGAGAAGTCAGCGGGCAGGATCTTGAACTTCTTGATCTGCTCGACCGGCGCGTAGTGCGAGTTGGCGGCGTCGAGCACCCGCTGGACCTCGTCGACCACGGCCTGCTCGGCGGACAGCGCGGCGAGGTCTTCGGGGAGCCCCTGCTGCTGGGCCCACTGCGGCGCCGTCTCGGGGTCGAGCGTGATCAGCGCGACGGGGTACGGGCGGCGGTCGCCATGCATCACGGCCTGCGAGATCAGCGGGCTGAGCTTGAGCTCGGCCTCGATGTTCGCGGGGGTGAGGTTCTTGCCGCCCGCCGTGATGATGATGTCCTTCTTGCGGCCGGTGATCGTGATGAAGCCCTCGTCGTCGATCTCCGCGAGGTCGCCGGTGTGGAGCCAGCCGTTCTCGAGCGTCTCGGCGGTGGCGGCTTCGTTGTCCCAGTAGCCCTGGAACACGTTCTGGCCGTGCACGAGCAGCTCGCCGTCGTCGGCGATCTTGACCTCGACGCCGGGCAGCGGCTTGCCGACGCTGCCGAGCTTGTTGGCTTCGGGCGAGCAGCATGATGTGGCGGTGGCGGTCTCGGTCATGCCGTAGCCCTGCATCAGCGGGACGCCGCAGGCCGTGAAGAACGAGATGACGTCGAGGCCGAGCGGCGCGGCGCCGGTGATCGCGCGGCGCAGGCGGCCGCCGAACAGCCCGCGCACGAGGCCGTAGAGGCGCCCGTCGAGCTCGTCGTAGCCCGCCTGCAGCTCAGCCGGGATCGGCTGGCCGGCGGCGCGCAGCGCGTTGACCTTGAGGCCGACGTCGGTCGCCTTGGCGACGGTCTCCTCTCCGGCCATCTGGATCGCGACGGTGTAGAGCTTCTCGAAGATGCGCGGCACCGAGGGCAGCAGGCCCGGCTTGACCTCCTGGATCTCGCCGATCACGGCCTTCGTGTCGCCGCCGAAGTACGCCAGGACGCCGCCGCCGTCGAGCACCGTGAGCTGGATCAGCCGCGCGAACGAGTGGGCGAGAGGCAGGAAGAGGTAGGCGACGTTGTTCTCGTCGGTGTCGGCCGTGCTGACGAGGCCCATCTCAAGCGAGGAGTCGATGATCGCGCGGTAGTTGCCGTGCGAGAGGACGCAGCCCTTGGGCATGCCCGTCGTGCCGGACGTGTACATGATCGTGTACGGGTCCTCGGGCTTGACCGCGGTGGTGCGCGCCTCGAGCTCGGCCGGGTCGACGCTCGCTCCGGCGGCGATCACCTCGGCGACGGGCGTCGCGCCCTCGGCCTCGCCGACGAGCACGATCACGTGCTGCAGCGCGGGCAGGTTCTCGCGGATCTCGGCGATCTTGGCCGCCTGCTCGGCGTTCTCGACGAACACGGCGACGGCGCCGGAGTTCGTGAGGACCCACTCGCACTCCTTGGGCGAGTTCGTCTGGTAGATCGGGACGACGACCGTGCCTGCGCGCGTCGACGCGAAGTCGGCGACCGACCAGTCGCGGCGCGTGTTGCTGAGGATGCAGACGCGGTCGCCGGCCGACACGCCGAGCGCGATGAGGCCGAGCCCGATGGCGGTCGACTCGCGGAGCAGC
This sequence comes from Actinomycetes bacterium, assembly GCA_023404805.1. GTDB lineage: Bacteria > Actinomycetota > Thermoleophilia > Solirubrobacterales > Solirubrobacteraceae > JAGIBJ01. The sequence goes on along the minus strand of JAEYAL010000261.1, from coordinate 5,771 downwards.
TCGTTGTAGCTGTTCTGCTTCCACGTATCGCCGTCCTTGTAGGACGTCGCCGACTGGTCGCCGTATTTCGCCGCCGCCTTGGGGAGCAGGTCGGCGATCGTCGAAGAGCCGGTGCCGGTCGGGTGGGTCATGCGCGTGAGGTCCTCATCGGTGAGGTGGGTGCCGAAAGTGCGGCGGGGGCCGCGGGACAGTTCGGGCGATCCTACCGTGACGCCGCGCACGCTTCCCCGGTCAGTCAGCGCCTGTACGCCGAGTGGCGACCAGCACCGCAGTCTGGACCGGGGTGAGGACGAGGAACCCCGTGTACGTGCCGATCGCGCCGATGAGCACCACGTAGGCCGAAGGACGGCGCGCGCAGCCGGCGGAGAGCCCTGGATGGCGGCGGCCCCGAAGTGGTCGCTTTGGTCCAGGGGTTGGTGGGCGCGAGGCTACACCGGGTTCTCGATGTCGACGAATCGGTGGTCGACGCCGAACTCGTGGGCGAGCAGGTCGCCGAGGCGGCGCACACCGAAGCGCTCGGTGGCATGGTGGCCCGCCGCGAGGAAGTGGATGCCCTCCTCCTCGGCGGCGCCCTGCGAGCGCTCGGCGGGCTCGCCGGTGATGAACGCGTCGAGGCCGAGCGTGGCGGCTTCGTGCACGTCGTCGGCCGCCCCGCCGCTGACGACGCCGACCCGCCGCACATGTTCGGGGCCGTGCAGGAACGCGATCGGCGGCTGGCAGATCTGGCCGACCAGGTCGGCGAACGCCTCAGGGTCCAGGCCGCCCGCCGGCAGCGTGCCGGCGACGCCGAGGTCGCGGCCGCCGTGCGCGGCAAAGCTGAAGCGGTCCTCGAGGCCGAGCGCGTCGGCGATCAGGGCGTTGTTGCCGACCTCCGGGTGCGCGTCGAGCGGCAGGTGGTAGGCCACGAGGCTCACATCGGCGACGAACAGGGGCCGCAGCCGTCCGGCCATCAGCCGGTCGATGGCCTGCGCCTGGCTGCTCCAGAAGAGGCCGTGGTGCACGAGGATCAGGTCGGCTTCGACCGCGATCGCGGTCTCGATCAGCGCCCGGTTCGCGCTGACCCCGGTGACCAGCGTCCGCACCTCGTCGCGGCCTGGCACCTGGAGGCCGTTCGGACCGTAGTCCTTGAAGCCGTCAGGCTCGAGCAGGTCGTCCAGAAAGCGGACGATGGCATCGCGGGACGTCGGGGTCGGCACGCGCCAACCGTAGCGGTGCGTTACTCTGCGTGGCACCTCTCGGGGCGTGGCGCAGCCTGGTAGCGCGCACCGTTCGGGTCGGTGAGGTCGGAGGTTCAAATCCTCTCGCCCCGATTGATAGGCAGGCGCCTCGGCGCGCAGACAACGTTCTGCGCCCGGGGCGCCCCGGCCCATCCCTCTCATGGATGCGGAATCGATCGGCGGCAGTCACCAGCCCCACACCGCGCAGCGGCCGCATGCCGCCCGCCGAACCGCAAGAGGTAGACCAGTCCGAGCTGGCCGCCGCATCACGTAGCTCAAGACCCGTTGGCTCCGCAAGGAGCCTCTGCCGGCATGAGAGCGGGAGTGCGGCGGACGGCAGGCTGGTGGTCGACGCTGCCTGGGCAACGCCGGCTCCGAGGGAAGCCCGGCGTCGGGCCTGCGTCTCCTTGGCGGCAAGCACCACCCGCCGCGGCCCGTCGGGGGACAAACGCGCCGTATCGGAATCCCTAGGGTTCAGTGGCAGCGCATGCCAGCCGATCCCACGCGTATGGACCCGAACGCTCTGACCGATGGTGGTCCCGACCTGTCTGCTCCGGTCGCCCCTGTCCCGCCGGCGCCGCCGGTGACCGACCCGACGGCCGTCGCCGCTCCGCCCGTGACCGATCCGACGGCGTTCGCCGCACCGCAGCCGCCGGTCGCTCCCGCCGCCTCGGCCCACGCCGACCTCGGCGGCGTCGCCGCCTTCGGGGAGCGCCTGCGCGCTGGCATCCGCCAGGCGATGCAGATCGCCCCCGAGCGCCTCGACATCGTCCTCTGCACGCTCCTCGCCGGCGGCCACCTGCTGCTCGAAGACCAGCCGGGCGTCGGCAAGACGCAGCTCGCGCGCTCGGTCGCCGCGAGCATCGGCGGCCACTTCGCCCGCGTGCAGGCGACGGTCGACCTGCTGCCGACCGACATCCTCGGCGCGACCGTCTGGCACGCCGGCACCGCCACCTTCGAGTTCCATCCGGGGCCGGTCTTCGCGAACGTGCTGCTCGCCGACGAGCTCAACCGCGCGACCCCGAAGACGCAGTCCGGCCTCCTCGAGGCGATGCAGGAGCTGCAGGTCACGGTCGACGGCCACACCTACGCGCTGCCGCGGCCCTTCATGGTGATCGCGACGCAGAACCCGACCGCCGGCTTCGACGGCACCTACGCGCTGCCGCCCGCGCAGCTCGACCGCTTCCTGGCGCGCATGTCGCTCGGCTACCCGACGCCCGGCCAGGAGGCCGCGCTGCTGCGCGACCGCCCGTCGCCGACGAACCAGGCCGTCGCCAGCCTCGACGAGCTCACCGCCGCCCGCGACGCCGTGAGCCGCGTCGCCGCCGCCGAACCGCTGCTCGCCTACATCGTCGCGCTGCTCGGCGCGACCCGCGCCCACCCGCTCGCCGAGACCGGCGCCAGCCCGCGCTCGGGCCTGCAGCTGCTCGCCGCCGCCCGGGCCCGCGCTGCGCTGCAGGGCCGCGAGTACGCGCTCCCCGACGACGTCCAGGCGCTGGCCTACCCGGTGCTCGCGCACCGCATCCAGCCGGTCGCCGCCGCCCCCGAGGGCGCGCAGCACGAGGTCGTCGCCGACGCGCTGCGCCAAGTCCCGGCCCGGTGAGACGCACCATCGAGCTGGCCCTCGGGCCAGTCCTGCTCTGCGCTGTCGCCGCGGCGCTCGGCTCCGTCGCGCTGTTCGCGGTCGCCGTTGGGCTCGCGCTGATCTACATCGGCGCGCACTGGGTCGTCACGAGCGGGGCGGAGCGGCTGGTCGTCGTCCGCCGCGTCGACCGCACCGAGGTGATCGAGGGCAACCCCGTCACCGTGCTGTTCGAGATCGAGGGCCTGGCCGGGATCCCGGCAGAGGTCGAGCTGCTCGGAACCGACGGCGTCTGGCATCCGCTGCCGATGGGCCGCAGCTCGGTCCGGTACGTGATCAACCAGCCCGGCGAGCACGTGATCGAGCCCTCGCCGATGCGCGTGCGCGACGACCTCGGCCTCATCACCCGCTTCGTGACGGTCGGCGAGCCCGCGGTCGTCCTCGTCCTCCCCGAGCCGGCCCGGACCGGCGCGCCGCCGCGGCAGGGCGCGGCGTCGAAGGCGCCCGATCCCGAGCCGGAGGGTCTGCGCCCCTACGTGCCTGGCACGCCCGTGAGCCGCATCCACTGGAAGAGCGCCGCGCGCGGCGGCCCGCTGCAAGAGCGGCGGTTCACGCAGTCCGTCGACTACCTGCCGCTCGTCGTGGTCGACACCGCCGGCGCGCAAACGGCGCCAGCGCTCGACTGGGCGGCCCGCACCGCGGCGGGTTACGTCGTCGAGCTGATGCACGGCGGCGGCTGCCGCGTGATGCTCCCCGGCGACCGCACCCCGTTCACCGTCACCGACGCCCTCGCCCAGTGGCCGGTCGTGCACCGCCGCCTCGCCGGGCTCGGGGTCGGCTCGCCCTCACCGACGCCAGGGACCGACCTGCGCGGCGCCGTGGTCGTCCACGCATCGCAAGCGCCCGCCGAGGCGCTCATCCCGCCCGGCCCGCTGCCGCCTGGCATCATCGCCACCCGCGACGAACAGCTCCCGCAGGTGGCCGCGTGATCGACACCGTCTCGACCGCGCCGACCGCGGCGGCAGGTGCTCCGGCACGCGTGATCCAGTGGACGCGCACCTGCGCGGCGCTCGTCCTCGGCTTCGCCGCGATCGGCGTCTGGTGGCCGGCGCTCGGCGCCGGAACCCTCTGGATCGTCCCCGTGCTGATCCTCACGTCGTTGGTCGCGGGCGATGCGATCGAGCTGCGAGACCGGCGCCTGCAGGTCGCGTTCCCGTGGCTCTGGCTGGTGTGGACGCCGGTCGCGTTCATCGTCGCCGGGCTTCCGGCGTGGACGCTCAACCCGCTGGAGATCATGCAGACGATCCGCGAGCTCGCAAGCTCGCTCGCGATCGCGCTGCGCACCCCCAACGCCGTCAGCGAGAGCGACGCCCCGTGGCTGCTGGCCGCGTTTCTGCACCTCTGCGGCATGTGCTGGTTCGTCGCGGCGGCGCAGTCCCGGCGCGGCACCCGTGGGGCAGCTGCCTCCGCGTTCTTCCTGCTCGCGATCCCGTTTGCGATGTCGCTGGGGTTCGGGCAGACCGGCGACGCCGCCTGGCAAGGCGGCGCGATCCTCGTCGCCGGACTGCTCTGGGCCACGCGCGGCAACCTGCGCGACGGGCTGCCGGCCTTGGCGGTGGTCGCCGCCGTCGGTGTGGCGGTCGCGGCGCTGGTCGCGCCGACCGAGCGCTGGTCTGGCCTGGATCCGGAGAACGCCAACAAGCCGAAGTTCAACCAGCTGTCGTCGGAGCAGACCTACGGTCCGAGCACCGACCGCAAGACCGGGCAGACCGTGCTGCGGATCCGCTCGGACCATCCGTCGCTGTGGCGGATGGAGGTGCTGCAGGAATTCGACGGGCACGTGTGGCGAGCGGCGCTGGACTCGTCGCTGCACCCCGAGCTCGTCGAACTCCCACAGCCAAGCGCCCGCCGGGTCACGACGACCGTGACCAACGAAGGACTGCTCAACGAGTACGCCGTCGGGCCGGGCCGCATCGAGTCGGTCGCGGGCGACGGGATCGTCGGCATGGGGCGGCGCGAAGGCAACGAAGCGGTGGCCATGATGCCGCGCCCGCGCCAGGGGCAGTCGTATGCGGTGGTGTCCGACGAGGTGCCGCTGTCGCCTGCGCTGGCGAACGTCCAGGTGCCCAAGGACGGCAAATACTACGACCTGACCCAGGTGGCACCGGCGGGTTCGGACTTCCCAAACCCCGCCGTCGGCAACCTGACCGCCGAGCAGATGCAGACGGGCTACGGCCAGGTGGCAGGCATCGCGGAGCAGCTGTCGCGTGGCACGACGTCGCAGCTGGAGATCGTCGAGCGCGTCAACGACTACCTCACCACCAGCAACCTCTTCACCTACTCCCTCGACGTGCAGCAGCCGGGCCCGTACCCGCTGCTGGACTTCCTGCTCGAGACCCGCGTCGGCTACTGCCAGCACTTCGCCGGAGCGGCAGCGCTGCTGCTGCGGCTCAACGGCATCCCGACGCGCGTGGTGACGGGGTTCGCCACTGGCAAGCGCAGCGGCGACGAGTGGGACGTGCGCGACAAGGACGCGCACGCGTGGATCGAGGTGTACTTCCCCGAGCACGGCTGGGTGGCGTTCAACCCGACCCCGCCGGCCGCCGAAGCCGCGGTCGCGCCGGGCGTCGGCGAAGCCAAGAAGGACCGCAAGGCGGCGCTGAGCGGCACGAAGATCCCAGTACTGCCGGTGCTTGCCGTGATCATCGTGGCGCTGGCCGGCTTCCTCGCCTTGCGCCGGGCCCGCGCGCCGCGCCGCCAGCCGGACCCGCTTGGCGACGTGCTCGCCGGGATCGTCCCGGCACCTGCTGGGCCCGCGATGACCTTCGAGGAGCTGCGCGACGATCTGCGCGAGCTCGGGCCGGCCGTGACGGCCTTGGCCGATGAGGCCGAGCGCCAGCGGTTCGGCCCGCCAGGCACACCGCCGGAGCCGCACCCGCGGCGGCGCGTCTGGCGGGCGCTCGCGTCCGACG
>JAEYAL010000257.1 GCA_023404805.1 Actinomycetes bacterium | reverse complement strand
GCCTCCGGCAGCCGCCCCGGCGCCCCCGGTTGCGCAGCCGCCCCAGGCCGTGCCCGCGGCTCCGCACCCGGCCCCCGTCGCACCTGAGGCCGCCGCAGCCGCTCGCCCGGATCTCCCGCCGGAGCATGCCGCCGCGATCGCCGAAGCCGAAGCGATGCTGGCGGCAGCCGCAGCCGCGACGCAGGTCAAGAAGCCGCGGAGCTTCCTCGGCATGCCGGTCTCGCGCACCGACGGCAAAAGCGACGACGCAGAGACGCCGCCCGCGGCATAGCCCAAGTCCGCCGCCGGCCTCGCAGTCGGCGGGTCGGTGTTCTGCTCGGTTCTCGCTTCCGTGGCGGCTTGCGCCGCCGCGGATCAGCCGTTTAGTCCTGGAGCAGCGCGGCGATGGTCAGCGCGTGCTCTTCGTCGACCTCACCCGGCAGGCCGAGGGTCGTCGCCGGCTTCGCGGTCGACCAGCGTGCCGCAGCACCGCTGCCGGTCGCGTCGGCCCCGGCGATGTTCCAGAGCGCGAGTTCAAGGGCGTCCCAGGCGACATCGGTCGCCTCGATCAACGCGGCGGCCCGGCGCTCGAGCAGCGCCACGTCGGCCACCGCGAAGAGCCGCTTGGCGGCATCGGTGACCTGGTCGGTCCCGAGGTGCAGCCCGTCGGCACGCACCGGCAGCGCCCCCGCGCGGCCCAGCGCGACCAGCAGGTCGTAGCGGACGGCGCGCGGAAGGCCCTTCAGCGCCAGGCGGTCGAGCAGGCGCGCGAAGCGGCGCTCGGGCGTCCAGCTCGCCTCCCCGGCGAGGCCCGTGGCCAGGGAACCTGCGCTGCGCTGCGCAAGCTGCGCCGGGACCGCGAGCGCAGCACCCGACGCGTCGTGCGCGCGCGGGCCGCGCGGACCGGCGTCGAGGATCTCCGCGATCGCGCTCGCCCCGGGCAACGTGCCCGAGTCGTCGAGTTCAGCGGCGGCCGGCTCCAGGGCGGCCAGCGCACCGGCGGCGGTCACCAGCGAGCCCGCGACGTCGTCCGGCGAAGCCACGGCGATCACCAGCGCGGCGACGAACGCCTGCGACGGGTCGGATGCCCGCTCGGCCACCGCCGCCCACGGGCCTGCTGCGTCGGTGGCGATCGCGCTCAGGCGCGCTTCGGCGAGCGTCAGCTCCTGGGCGAGGACCATCGCGTCAGCGCTCGACCGGATGCCCGGCAGCAGCTCGCTGCGGAAGCCGTCGTCGGCGTTGCGGGTCAGCTTGCCGGTGACGACGGTGCGCGAGCGCTTGGGCCCGGTCGACGCGGCCGTCTGGCTGCTGGTGGGCCGACGCGCCGCGGTGCCTTTGGCTGCGGGGCGCGTGGCCTGCGGCTCAGCTTTGGCCTTCTCGTTCCGGCAGATCGCGCAGCTGGCTTCGAAGCGACCGTGACGGCAGAAGGTGGGCACGGCGCGCATTGTACGGCGCCTGCGCTGGCTTGCGTTGTCGTTGCGTCGACGGCCACGCACGCAGCGTCCAGCCGGACACGAACCTCGCGCCGAAGGCAGCGGCCGGCCGCCGCGCCTAGACCGGCAGCGAGTGCCCGGCGCTGCGGGCGCGCAGGTGCCCCGCGCGGCGCTCCTTCTCGAGCACCACCGGGTAGTCGACGGCGTCGACCTGCAGGCGCACGCGCCGAGCGGCAGGGAACCGCTCGCGGCTGATCGCCTCCTCGAGCGCGATCTGGTCGGCGCGTTCGGCCGGCGGCACTGGGTGGTAGTCGCCGCACAGGTGGTCGGCGATCACGCGGCCCTGCATCTCCACGATCGGCATCGCGACGACGCCGGCGTCGATCAACCCCGCGAAGGCGAGATCCGGCGCCTCCGGGTGGAAGATCCGCGACAGCAGCGACGGGCCAGCGCCGTCGGTGCCCCGGTACTGCTCCGGCAGGAACGGATGTTCGACGAGCCAGCCGGTGCAGAAGATCACGAGGTCGGCGTCGTCGGCGCGGCCGTCGACGTACTCGACCGTCGACGAGCCGAAGCCTGCGAGCGCGGGCCGCGTGGCGAGATTGCCGTGTGCCAGATGCGAGAGCAGACGCCCAGAGCGGAGCGGATGCACCTCGCCGTAGCCGTGGCCGGGGTGTGCGATCCCGTAGGACGCGAGCGGCCCGAGCTGCGCGGCTGCGGCGCGGGCGAACAGCGCCCGGCGGGCCTTCCACGACAGCGGCACCGGCGGGCGGTAGCGGTCGGCGGGGCGCCCGAAGAGGATCTCCGGGAGGAACCACGCGCCGCGGCGCATCGAGTGCAGCGCGTTGCCGGCGTGCTCCGCCGCGTCACAGGCCACGTCGACGGCCGACGTCCCGACGCCGACCACGACCACGCGCTTGCCTTCGAGCTGGCTCGGGCCGCGGTAGTCATGGGCGTGCATGACCTCGCCTTCGAAGCCAGCGAGCCCCGGAAGCGCCGGTTCTGGCATGCGGGGGCGTCCGAACGGCCCCGTCGCCACGACGAGCGCTCCGGCCTCTCGCACGCCCTTGTCCGTCGTGACCGTCCAGCCTCCGCTCGGGCCGCGCTCTGCCCGTTCGACGCGCTCGCCAAGGTGGATGCGGTCGCGGAGCCCGAAGGCGTCGACGTAGGACTCGCAGTACTCCCCCACCTGCCCAGCGCTCGGGAACACCGGAAGATGCCGCGGCGCCGGGAAGTCGGCGTAGGCCAGCGCGTCGCGCGACGTGTTGGAGTGGAGCGTGCGGTACGCGATCGCCCCGAGCTCAGGGTCCTTGTTGGTCCACCGGCCGCCGATCCGCTCGGCGGCGTCGACCGCGACGGCGTCGAGCCCGCGGTCGCGCAGCGTCTTCAGCACGGCGATCCCGGTCGAACCCGCGCCGATCACGATCACGCTCGGACGAGAAGCAGCCGTCACAGGCCGCAGCCTAGCGGCGCGGCCGGTGACTCTGCTGAGCTTGGTGCCCTCAGACGCTGAGCGCCTCGGCGACGCTCTTCTGGCGCTCGCCGAGGAACTTGTCGGCCATGTTGGCCGCGCGCCGGCCCTCGTTGATGGCCCACACGATCAGCGACTGGCCGCGGCGGCAGTCGCCTGCCGCGAAGACGCCGTCGACCGACGAGGTGTACGGGCGGACCGACTTGACGTTGCCGCGGGCGTCCTTCTCGACGCCGAGGCTGTCGAGCAGCTCCTGCTCGGGATGCAGGAAGCCCATGGCGAGCAGCACGAGATCGGCTTCGATCTCGAACTCGGTGCCTTCAACGGGCGCGAACGGCGGGGCGTCTGCGGCGCGGCTGACCTTGAGGCGCTTGACCTTGCCATCTTCACCCTCGAACGCGGTGGTGATGACGGAGAAGTCCTGCTCGCCCTTGTCGAGAGCGTCGAGCTCTTCCTTGGCGTACGACTTGCGGTACTTGGCGGGCCACAGCGGCCACGGCGTGCGGTCGTCCGGGCGGTTGGCCGGCGGCTCGGGCAGCAGCTCGAGCTGCACGACCTCGACGGCGCCTTCGCGCAGCGAGTTGGCGACGCAGTCGGCGCCGGTGTCGCCGCCGCCGATCACGACGACCTTCTTGCCGGTGGCGGTGATGCCGGTGTCCGGTGGGATGGTGCCCTGCGGCGTCGGGCCGTCGGTGCGGGAGACGCGGCGGTTGCGCTCGTACAGGAACTCCATCGCGAAGTGCACGCCTTCGAGCTCGCGGCCCGGAACGGGCAGGTCGCGCGGGACGCGGGAGCCGGTCGCGAGGATCACCGCGCCGAACTCCTCACGGAGCTCTTCGACGGTGATGTCGACGCCGACGTCGACACCGACGCGCAGCTCGATGCCTTCGCCGACGAGCTGCGTGACGCGGCGCTCGATGACGTCCTTCTCGATCTTGAAGTCCGGCACGCCGAACCGCATCAGACCGCCAGCGGCCTCGTCGCGCTCAAACAGCGTGACGGCGTGGCCCATGCGGCGCAGCTGCTGGGCAGCAGCCATGCCGGCCGGTCCGGCGCCGACGACGGCGACCTTGTGGCCCGTCTCGAACTCCGGCGGCTGCGGCGCGAGGTGGCCTGCTTCGACGGCGTGGTCCGAGATGGCCAGCTCGATCTGCTTGATCGTGACGGCCTGGCCTTCGTTGATCTCGACGACGCACGACGCTTCGCACGGCGCCGGGCACAGGCGCCCGGTGAACTCGGGGAAGTTGTTCGTCGCGTGGAGCTGGCGGACGGCGCTGTCCCAGCGGTCGCGGTAGACGAGGTCGTTCCAGTCCGGGATCAGGTTGCCCAGCGGGCACCCGTTGTGGCAGAACGGAACGCCGCACTCCATGCAGCGGCCGCCCTGCTGGGAGATCTCGGCCTTCGGCAGGCGCTCGATGAACTCCTTGACATGCTCGACGCGCTGCGCCGGGTCGGAGTATTGGAAGTTGTGCTTCTCGATGCGGAGAAAGCCGCCCAGTTCACCCATCAGGCAGCGCCTCCGGTAGTCCCAGCCGCTGCGGCGCGCTCGGCGAGCACCCGCTTGTAGTCGGTCGGGAAGATCTTCACGAACTCCGAGACCGCTTCGTCGAAGCGGCTCAGGATGCCTTCGGCCACAGTCGAGCCGGTGCGCTGGACGTGCTCTTCGAGCAGGGCGCGCAGGTCCTCCTGGTCCTCGTGCGTCAGCTCCTCGAGCTGGTCGAGCATCGCCCCGTTGACGCGCTGCTCGAAGGTCCCTGCCGGGTCGTAGATGAAGGCGAGGCCTCCGCTCATGCCGGCGGCGAAGTTGCGGCCCGTCGGGCCGAGCACGACCACGCGGCCGCCCGTCATGTACTCGCAGCCGTGGTCGCCCACGCCCTCGACCACCGCGTAGGCGCCCGAGTTGCGGACGGCGAAACGCTCTCCGGCGCGGCCGCGGAAGAACGCGCGGCCCTCGGTGGCGCCGTACAGCAGCGTGTTGCCGACGATCACGTTGTCTTCGGGCACGTACTTCGCATCCGCGGGCGGACGCACCGACAGCACGCCGCCGGAGAGTCCCTTGCCCGTGTAGTCGTTCGCGTCGCCTTCGAGCGAGAACGTGACGCCATGCGCGAGCCAGCCGCCGAACGACTGCCCGGCCGAGCCGGTGAAGTTGACCTGGATGGTGTTGTCCGGGAGGCCTGCCTGCCCGTAGCGCGCGGCCACGTGGCTCGACAGGATGCCTCCGGTGCAGCGGTCGAGGTTGCGGATGCTCTGCTGGAGCACGACCGGCTCGGCGGCGTTGATCGCGTCCTGGGCCTGTTGCACGAGGTTCCAGTCGACGTGGTCGCCGAGCACCTCCGGCGGCGCTTCGACGCGGTGCCGCGGCACGCCGCGGTCGACGTCGCTCGGGAACGCGAGGAGGTGCGTCAGGTCGAGGCCGCTGGCCTTCCAGTGCGTGATGGCGTCGTCGGCAGCGAGCAGCTCGGTGCGGCCGATCATCTCGTCCAGCGTGCGCAGGCCGAGCGAGGCCATGATGCCGCGCAGCTCCTCTGCCACGAAGAAGAAGAAGTTGACGACGTGCTCGGGCTGGCCCTTGAAGCGCTCGCGCAGCACAGGGTCCTGGGTGGCGATGCCGACCGGGCACGTGTTGAGGTGGCAGGCGCGCATCATGATGCAGCCCGTCGCGATCAGCGGAGCGGTCGAGAAGCCGAACTCGTCGGCGCCGAGCAGCGCCGCGATGGCCACGTCGCGGCCGGTCTTGAGCTGGCCGTCGGTCTGCACGGTGATGCGGGACCGCAGGTCGTTCTTGAGCAGCGTCTGCTGCGTCTCAGCCAGGCCGATCTCCCACGGCACGCCGGCCGAGTAGACCGACGACAGCGGCGAGGCGCCGGTGCCGCCGTCATGGCCGGCGATCAGGACGTGGTCGGCGTTGGCCTTCGCCACGCCAGCGGCGACGGTGCCGACGCCGACCTCGGACACGAGCTTCACCGAGACCGACGCGCCCGGGTTGGCGCAGCGCAGGTCGTAGATGAGCTGCTTGAGGTCCTCGATCGAGTAGATGTCGTGGTGCGGCGGCGGCGAGATGAGACCGACGCCCGGCGTCGAGTGGCGGATCTTGCCGATGTACTCGTCGATCTTGTGGCCGGGCAGCTGGCCGCCCTCGCCGGGCTTGGCGCCCTGGGCCATCTTGATCTGGAGCTGGTCGGCGTTGACCAGGTACTCGATCGTGACGCCGAAGCGGCCGGATGCGATCTGCTTGATCGCGGACCGGCGGGTGTCGCCGTTGGCCTCGGGCTTGAACCGGATCGGGTCCTCGCCGCCCTCGCCGGTGTTCGACTTGCCGCCGAGGCGGTTCATGCCGATGGCGAGGTTCTCGTGGGCCTCACGCGAGATCGAACCGAGCGACATGGCGCCCGTCGCGAAGCGCTTGACGATCTCGGAGGCCGGCTCGACCTCGCCCAAGTCGATCGGGGAAACGCCGTCGCTGTTGAACTTGAGCAGGCCGCGCAAGAAGCCGAGCTTGTTCGACTCCTCGTTGACCTCGTGGGCGTAGCGGTCGTACGTGGCCTGGGCGTCGCCGCCCTGGCCGCGGACCGCGTGCTGCAGCAGCGAGATCGACTCGGGCGCCCAGGCGTGGCGCTCGCCGCCGCGGCGCCAGGCGTACTTGCCGCCGACTTCGAGCAGGTCGTCGCCGAGCGTCGGGAAAGCCGTCGCGTGGCGCTCGATCGTCTCGGTCGCGATCACGTCGAGGCCGATGCCGCCCAGGCGCGACGAGGCGCCGGTGAGGTACTCGTCGACGAGCTCCTGCGAGAGGCCGATCGCTTCGAAGATCTGCGCGCCCGTGTAGGACTGGATCGTCGCGATGCCGATCTTGGAGATCGTCTTGAGCAGGCCCTTGCCGATCGCCTTGACGACGTTCTTCTCAGCCTGCTCCGGAGTGATGTCGCCAGCGACGCGGCCCTCAGCGAGGAGCTGGTCCGCGGTGTCGAACATCAGGTACGGGTTGATGGCGTTGACGCCGAACCCGAGGAGGACCGCCATGTGGTGGACCTCGCGCGGCTCACCGGACTCCAGCACCAGGCCAGCCTGCAGGCGGGTGCCTGCGCGGACGAGGTGGTGGTGGACGCCGGAGGCAGCCAGCAGCGCCGGGATCGGCGCGCGCTCGGCCGAGACACCGCGGTCCGAGAGGATCAGGACCGTCGTGCCGTTGGCGAGCGCCTGATCGGCCTCGGCGAAGAGCTCCGTGAGGCGGTCGCGCAGGCCCTGCTCGCCGCCGCTGACGTCGAACGTGATGTCGAGCGTCGCGGCCTTCAGCAGGCCGTGGTCGATATGGCGGACCGTCTCGAGCTCGGCATTGCGCAGGATCGGCTGGTCGAGCCGGAGCTGGTGCGCGTGCTCAGGATCCTCGTCGAGCAGGTTGCCCTCGGAGCCAAGCTGCGTCGTGAGGCTCATGACGACCTCTTCGCGGATCGGGTCGATCGGCGGGTTCGTGACCTGCGCGAAGAGCTGCTTGAAGTAGGCGTAGAGCGGCGGGCGGCGATCAGACAGGACCGCGAGGGCCGTGTCGTTGCCCATCGAGCCGAGCGGCTCCTCGCCCTTCGCCGCCATCGGGCCGATCAGGACGCGCTCGTCCTCCTGGGTGTAGCCGAAGGCGAGCTGGCGCTGGCGAACCGTGAGCTCCGGCGTGATGGCCTCGTGGGCCGGGAGGTCGCTCAAGGAGACGTTGTGCTCCTTGAACCACTCGGCGTACGGCTGCTGCTGGGAGATCTGCGCCTTGGCATCGGCGTCGTCGATGATCTGGCCCTGCTCGAGGTCGATCAGGAAGAGCTTGCCCGGCTGCAGGCGGCCGAGGCGCTTGATGCGCTCGGTCGTGATCTCAGGGAGCAGGCCGGTCTCGGAGCCGAGCACGACGATGCCGTCGGTGGTCTCGACCCAGCGGCCCGGACGCAGGCCGTTGCGGTCGAGCGTGGCGCCGACGACGCGGCCGTCGGTGAAGCAGACCGCGGCGGGGCCGTCCCACGGCTCCATCAGCGCAGCGTGGAAGGCGTAGAAGCCCTGCAGGTGCTCAGGGAGGTCGGTGCGGCGCTCGTAGGCCTCCGGCACCATCATCATCACGGCGTGCGGCAGCGAGCGGCCGCTCAGCATGAGGAGCTCGAGGACGTTGTCGAACGTCGCCGAGTCGGAGCCGTCCGGGCGGACCACCGGCATGACCTTCTGGAGGTCGTCGCCGAACAGCTCGGACTGCAGCTGGCTCTCGCGAGCGCGCATCCAGTTGATGTTGCCGCGCAGCGTGTTGATCTCGCCGTTGTGCGCGATGACGCGGAACGGGTGGGCGAGGTCCCAGCTCGGGAAGGTGTTCGTCGAGAAACGCGAGTGGACGAGGCAGACGGCGCTGGCGACGCGCTTGTCGGCGAGGTCCGGGAAGAACTTCATGAGCTGCCCGGAGATGAGCATGCCCTTGTAGTTGAGGGTCCGCGACGAGGCGGAGGCGACGTAGAGGTCGCGGCCGAACTGCAGCTCGGCGATCCGGCGGATCACGTAGAGCTTGCGCTCAAACGCGTCCTGATCAGCGATGCCGGCGCCCTGGCCGATGAAGAGCTGCTCGAAGACCGGGCGGCTCTCGTTGGCGGTCACGCCGACCGACTCCGGGACCACGGGGACGTCGCGCCAGCCGATGAGCACCTGGCCCTCAGCGGCGACGGTCTCCTCGAGGAACGCCTTCACCTCGGCGCGGCGGGCGTCGTCCTGCGGGAGGAAGCACATCGCCACGCCGTACTGGCCGAGCTCGGGGAGCTCGAAACCAGCGACACCGCGCAGGAACGCGTCGGGCATCTGGAGCAGGATGCCTGCGCCGTCGCCGGTGTTGGCGTCGGCGCCCTCGGCACCGCGGTGCTCCATGTTGTCGAGCGCCTGAATCGCCATCTCGACGATCTCTCGCGTCGGGCGGTTATCCAGCTTGGCCACCAGCGCGACGCCACAGGCGTCGTGCTCATTGCGAGGGTCGTAGAGGCCGTCCGCCGGTCGCGTCATGCAAGTCCGCAAGGGTCGAGGGTTGGGGTGGATTCCCGGTGCCGGAGAGCGCCGGGGCTTGCCCCCAGCGCGCACAAGACGCGTGAGGTCGGCGAAGTTTACCAACGGGCGAGAAATTTCACCCGGAAACACCACGAGCCCGGCGCGCGTACGCACCGGGCTCGTGGAGTCCTGTGATGGGCCGCACACCGCGGCCCACCGGGTTTGAATTTGCCTGCGGGCGGTCTTACGCGACGCTGCGGAGCGCCACGACCTCGGGCTGCCGCGACAGGCGGTCCAGCGCGCGGGCCTCGATGTCGCGTGTGCGCGACGCCGGGATGCCCAGCTTGCGGGATGCCTGCTCGACGGTGTGCACGCCCTCCTGGCCGGTGCCGAACCGCAGCGTGATCACGTCACGCTCGTCGTTCGGCAGCGACTGGATCTGCGAGCGCAGCCCTTCTCGCACCGCCTCATCCGCGACGACCTCGGCCACTTCGGGGCCGTCGTCCGGCAGCAGGCTCGAGAGCGGCGTCTCGCCGTCCTCGCCCACTCCGGCGTCGAGCGACGCCATGGTCCGGTCGTGATGCCGGAGCTTGGCGACCTCGTCGAGGTCGGTTGCCAGGGCATCGGCCAGCTGCGCCTCGGTCGGCACGTGGCCGAGCTGCGTCGAGAGCTCGCGCTCCAGACGGCGCATCCGGCGCACGCGCTGCGCGACGTGGGCGGGCAGACGGATCGTCCGGCCGCTGTTGTCGAGACCGCGCTGGAGGGCCTGCCGCACCCAGATCGTCGCGTAGGTCGAGAAGCGGTACCCCTTGCGGTAGTCGAACTTCTCGGCTGCGCGGATCAGGCCGAGCATGCCTTCCTGGACGAGGTCGCCGAGCGGCAGCCCCTGGCCCTGGTAATTGCGGGCGATCGATACGACCAGCCGCAGGTTGGAGTTGATGAGCTTCTCCTTGGCATCGAGGTCGCCTGCCTCGATCCGCTTGGAAAGCTCGATGACCTCAGGGTGACTCAGCAGCGGGTAGCGCTCCGCAGCCCTGAGGATCTGATCAAGCTGATCGCCTGGTTCCATCGTGTCTCCCTCTCTCGATGTGCTTCTTCTTCGCGCCTGGTCAAGAAGTATGCCGAAAGTTCTTTGCAATTGCAACTATTTCGGCTCGGTCATTGCAAACGCAACAAATCGCCTGCATTTGCTGTCCCGGACTGCGGAATCAACGTTCCGCGACCCGCCGTGTTCAGTTCTACGCCCCAGCGCGGGTTTACGCTTGCGCTTCATGGACGAAACGCCCAAAACCAGCGGACACGACCGGGCAAATACCCCTGATTCGGCTGGCCAAGGCCGGGCACGGGCCGCGTTCGAGATCACCAAGGCGGCGGTCGGGCGGTTCAACGAGGGCGGGACCGACCGCGCGGCCTCCATGGCGTACTACGCGATCCAGGCCGTGTTCCCCGCGATGCTGGTCGCGGTGATCGTCTCGCTGCTCTTCAGCGCGCCGGACACCCTCACCGACCTCGTCGACCGCGCCGTCGAGGCCGGGCTCGACCCGGACGTCGGCGCGGCCCTCAACCGCACGCTGCAGACGGCGGCGGCGAAGGCGAGCAGCGGCGCCGGCCTGGCCGCCGTGCTCCTCGCGCTCGTCTCGGCCTACAGCGCGTCCGGCTGGCTCGCTGCGGCCGGCCGCGCGATCGAGCCCGACCCGGAGCGCCGCCGCAAACGCAACTTCGTCGCCGGGAAGATCCGCTTCTCCGTCTGGACCGCCTTCCTGCTCGTGATCGTGGTGTTCGCGCTCGTGCTCCTCAACCTCGGCGGCGACGTCGCGGACGACGTGTTCAACGCGATCGGCTGGGAGGCGGGGGCGCCCGCTGCCTGGACCGTCCTGCGGCCGGTGCTCGTCCTCGTCGGGATCATCGGCGCGATGCTGCTGCTCTACCGCGTGGCCCCCGACCGCATCGACCCCCGCCCGTGGTCCGCGCTGATGCCCGGCGCCGTGCTCGCGGGCATCGGCTGGGTCGTGGCCTCCGGCGGCTTCGCGTTCTATGTGCAGAACATCGCCTCGCTCGGCGCGACCTACGGGGCGTTCGCCACGCCGATCGCGCTCCTCATCTGGCTGTGGCTCAGCGGCGTCGTGGTCCTCTTCGGCGCCGCTCTGAACGGCACCCTCGCCGAGCGCCGCGGCGACGACCACGAGCCGCTCAAGCTTCGGGGCGCCGACAACCCCGCCATCGCCGGGCACCCCGCGGGCGCGTTGCCAGACCCCAAGGACGACGGGCTGCTCGTGCACCCGGATGGCGCGGCGAGCGGGGGCGAGACGAAGGCCGCGGCGCCCTAAGGGCCGCCCGCGAGCCCGGCGGGGTCGCCGAGCCAGAGCGAGCGCGGCGCCGGCGGAGCATCGCCGGGGCGGCGCGTCTGCTCCTCCGGCCAGCCGCAGAGCGTGCCCCGTACCTGGCACCCCTTGCACGTCCACCGGTTGGGGCGCGGCGTCGCCTGCGGCTGGGTCTCGCCGTCGACCGCAGCCACGGCAGCCGCGAGTTCGGCGTCGAGGGCTGGGAGGTCGTCCGCCGACCAGGCGGCTTCGACGGCGCCGTCGCCCTCGGCGCGCAGGTACAGGTGGACGACCCGGACGCGGCTGGCGCCAGCTCGGAGCCCCGCGAGCGCGTAGACGCGCTGCTGCAGCGCGTACCGCTCGGCCGTGAGCGCCGCCAGGTCCTGTCCGGGCCCGAGGCGGTCGGTCTTGTAATCGACCACGACGGCGCTGCCGTCCGGCGTCATGGCCCAGGCGTCGATGGCGCCGCCGATCATGCGGCCGCCCGGCCCGACCGGCACGGTGAACGCGACCTCGCGGCTCGGCGCAGCGCCCCCTGCCCAGAGCGCGGCGAACGCTGGGTGCGCGGCAGCGCGGGCGGCAAGGGTCCGGACTTCGCCCCGGGACGCTGGCGCGGCGTCCCATTCGGCGCCCTCGGTGGCGGCGGCGATGGCGGCGTCGAACACCTCCGGCGCTGCAGCCGGCGTGATCCGCTCGAGGACGGCGTGCACCGCCGAGCCAAGGGTGTTCGCAGCGACGGACGGCGCGCCGACCGGCGCGTCCGGCGCCGCAGGACCCTCCGCGAGGGCCGGTGCGGGCGGCGGCGCTGCGAAGAGATCGAGCTGGTCAGGGGCGGCTTTGGCCGAGGCGTACGCGCTCGGCCCAGACGGCGCCATCGGAGGTTCCGTGGCAGCCGCGTCGGCGACCGCGGTTGAGACCTGCCCGGCTGGAGCGGCGGCCGCCACGGCGACCGGCGGCACCGGATCATCCTCCGGCGGGCGGAGCCCGAGCACGCGCTGGGCGTAGAACCGCAGGCCGCAGCCCTTGTGGTCCTTGAGCGCCGTGTACGAGAGCACGCGCGGCGCGCTGAGCGGCTGCTGCCCGGCGGCGGGCAGCAGGTCGACCCGCGGCCCGTCCGCCACGTGCACCGCCAGATCGGGGACCTCCGGCGCCCGCAGCCGCTCGGGCAGCAGCTCGCCGTCCGGCGTCGACACGCGCAGCTCGATCCCGGCGCGGCTGCGCACCGGCGCCTGGCTGGCCGGGCCGATCAGCGACTCGAGTTCGGGCACCATCGCCGGAGCGAGCCATGTCAGCACCGGTGCGGCCTTGCTCGGCTCGCCCGAGAACGGCGAGCCCTTCTGCGTCCAGCGGGCCAGGCCGCTGACGATCAGCCGCTCGCGGGCCCGCGTCAGCGCGACGTAGAGCACGCGCCGCAGCTCGTCTTCCTCGCGGGCGCGGAGCTCGTCGACGAGGTCGCCGTGGTCGAAGAGCGCCTGCAGCGGCGCGCCCGGGGAGGGGCGCAGACGCAGGCCGAGGCGGCGGTCGTCGCCGCGCGGCGCGCCGATCAGCGCCGGCATCGACAGCCGCGGCCGCGAGCCGAGCCCCGCCACGATCACCGTGTCGAACTCAAGGCCTTTGGACTGGTGCACCGTCATCAGCGTCACCGCGCCGCTGCCAGCCACCGACGCCTCAGGCGCGCGCAGCTCGTGGCCGACCTCCTTGTCGGCGCGGTCGACGACGTCGGTCAGGTCGCCGCCGCCAGCTGCGATGTCGGTCGCCAGGCGGCGCAGCCGCACCACGTTGGCGGCACGCCGATCGCCGCCGAGGAGCGTCAGCAGATGCTCGTCGTAGGCCGTCGCGAGCAGGAGCTCGTCGATCAGGCCGGCCGGATCGGCGGCGCGGCCCGGGAGCCGCTGGCGGTCGAGGAGCTGGAGCGTGCCGGAGAGGCGGCGGGCGTCATCGGCACCGAAGCCGGCGCCGGACGCCAGCACCGCCCGCAGCGCCTCGAGCCGTCCGCCGTAGCGGTGCTCGGCGTCGAGCAGGCCGAGCTGCGCGACCCCGCCGGTCGAGAGCCCGACCAGCGGCGACGCGCACACCGCGACGAGCGCCGCGTCGTCGGCCGGGTTGCGCACCAGCCGCAACCACGAGAGCACGTCGATGACCTCGAGCCGCTCCCAGAAGCCCTCGGCGCCGTCGATCAGCGCGGGGATCCCGAGGTCAGCCAGCGACTCGGCGATCGGGCCGAGCACGCTGCGGGCACGGCCGAGCACGGTGATCGACTGGTCCGGGTCGGCAGCGCGCAGCTCCTGGATCCGGGCGGCGATCAGCCGCGCCTCGGCCAGCGCGGCACCGGTCTTCTCCCCCACGCTGCCGCCGAGCTCCACGTCGGACCACGACGGCAGCGGCGCGTCCTTGCTGCCCGGCTCCTCCTTGGTGATGAGCAGCTCGACGCGCGCCTCGCCGGTCGGCAGGCGGTCGGGCCCGCGGTGCGCGCGGACCGGCTCATGCTCAGGGTCGAGCTTGGCGAACGCGTCGTCGATCGCCGTGAGCACCTCGGCGTCGCTGCGGTAGTTCGTCGACAGCCGCAGCGCGCCCTCGTCCTCGATCCGCTCGGCGGCCTCGCCGATCAGCTGCACGTCGGCGTGGCGGAAGCCGTAGATCGCCTGGCGCGGGTCGCCGACGACCGTGACCGCTGGCCGGCCATCGCCCCCGACCGGGATCCACATCGGCCCGCCCGCGAGCAGGTCGACGAGCTCGGCCTGGCGCGGGTTGGTGTCCTGGAACTCGTCGACGAGGATGCGCTCAAAGCGGTCGACGAGCCGGCGCCGCACGTCGTCGTCCTCGCGCAGCAGCTGGAGCGCCTCGAGCTCCAGGTCGTCGAAGTCGAGGAGCTCGTTAGCGCGCTTGGCGTCCTCGTAGGCGTGCGAGAACCGCCGCACGAGCTCGGCGAGCAGCGCCACGCGCGGCCCGGCGATGTGCTCCGCGAGGCTGCGGGTGAGCGCGTCGCGGGCCGCCAGCAGCGCGTCGTGCTCCTCGCGCGGCACCGGCACGCCGGCCTTCGGCTTGCACGCTTCGATCGCCGCCGCGCGGTCGTCGACGTCGGCCGGGTCGAGATCGCCGGCGCCCGCCGCAGCGCGCACGTCCTCGGCGAGGCCGCTGAGGGTTGCTGCGATGTCCAACCGGTCGGTCAGCGATTTGAGCGGGTTGGTGCGCTCGGCCTGGAGGTCTTCGAGCACGCCGCTGTAGTGGCCGCAGGCGCGCGCGAGTCGACCGGCCGCCGCGGCGACGTCGGCCGCGCTGGTGCGCGGCGTCGGCAGCTCCGGGTGCACCTCGCCCGAGCTGCGGCGGGCGGTCCACCAGTCGATGATGGCGGCGCGCAGCGTGCGGTCGCCGAGCTGGGCGATAAGCGAGGCCGCGTCGCCGCCGTGCTCGTCGAGCAGCTCCTTCACGGCGCGGTCCCACGCCTCGGCTTGGAGCTCGAGCGCCTGCAGCTCCTCGATCACGCCGAAGGCCGGGTCGAGCCCGCGGCGGTGCGCGAACTCGCGCAGGATCCGCATGCAGATGCCGTGGAAGGTGCCGATCCAGGCGTCGGCGAGGTCGACGGCGCCGGTCAGCGACGCCTTCGCCAGCTCCCCGGCGATGCGGTGGCGCAGCTCGCCAGCAGCCTTGTCGGTGAACGTGATCGCCAGCAGCGCGGTGAGCGGGATGCCGTGCTGGAGGTGGGCGTCGGTGTAGAGCCAGGTCAGGACGCGCGTCTTGCCACTGCCGGCCGCAGCGACGAGCACGTTCGACGCGTGGCCGCGGTCGCGCACGGCTTGCTGCTCGTCCGACGGGCGGAACGCGGGCTGCTCCTTGGCCGGCGCGTACAGCGTCGCGGGCGGCGCGAGGCTCTCTTCCTGGTAGCTCACCCCTGGACCTCGCGGCAGAGCCACGGGTAGCGGCAGCCGCGCGAGCTGCAGCGCTGCGGCTCGGGGCGCACGACGCCATCGTCGATGCAGCGCTGGGCTTCTCCGGCGAGCTGCACGAGCGCGTCGAGGAGCTCGTCCCATTCGCCGGGGCCGAGCTGGTCGTTGCGCTGCACGGCGTGGCGGCCGGGCAGGTCGGCGGCAGCCGCGCCGCGGGGCGGCTGGTTCGCCGGCCCCGGCACCGGCTGGTAGAGCGAGGCCACGGTCCGCGAGCGCCCGCCCGCCAGCTGCTCGGCGGCCAACGCGTAGAGGCCGGCTTGCAGCTCCCGGGACTCGACCCACGTCGCGCCCTTGAACGCGTCCACGTTGGCGCCCTTGTAGTCGACGACGACGAGCTCGCCGGTGCGCGGGTCGCGGTCGAGGCGGTCGATCCGGCCCGCCAGCACGAGCCGCTCGCCCGCGCGCTCGATCACGACCGGCGGCCGGGCGTCGTCATCTTCGCCGTCGGCGGGCGCGGCGTCGGCGTCGCCGGGCTCAGCTTCGCCCGCGCCGCTGCCGCACGGCAGCTCGCACTCGTCGGGCTGGTGCGCCAGCGGGCCGTCGCCGCAGAGACCGGGGATCGTGGCGTCGACCTCCGCGACGACGCGCTCGCGCATGAGGCGCTCGGCCTGCGTCTCCTTGAGCTGCGCGCCGCGCTCGGCCTGGCGCGCTGCTGCCTCGGCCAGCGCTTCGCGGAGCGCCGGGATCGCCGCGGGCCCGAGCGGCTGGCCGCCCATCACGACTGTGCTGACGATGTCGCGCAGCACCTCGTGGCGCAGGCGGCCCGCGGTGAGCGGCGCGGCATCAGGGCTCAGCGGCTGCGGCCGCAGGTGGTGGTTGACGAACCACTGCGCGGCGCACCGCGAGGCGGTCTGCAGCTCGCCGACGGCGTACC
>JAEYAL010000197.1 GCA_023404805.1 Actinomycetes bacterium | reverse complement strand
CGTAAGGGCCTTCTTGCTGGGAGAACGCATGTCCGAAAGTCAGGTCGCGCGCCACGGGGCGCCGGCGTCATTGCTCGCGCTGCTGGTGCTCGCCGCCGGCTTGCTGATCTCGCTTGCGGGGGCCGGGCGCCCACCCGGGGCGGGGCCGGCCCTCGTGAGCGTTGGTGGGCGCTAGCCCGTCCTGCGGATTGCTACTCGGCGTTCTTGCGGGTGATCGGCACCTTGACCGTCACCTTCGAGCCGTCGGTGTAGACGATGCGCGCGTCGACCGTGATCGCATCCTCGCGCTTCGCGAACTTGCTCGACGCAGCGAGCGTGCCAGTGCGCGTGATGATCGTCAGGCCGTTGGAGCCCTTGCCCGGAAGCGTGAAGCGGATCTCCTTCTTGGAGAGGCGCGAGCGCTTGGTATCGCCGGTCACACCCTGGTCGAGGTTCTTGACCGTGATGCCGGACTGCGACTTGTTCTTGTTGATCGTCAGGCCCGGGGGCAGCGTCCACTTCAGCGTCTGGATCTTCTTGCCAGTCGCGCCGGCGCCGCCGAAGTGGAGCGTCGGCTTCTTCGTGTCGGCCTTCTCAAGGCGGGCCGTCAGCTGCTCAGCGCACTTCGTCGGGATCGCAATGGCCTTGTTCAGCCCGTTCTGGCTGGTCAGGGTCGCGTCGAACGCCGAGGCGGTGCACTTCGAGGTGTTGCCGAACTGCAGGATGCCGCGCGAGCCGCCGAACAGCTCGACGTCGAGCGAGCGCTGCGGGATCGACGGCAGGTTCGCGAACGTGTTCACGATGCGGCCCTGCGGATCGATCTCGGAGACGCCGGCGATGCGGAGCGGCAGGCGGCCGTTGAAGTCGAAGCCGAGCGCCGGGAGCGTCTTGCCTTCGACCTTGACCATGTGGACCACACCGGAGACGACATCGGCGTTGATGCCGGAGAGCGTCGCCTTCACGGCACCGATCACGGTGGCCGGGGTGCACTGGTCAGCCTCGAACGTGGCCTGCGGGCAAGCGTTCGTGATGCGGCTCAGGTCGGTCGCGACGCCGAGCGGCAGCGTGATCCGCGTGCCGCCCAGGTCCTGATCGCCCTCAGGCGACTTGATCTGGATCGACAGGCCGGGGTGGCCGCCCGGGTTCGTCTCGCCGGTGAGGGCGGCGTTGAACGTCGGGTTGAACGGCAGGCTCGCGCAACCGGTGAGGTTGTACGGGGCGCTGGACGCGTTGGTCGGCTTCGAGTTGGTGTTGACGTCCGTGTAGGGGTTGACCGTCAGCTTCGTCACCTGCGGCGTCACGCAGGTCGTACCCACGCGGAAGAAGTTCGCCGCGGGAGTGGCCGGGGCCCCGCCCTTGTTGCCGATGTGCGGGTGCTCAGCGGCTTTGCCCCAGAACCGCAGCGCGTTGGCGCGGATCGCGATCTGGGAGTTCTGCTGCTGCGCGAGGACCTTCGAGAGCGTGTCGGTCTGGTTGAGCAGGCCCACGGTGGGCGAGCCCTGCTGCGACACCGTGATCAGGAACTTCGTCTCGGCGGTCCCGGGCGGATTGGATCCCACCAGCGCGACGCCCAGAAGGGCTGCCTTGTCGTCAGGCGTGCTCAGCGCGAAGATGCGGCCCGGAGCGTCCTGCACGACCCGCACGTTGCCGGGGTTCGGAACGGGCGGCGGACCAGCCGCGATGAAGGTCGGTGCGACCTCGAGCTGTGCCAGCGCGGTGCCGATCTGCGAGTTCGTCGGGCAGTTGGAGAGCGCCGTCGACTCGCGTGCGAATTCCTCCGGGGTGCACTTGGCCGCGTTGTCGATCTCGGCGAGCGTGCCGACCGGGAGCTCGACGAGCGTGTCCTTGAGGTCCTCACCGGAGACGGCGTCGCCGGTGGCGAGGCGGAAGGCCACACAGAAGTCGGTGTTGGCTCCTGCCTGGGTCGACAGCGCCAGCGGCGTGTCCGGGTTCGTCGTGTTGACCGGCGCGCCGAGGGTGCCGTACGCGCAGCCGGAGTCGAACGACGGCACGGAGGTCAGCGGAAGGCCCGAGACGTGGTTGTACGTCGGGACGGGTCCGGCCTTGAACGACGTGATCGGGATGTCAGCGCTCGCGCCCGCCGGGAGGGCGAGGGCCAGCGCGGCGACCGCGAGGAAGGGGCGCGCTGTCCGGGCGCTCCTGAAAGGCAGGTGCTTCATCAAGGTTCCTACGGGAAGGGATGGTCTGTGACAAGTATCACAGCCTTGGACGTACTGTTGGACGCCCGGCTGCCGGCCACCTGCATTCCTCGTACAAACGTCCAGCAAGCACTCCGGACGAGGTGGCTACGAGGCGGTCCGTGGCCTCGAGAGCCCCGGTTTTCGCCTGCTAATGCTGAAACCCTTGGACGCAATCGGAGTTGCGTTCACTCGGGGGACGCGGCGCCGAAACGCGGCGGGCTCAGGGCAGTCGAACTGAGATCGAGCGTTCTTTTACGGTGCCGTCGCGGAAGGCGAGGCGCACCTTGAAGACGACGCTCCGCTTCTTGCCCTTCAGGGTCCCCGCGACCAGCTCAGGCGCGCGGCCGTTGATCGTGTACGCCGTGATCCGCAGGCGCGCGACAACCTCGCTGGGGACGCCGCCGTAGGGCGTGAGCGTGAGCGAGCCGGTCGTGAACACTGGCGTCGCCTTGGAGCCGATCAGCGCGATGGCCGTGCGGCCGCGGCGCTTGGCCTTCGGCGGGACGATCCGGACCGACTTCGGCATCGTGAGCTTCACGGCCTGGAGCTGCTGAGCGCCGAACTTGGTGAGCTTGAGCTTGATGCCGGTCTTCGCCGAGACCGAGAGCTCGATGACCGGCGACTCGCCGGCGTCCGTCGAGCCGCCACCGCAGGTGACGGCCGCGCCGCGGCGGGTCCGGGCGCCGTTATGCGCAGCGAGCTCGGCCGTCCACTGCGTCGACGCGCTGCAACCTGCGGCCGGCGGGACCGACTTGACCACCCCGGCGCTGCCGCCGTCGAACTGCACGGCCCAGCGGCTGAGCGGCAGGTCGGGGAGCGCGTCGAAGGTGAGGACCGTCGCGCCGCCGTCGCCGGTGCCGAAGCGGCCGAGGACGCGGTGGCGGAAGCTGCCGCCGAAGCGGATGCCCGCGGCGGGCGCGCTCGCGCCCGGCACGCGCACGAGGAAGACGTCGCCACCGAGGAAGTCGCTGGCGATGGCGACCTTGCCGCCGGCCACGCCGATCTTGGTGGTCGACGGGCAGCTCGCCGCCTCGAACACGGCGAGGTCGCACTGCGCGGCGCCTGCCGTGTCGAGCGCCAGGGTCGGCGGGAACGACAGGGCTGCGCTCCGCACGCCCGTGTCGCTGGAGCGCGGCGTGACGGTGAGCAGCACCTTCGGGTGGCCGCCGACCGCGGTGTCGCCGGTGGCGGTCGCGGTGAAGGCGGGCTCGAACTCCAGCGCGCTGCAGCCGGCGTAGCCGACCGTCGTCGAGGCGGTCGTGTCAGCTCCGCCAGCGGTCACGGTGGCGCTCACCGGAAGCGGCCCGCAGCCCGTCGGCTGGCGCACGACGCCGTCGCGGTCGAAGTCGAAGGTCGCGCTGCGCAGGTCGAGAGCGACGCCCGCCACGCGCCGGGGCAGCACCGCCTCGAGCGTGAGGTGGCGCCCGAACGAGTCCAGGCGCAGCGTGGCGGGAGCGATGAACTGGCCGAGGTCGAGATCGCCGAGATGCACGTCGGCCGCGATCGTGGCTCCGGCGAAGGCGCCGTCAGGCGCGGCGGTGAGGAACACGCCGCCTGAGAGTTTGAGCGGGCGGTCGCCGGCGCCGGCTGACAGCGTCACCGTGCCGAGCTGGGAGGCCGCCGAGCAGGTCCCAGCGGCCGCCTCGGGGGCGCCGCACTCGGGGATCGACGCCGGAGCGATGACGAGGCCCGGCGGCAGGCTCAGCTCGACGCGGTCAACATCTGCTCCCGCAGCGGCGCGGGTGAGCGTCACGGAGGTCGCGGTCCGTCCGGCGCTGCGGCTGGTGGTCGGGGCAGCGGTGAGCTGGGGCGCAGCGGCGTCGCAGCCAGTGGTGATGTCGACGCCGAGCGGCGCGACCGTCGAGGTGCCGGCTGAGCGGTCGAGCGTGGCGCTGCCCGCGTGGGTGCCGCACGTGCGCGGGGCGGTGAGCAGGGCGTGGTCGCCGCCGCGGAACGCGAGCTGGAGGGCCGAGAGCCGGGCCTGCGGCAGCTCGTCGAAGGCGACGGTGACCTGCCCCGTGTCGCTGACCGCGAGCGCGCCCGCGAACTTGAGGCGGCCGCTGCCGTTCGGTGCGGCAGCGTCGACGAGCAGCGAGGCGACGTCGCCGTCGCGCGCAGGGAGGCCGAGGTAGGCGTCGCCGCTCAGGGCGCCGGCGCCGCGCACGCCGAGGCTGACGGTGCCGACG
>JAEYAL010000144.1 GCA_023404805.1 Actinomycetes bacterium | reverse complement strand
GCTCGGCGCCGTGAAGTCCGGCGACCTGCGCGGCCAGCCGGGTGACCGCCGCTGGCGCCGCCCGCTGTTCCGGCTCGCGCTCAGCGGCATGCTGTCGGCGTTCGTCTCGGCCACGGTCCTGGTGCTGTGGCTGATCAGCGGGCTCGGCTACTTCTGGCCGGTCTGGGTCTGGTTCGGGATGGGCTGCCTGATGGCGGTGCACTTCACGATCGAGCGCACGATCGCCACCGCGCCACCAGGGCGGTGGTACGTGCTGCACGAGGGTCTCACCGCGACGGTCTGCGGGATCATGCTCGCCGTCTGGGCGATCGATGGCTCGGACACGTTCTGGCCCGGCTGGGCGATCGTCACCCTCGGGCTCGCGCTCGGTGTCCACTACGTGATCCGGGAGCAGGCGCCGGTCTACCGGGCCGAGCAGCTGATGGACCGCGTCGATGAGCTCACGCAGAGCCGCTCAGGCGCCCTCGACGTGCAAGCGGCTGAGCTGCGCCGGATCGAGCGCGACCTGCACGACGGCGCGCAGGCCCGGCTCGTGGCGCTGTCGATGCAGCTCGGCCGCGCCGAGGCCCGCCTCGGCAACGACGCCGACGAGCAGACGCTCGCGCTCATCAAGGGCGCCCAGGAGGACGCCCGCTTGGCGATCGCCGAGCTGCGCGACTTGGCGCGCGGCATCGCGCCGCCGGTGCTCACCGACCGCGGTCTCGCCGCGGCGGTCGAGGCGCTCGGGAAGCGGTCGCCGCTGGAGGTCGACGTCACGGCGCAGGTGGCGCGCCGGCCCGCGCCGGTAGTCGAGTCGGCCGCGTATTTCGTGGTCGCCGAGGCGCTGACGAACGCCGCGAAACACTCGCCGGGCTGCGCGGTCCACGTCACGATCGCGGGCGACGGCCAGCGGCTGCAGGTCGTGATCGCCGACGACGGCCTCGGCGGCGCCGACCCCGATGGCGGTGGGCTGACGGGCCTGCGCCAGCGCGTGGGCGCGCTCGACGGTACGTTCCTCGTCGTGAGCCCGAAGGGACATGGCACGACGGTGACGGCGGAGCTGCCGTGCGGGTGACATGCGGGCGGTGATCGTCGAGGACCACGCGCTGCTGCGGGAGGGCATCGTCGCGCTCCTGCGCGAGAACGACATCGACGTCGTCGCCCAAGCGGAGACGCCGGAGGACTTCTTGCGGTTCGCGGCCGCCCACAAGCCCGACATCGCGATCGTCGATGTGCGCCTGCCGCCGACGTTCACCGACGAGGGCCTGCGTGCGGCGATCGAGGCGCGAAGCCAGCGGCCTGAGCTGGCGGTGCTGGTGCTCTCGCAGTACGTCGAGCCGGTCTACACCGCCGAGCTGCTCGCCAGCGGCGGCGCGGGGATCGGCTACCTGCTCAAGGAGCGCGTCGGCGATGTCGCCGGATTCCTCGACGCGGTCCGCCGCGTCGCCGCTGGCGGCACGGCGCTCGACCGCGAGGTCGTAGCCGAGCTGGTGACCGGCCGCACAGCATCGGGCGACCAGGCGCTGGAGCGGCTGACGCCCCGCGAGCGCGAGGTCCTCGGGCTGATGGCCGAAGGCCGCACGAACGCGGCGATCGCCGAGGCGCTCGTCGTGACGGGCGGCGCCGTCGAGAAACACGTCACGAGCATCTTCTCCAAACTCGACCTGCCCGCCAGCGGCGGCGACCACCGCCGCGTGCTCGCTGTGCTGGCGTTCCTGCGCGCGGCGGAGTAGACGCGCCGCGATTCGCGGTCGGGCGCTGCGCGACAACCAGGGCCGCTCCGGGGCGGCGATCGACCCGAAACGCCGCGCGGCCCACCGCACGCCATGTGACAGTGGGCCGCAGCGCGGTTGTCCTGAGAGAGACACGGACGGAAGGCGCGCCGTTACCCCGGGCGCGTCCTCCACTGGGCTTATGTCTGGTGGCGGCCGGTTTGTCATCCAGCCGGGCAGGCCGGCCTCAGCCCGCGCGGGGCGGCGTCAGTCGCAGAGCGCCTTGATCGCGGCCGGCGGCTCGGTGATGGACGCGTCCGCGTTCGGGAGGACCTCCCACGAGGTGTACTCGTACCAGTGGTCTGACTCGGTGCCCGCGAGCCCGCTCCGCAGGACGTCGCCGGTCGCGGCGTCGTACGTCACCTGCCAGGGCGCGTTCCGCTGCATCGGCTCGTTGTCGGCCCAATAGTCGAACGTGGCCACCTTGGTCGCGCGGCCGCCGACCACCGGTCCGGCGGGCAGCGCGGCGAACTTCGCGGGGTCGCGGCGCAAGGCGTCGGCGTCGCGGCGCGAGGCGAGCAGGTCGGCCTCGTACTGCGGGCCCCACGGATCCGACCAGCCGTCGCACGACGCGCTGTCGTGCTTGAGGCGCTTCCGGAGCGGCAGCGTGAGGCGGCCCTCGGCGTAGCCGGAGATCCCGAAGTTGGCCCAGATCTCCAGCGACTTCGAGGGGTCGCCGGTGTTGTTGTAGAGCTCGTGCGCGCTGCTCGTGGTGCCGGTATGCGACTCCCACATCTCGATGCGCAGCGCGGGTGCTTCGGGGGCGTCGCTGTGGACGCGGCCCGTCCAGTGGATGACGATGCCCTCGGCCGGGCTGCGGCGTGCGCGGGCCTTGCGGCGGCGGGCCGCGGCCTTCGCGTTCGCCTTCGCCTTGGCCTTGGCGCTCAGGGTCGCCGCGGCGCTGGGCGCCGCTTGGACTGCGGCGTGGCCGGCGCCCGACCGGACGGCGGCACCAGCGGGCGCCGCGGCGCCCGCTGCGGCGACCGAGAGGACGAGGAGCGAGGCGCCGACTGCGGCAGGGCGGCGGCGGCGCGGCTGGACTGGAACGAGGGACATCTGGTCTCCGGTGTGCAGGGCGCTGCGGTGCGCCTTCACGCAGTTCGTGTCCGCCGCGGCGCGCGGCGTCACATCCGGATTCCGTTAGTACGTGGCGTCGGTGATGTGGGCGCCGGTGGGGAAGTCGCGGGTCACGAGCTCCGCGTTGTCGCCTGCCGGGACGAGTTCCCACGCGGCGATCTGCACGGTGATCTCCTCGGAGCTCCCGCTCGATTCGCGGTGGTAGCGCACCTGGCGCGGGACGCCGGTGGACGGGTCGACGGCGACGTCGGCGGTGAACGCCGAGCCGCTGCTCTCCCACGGTGCGCCGCCGTAGACGGGGACGGGCAGCAGGCGGGTCGCGGCGCCGCCGATATCGGGGCCGGGCTGCAGCGCGGCCAGCTTCGACGGCGCCCCTTGCAGCTCGGCGATCGCGCGTGTCACGGACTGCAACCAGGCTCCGCGCCACTGCGACGGCACCGGCGCGCTGGTCGTCTGGCTCTGCTTTGTGAGCCGCTCGCGCCGGGCGTTGATCTGGTCCCGGCCCGGGACGATGGAGTAGTAGCTGCGCGTCCCCGGGGCGATCCACTCCTCGTTCTTGAGCTCGCCCGTCGAGCGCCAGGCGCGGGAGCGGCTGCGCTGCTTGCCGGCGAGCTCGAGCCAGACCTCGCGGTCGCCGTAGTTGATGCAGTTGCTCGCGCCTCCGGCAGGGGCACCGGAACTGCACGCCAGCACGTGCTGGCGGACGTGCACGATCGGCGCGGTGGCGAGCTTGCTCGTGGCCGCCGGGGCGGGGGCGGCCGTCGCGTCGGCCTGGCCCGCGC
>JAEYAL010000283.1 GCA_023404805.1 Actinomycetes bacterium | reverse complement strand
GAGCTGGACTCCGCGACGTTGGTCGCCGTGAGCGGGCCCGACGCCCCGCCGCAGGTCGCGGCCGCAGCCGACGTGGTGCTGAAGACGCCCGCTGAGCTCGGCGCGCTGCTGAGCGCCGTCGCGGCGCAAGCCACGGCGACCGCAGGAGCCCAGGGCGCAGTTGCCATCGCCGCCTCGCAACCGCCGCGCGCCCCCGAGGAGGCCTGACCCGAGATGCGGTTCACCGACCTCCTGCGCTCCGGCGTCCTGCTCAGCGCCGCCTCGGCCACCGTGCTCGCGGCGGGCGCTGTGGCGTTCGGCATCGCCGACAACCAACAGGACATCGTCCTGCTCTGCACGCTCTGGTGGCTGATGGCGGCGGTCACCGCGCAGGTCATCGCGAACAGCCGCGGCGGCAAACCCAGCGCGTCCATCGGCCGCCTGCTGGCCGACGCCCGCCCGCAGCGCGTCCCCGAGGAGCCCCGGATCGGCATGACGGTCGCCAGCCGTCTCTGGCCGCTTGGCCTGCTCACCTTCATCGGGCTCGTCGGCACTGCGGTGCTCGGCCCGCAAGTCGCCGGCATCGGCGCCGGGTTCCCCCTCGCGTGGGCGCTGCTGTGGCGCAGCCAGGAGTCGGCGGTCAAGGCGGTCGAGGAGCGCGACGGCGTGGTCTTCCACGTGGTCGCGACCGGCCCGCTGAAGCCGATCAAGCTCGTCCGCGGACCCGGCTTGCGCCGCGACCTGCCGACGCGGCCTGACGGCAAGCGGACCGTCTCGTCTCCCTCGTGACGCCGTCCGCCGGCGCGACCGGCCTGATCGAGACGCCGCTGGCCCGGGGGAGCGCAGACGTGATGTTCGTGTCGCTCGGCACCACGATCGGGCTGCAGGTGGCCGACGCGCAGTTCATCGCCGGGCTGCGGGCCGCAGGGCTGGAGGTCGAGGTCGTGCACGTGCCCAAACAGCGGCGCGACGTGCCTACGCTCATGCTCACCGACCTGCTGCAGGCGTGGCGCTCCCGGGTAGCGGTGAAGGCCGCGCTCGACCGCATCGTGCCGCGGGCGCTCGTCTACTCGACCACGACAGCCGCGCTGCTGGCGCCTCCCGGCCGCGCCATCCGCTTCGATGCGCTCGCGCAGCGCAGCCGGCCGGGGCGCCATGGCCTCTGGCAGCGGCCGCTAGAGCGGTTCCGGCTGCGGCGGGCGCCGCTGCTGCTGCCGTGGGACGCCGCATCGCTCGACGGCGCACCAGACGACGCCGCCAAGCGGGCGGTCGTCGTGCCGGTCCCGGTCGACGCGACCGACGTGGCGACCGGGGTCGCGCCGGAGGGGGTGGCGATCACGTACGCCGCCGACGCAGCCAAGAAGGGCCTGGACCGCCTGCTGGCCGCGTGGGCGATCGCGCACCGCGACGGCGAGCGGCTCGTTGTCACGGGGCGGACGACGCTCCCCGACGAGTTCGCCGACGTCGAAGGTGTCGACTGCATCGGCCAGCTGCCACCGGCCGACTTCCGGCGGGCGGTCGCCTCGATCGGTGTCCTGGCCATCGCCCCGCGCCGCGAGGACTACGGCCTCGTGCAGCTCGAAGCGCTGGCGGCCGGCGCGCGTGTGGTGACGACCACGGCGCCGGGGCCGTACGCGGCGCTGCCGCTGATCCGCGAGCTGTGGCCCGAGCAGGTCGTCGACGACGCCGACGATCCCGTCGCCCTCGCGGCCGCGCTGCGCCACGCGATCGATGCCCGAGCCGCAGAGGCCGCCGCCGACGCCCAGAACGACGAGGACCGCGCCCGCGCCCGCGAAGCCGTAGCTCCGTGGGCGCCGGACGCGGTCCTCGCGCAGATCGAGCGGGACGTGGTCCCGCGGCTGCTCGATCACTGAGCGAGAGCCGCTCAGCCGAGCTTGGGCTCGAGCTCGCCGAGAAGCTTGGTCTTCGGGTAGGCGCCGACGACGCGGTGCGCCTCGCCGCCGTTCTTGAAGAGGATCATCGTCGGGATCGAGATGACGCCGAACTGGGCGGCCGCCTGCTGGTTGTCGTCGATGTTGAGCTTCACGATCTTCACGTCGTCGCGCTCGCCGGCAATCTCCTCGAGGACCGGGGCGACGGCGCGGCACGGGCCGCACCAGGGGGCCCAGAAGTCGACCAGCACAGGCTGGTCGGACTCGATGACCTCGGCCTGGAAGTTGTTGTCGGTGACTTCGTTGATGGCGCCCATTGAGAACCTCGTCGCGGGTTGACTCCAACCACTATACAAAGGGAAGTGGCGGAGTTCTGACAGGCCGATGAACCTGCCCGGTCGCCCGGCGTCAGTGGACGTTCAGCGGATGCTCGGCGCTCGTCTTGGTCGCTCAGGCGCACCACGTCGGCGCGGTCCGGAGACCAGGCTGCGGGTCTCGGGCCGGCTAGCGGATGCCGGCGTGGCCCGCGATCAGATCGGGGGTCACGTAGACCTCGATCAGCGCGGCGCCGAACACCATCGGGAGGGCGATGGCGGTCGTCACGAAGGTCGCCGCCAGGAGCGTGCCCCATTCGCCGCGGCGGCTCGCGATGAGCCAGGCGGCGAGTGGCAGGAACAGCCCGACGAGCTCTGGGATCGCGTGGGGGAGCAGCAGGACGATCAGCTCGGTCTGGTGCAGGTCGAGCACGAACGCCACGTCGCTCGTGATGCCGCCCAGGACGAACGCCTGCGTGAGCAGCGAGAAGAGGGTGGCGGCGGTGACGAACAGGATCGCGAAGCGGCCGGCGTAGTCGTGGATCGCGCCCCAGGCGCCGCCGCGCTGCTGGGCCTCGAGCGGCATGGAGCTCCCCGCGATGAAGCCGGCCACGCACGCGAGCGAGTGGAGCGCGAGGACGAGCAGGTTGCGCGTGATCGTGCGGGCCACGTCGCTGGCGCCGACGTCGCCGTAGATGCCTGGGAGCACACCGGTGAACGGGTCCGGGGTGCGGTTGTGGGCGACGACGGCGACGGCGGCGAGCAGGCCGACCGCGACGAGCAGGCTGGCGCTGAACCAGCCCGAGAGCACCGGCCAGGGCGCGGCGCGCCAGGCGGCCAGCGTCTCCTTGGTGCGGGCCATGCCCTGGACGAGCGCGAGGTTGCTCTCGGTGCCGGGTGCGGGGGCTGGCGGTGTCGTCAACGGCTCCACAGGTGTTCTCGTGATCGGCAGGTCGCGCGGCGACCCTGAGTGCGATTCGGCGGCTCGGCCGACCTGCGCCGTTGAACTCGCGATCTCGGCGCGCAGGCGGCCCCGCGGACGACCCGCGGGCGTGCCTCAGGCGCTCTTGTAGACGCTGATGTTCGCGGCCTGCGACGGATCGACCGCCGGGACCGTCGACTGCGGCGCGGTGGCCTTGTTCTCGCGCAGCCGCTCATCGGCGACATGCAGCAGGACGCCGCCGTGGACCGCGTCCTTCGGGAACGACGCGATGCCGATCCCGGTCGAGATCGTCGCGCCGTGGGTGTCGATCTGGGCGAGAGAGGCGCGGATGGCGTTGGCGAAGCGCTCGGCGTGCTCGGACGACGTTTCGGTGAGGATCACGCAGAACTCGTCGCCGCCCTGGCGGACGACGATGTCCTGTGGCCGCGCCACGCGCTCCAGGGCAGCGGCGACGTCGCGCAGCAGCTCGTCGCCGGCGGCGTGGCCGACGGTGTCGTTGAGCGCCTTGAAGCCGTTGAGGTCGAGCGCGAGCACCGACAGCGGACGCTGCACGCGGCTGTGGCGCTTGATCTCCTCGGTGAGCTTCTCGGAGAGCAGGCGGCGGTTGCCGACGCCCGTCAGCGGGTCGCGGCGGACCAGGCCCTCCAGCTCCTCGCCCTGGGCCTCAGCGGCCTCCAGGACGATCACGCAGCAGGCACCCAGGACCCAGACCGCCGGGATGACGGTCAGGCCGGCGAGCACCGTGGCGCGGTCGACGAGCGCGAACGCGGCCGGCAGCATCAGGCAGATCGTGGCGAGCGTGTAGTGCGCGGCGATCTCGCGGCGGTCGATCAACCGCACGGCGGTGAGCGGGCCGATGAACATCGCGGCGCCGATCGCGGCCGAGCCACCGGGCTGGAACGCGATCATCCCGCCGGTGGTGCCGACGTAGACGCACGCCAGCACGAGGTGGTTGTACGGCGAGCCGATCGGCGGCGGCTCCGTGCGCAGGAAGATCGCGGCGATCACGCCGAGGCAGACCGAGAGGATCCAGAGCGGCTGGGGATCGAGGCCCAGCGGGAGGGCTCCGATGATGGCGGTGGCGACCGCGAACAGCGCGAACATGCCGCCGGTCGACAGCCACACGTAGCGGTTCAGGGCGAGCTCGCGGCGGGAGACGCGGGCGACCAGGTTTGAGGGCGCGATCGACACTGTCTGATCAATCGACCGGGTTTTGGGAAAAAATGAGCCCGGGCCGGCGTCCGTACGGGTCGCGGCCGGACGAGCCGGTCTGGCGGGAGATTACCGACTGGTCGTTCTGCATCTGTGCGGTTCGTTGGCGCCAGCTGCGCGTCATGCCGCTGCCGCGTCTGGCGTGGGATCGCCGTGGGAGACCTGCGGCTGGCGTGGCGCGGTGAACGTGCGCTTGTCGGTGAGCAGGCGCAGGTCGGCGGCGGCGAGGATCGCGGTCGGCGTGGTGCCGTCGCGGGGTGCGCTGGCGACGCCGAGGCCCGTGGTGAGCGGCTGGCCGTTGCAGTCCACTGCGGAGAGCGCGCTGCGGAACGCGGTGGCGCGGGCGCGGGCGGCGTCGCCGTCGGCGCCGACGCAGACGATGCAGAACTCGTCGCCGCCTTGGCGGAAGACGTGTTCGCCGGACCGGGCTTCGGCCTGGAGCGCGCCCGCCGCCGCGATGAGCAGCGCGTCGCCCGCGGCGTGGCCGACGGTGTCGTTGAGGGCCTTGAAGCCGTTGAAGTCGAACGCGAGCAGGCTCACCGCTTCGCGGCCGGTGCGGCGCTTCAGCTCGCGGCCCAGGAGGCCATCGAGCGACCGGCGGTTGCCGACGCCGGTGAGCGGGTCGTGGCCCACCAGCTCGCGGAGCTGGACGGTCTGGGCTTCAGCGGCCTCGAGCACGATCACGCAGCAGATCCCGAGGACCCACATCGCGCCGACCAGCATCAGGATCGAGACGATCGTGGCGGCGTCGACCAGTCCGGTCGGGATGAGGGCGAGCAGCAGCGCCGAGGCGACGCAGAGATGCGCGGCGATCTGCCAGCGGCTGGTGAGGCGTGTGGCTGCGAGCGGGCCGACGAAGATCAGGCAGCCGATCGCGACCGACCCTCCGCGCGGGCAGGTGATCAGGATCAGGAGCGGGATGACGTAGGTCATCGCGATCACGACGTGGTTGGCGCGGGCTTCGAGCCGCGGCGGCCCGTCGAGCAGGAACACGATGCCGACGAGTCCGCCGAACGCGACGACGTATGGGAACAGCGGCCCGGTGAGCTCCGGGGCGAAGCGCACGACGAACGCGCCCATCACGGCGTAGATCAGATACATCGACGCGTTGGCGCGCCAGACGAGGGGGTTGCCTTCCATGTCGCGGCGGCCGATGCCGTCATCGCTTTCGGCGTGGTCGAGGAGGGCTTCGTCCTGCGCGGCCTCGGCGTCCCGGCTAGCGGGCCGCGGCGGGGCCTTGCTGCGCACGGCGGCGGGGTGGACGGCGGCTTGGCGTGGGCCGCGGGGGCGCGCTGGCAGGGCGGCCGCCAGCGTGCTGCCGGGGCCGGTAGGGCGCGCGGCCTTTTCTGCGCGGAGCCGGTCGTCGGCAAGATCGAGGAGCGCAGAGGGTTCGCGAGCGTCGTCGGGGAAGACGGCGGTGCCGATGCCGCTGGAGACAGCGCCGGAGTGCCCGGCAGCGGTGACGGCGCTCAGGGCGGCGCTGATCTCGCTCGCGGTGCGGTGGGCGTCGGAGGCGGCGGCGCCGGGGAGCAGGACGGCGAACTCGTCGCCGCCTTGCCGCACCAGCGTGGCTTCGTCAGGGGTGGACCGTCGCAGGGCGCCTGCGACGTCGCGGAGGAGGTCGTCGCCGGCCGCGTGGCCCAGCGTGTCGTTGAGCGCCTTGAAGCCGTTGAGGTCGAGCGTGAGGATGGCGAACGAGCCCCGGGTGCGGTCGGCGATCAGGATGTTCTCGGCGAGGCGTTCGTCGAGCAGGCGGCGGTTGCCGACGCCGGTGAGCGGGTCGCGGCGCATGAGGCGGGCGAGGCGCACGCCCTGGCGTTCGCTGCCTTCGAGGACGACGCTGACGCAGAACGACAGGACCCAGATGGCAGGGGCGAGCGCGAGGCACGCGAGGAGCGTCTGGGGGTCGGTGACGCCGAGCGCGGGCGGGATGAACAGCACGATCGTCGCGGCGATCAGGTGGAGGATCTGGTGGGACCGGCGGGTCGTCCACATGGCGACGAGCGGGCCGATGAACATCGCGGAGCCGACGGCCGCGGAGCCGGTGGGCGCAAAGCCCCAGATCGCGACGGCAGGCCCGACGTAGATCAGCGCGAGCAGGAGGTGCGCTTGGATGGTGTCGGGCTGCGGGGCGCTGCTGGCGAAGAGGACGCCGGTGACGGCCGCGAGCGCGGCAGCGAGTCCGAGCATGCGCGTGGTGTCGACGCCCGGCATGACGAACGCGAGGATCGAGATGGCGATGGTGAAGACCGCGAAGGTGCCGCACAGCGCGAACCACACGTGCGGGCTGCGCACGAGTTCATGCCGGGAAAATTGTGCGCCGAGCTGAGGGGTGACTCGCAGCATCCGACTTGTTGATCGGCCATTCAGCAGCGCCGCTGAGTATGAGGACCGAGGGAACGGACGCTTTTGCGGTCCGTTGCGCCGCCGCTCAGGCGCGCTCGACCGCGAGCTGCAGCGTGAGCCCGTCGATGGCGACCGGTTCGCCCGCGGCCCCGGCGTAGCTCACGGAGGTCGCCAGGGTCTCGCCGGCCACGTAGTCCTCGTGCGCGCGGACCGCGTCGAGCAGCTCCTCGTCGCCGCCGAGCGACAGCGCGATCCGGTCGGTCACGTCGAGGCCCGCGCTCTGCCGCGCTACCTGGATCTGGCGCAGCACGGTGCGGGCCAGCCCCTCGGCGCGGAGCGCCGCGTCGATCTCGAGCTGCAGGGCGACCGCATGCTGCCCGTCGCGCTCGAGCTGGTAGCCGTCGGGGGCTTCCAGCGACATCAGCAGGTCGTCGGCGGTGAGCTGGTGGTCGGTCCCGTCGATGTTCACGAACACCGGCTCGCCTTCGCGCAGCGACGCCGCGACCGACGTGCCGTCGAGGCCGTCGATCGCGTCCTTGGCGTCGCGCATGTGCTTGCCGAACCGCGGTCCGAGCGCTTTGAGGTTCGGCTTGAGCTGGACCTTGCCGAGCTCGTCGGCTTCGGCCACGAACTCCAGCGACTTCACGTTCAGCTCGTCGGCGATGATGTCCGAGAGGCGCTCGATCGCGGTGCGCTCGGTCCCCGTCGCGACCACCACAGCCGCGCGCAGCGGCTGGCGCAGGTTCACGCCGGAGGCCGCGCGGGCGGCAAGGCCGAGGCGCACGGTCTCGCGGGCGGTCGCCATGTCGGCTTCCAGGGCGAGGTCGCGGAAGGCCGGTTGGACTTCGGGCCAGTTCGCCAGGTGCACGGAATCATGGTCGCCGCCGAGCTGCTCGTAGAGCTCGTCGGCCACGAACGGCGTGAACGGCGCCAGCAGCGTGGCGATGCGCAGGAGCGCGGCCTTCAGTGTCGCGAGCGCCGCCGGATCGCCGTCCCAGAAGCGGCGCCGCGAGCGGCGCACGTACCAGTTCGACAGCTCGTCGACGAGCTCGCCGATGGCCCGGCCGGCGGCGGTCACGTCGTAGGCGTCGAGCCGCTCGGTGACCAGCTCGGTCGTCGCCTCGACGCGGCCGAGGATCCAGCGGTCCAGCTCGGTGGTCTCAAGACGCGGGATCGAGTCCGGCCGCGCGCGCTCGGCCGCCTCGGCGATCGCCGCGTACTGGGCGTAGAACGCCGCCGTGTTCCAGAGCGGCAGCAGGAACAGGCGCACGCCGTCGCGGACGGCGTCGTCGGAGTACCGGTAGCCGTCCCACGGCTGCTTGCTCGTGAAGAAGTACCAGCGCAGCGCGTCGGCGCCGAACTTGTCGATCGGGTCGAACGGGGCGACGATGTTGCCCCGCGACTTGCTCATCTTCTGGTCGTGCTCGTCGCGGATGTGGCCGAGGCACACGACGTTCTTGTAGGGGGACTCGTCGCGCAGCAGCGTCGAGACCGCGATGAGCGAGTAGAACCACCCGCGCGTCTGGTCGATCGCCTCGCAGATGAAGTCGGCGATGCGGTGCTCTTCGTAGTGCGCCGTGCCGGCGGGGTCGTGCGGCGCCGCGTCCTGGGCGAACGGCATCGCCCCGGAGTCGAACCACACGTCGAGCACCTCAGGCACGCGCTCGAAGGTGAGCCCGTCCTGCTCGAAGGTGACGTCGTCGACGTACGGGCGGTGCGGATCGTCGAGCGCGGTGCCGCTCAGCTGCTCCAGCTCGGCGAGCGACCCGACGAGGATGCGCCGCGGCACCTCTTCGCCCTCGGGCACGGTCGTCGACTGCCAGATCGGCAGGGGCGTGCCCCAGTAGCGCTCGCGCGAGATCGCCCAGTCGATGTTGCCGCGCAGCCACTCGCCGAAGCGGCCCTCCTTGATGTGCGGCGGATGCCAGGTGACCGTCTCGTTGGCGGCCAGCAGGTTCTCGCGCAGTGTCGCCGTCGCGAGGTACCAAGACGGGCGCGCGTAGTAGACGAGCGCCGTGTCGCAGCGCCAGCAATGCGGGTAGGAGTGCTCGTAGCGCTGCGAGCGCAGCAGCAGGCCCTTGGCGGCGAGCGCCTTGACCAGGTCGATGTCGAGGTCCTTGACGAACCGCCCCGCGAGCTCGAGGCCCAGCTCGGCGGCCGGCGCGAGGACGGAGTCGTCGTAGGTGCCGTCTTCCTGCACCGGGTGGAAGAGCGTGGTCGGGTCGCGCGGGTCGAACGCGGCGGCGTCGGTGCCCTCGGGCAGCTCGCCAGCGGCGGCGGCGGCCGCGACGGCGTCGAAGTCGTCCTGGCCGAAGGCCGGGGCGAGGTGCACGATGCCCGTGCCGGAGTCGGTGGTGACGAACTCGGCGGCGAGCACGGCGCCACGGCCACCGGCCAGGCGGCCCGCAGCCACGAACGGCGCTTCGTACACCGTGCCCGCGAGCTCGGAGCCTGGGAAGCTGTCGCCGAGGACCTCGTAGCCGCCGGCCTTGAGCAGGTCGGGGCCGATCGTGGCCTTGATCAGGGCCTCCGCCACGACGACCGGTGCCCCGGAGTCCACGAGCGGGGCGTCGTCGCCGTCGCCGTCGCGCGTCTTGAGCTGCACGCGCACGTAGTCGACGTCGGGGTTGACGGCGGCGGCGACGTTCGCCCACAGCGTCCACGGCGTGGTCGTCCACACGACGAGCGTGTCGCCGGCCTGCAGCGGCGAGCCAGCCGGCAGCGCGTCGGCGACCACGGGCAGGCGCACGTAGGCCGACGTGTCCTTGATGTCCTTGTAGCCCTGCGCGACCTCATGCGAGGAGAGCGCCGTGCCGCACCGCGTGCAGTACGGGACGACCTTGTTGCCCTGGTAGAGCAGGCCCTTCTCGTCCATCGTCTTGAGCGCCGCCCAGACCGACTCCACATAGGTGGTGTCCATCGTGCGGTAGGCGTTGTCGAGGTCGACCCAGAAGCCGATCCGGCTCGTGAGCTTGTCCCAGTCCTCGAGGAACTCGAACACCGAGCCCTTGCAGGCGGCGTTGAACTGCTCGATCGACGCGCGCACGTCGCCGGGGACGATGTTCTCGATGTCGTGCTTGGAGTGCAGGCCGAGCTTCTTCTCGACCGCGATCTCGACCGGGAGGCCATGGCAGTCCCAGCCGCCGCGCCGCTCGACGTGGAAGCCGCGCATCGTGCGGAAGCGGGGGAAGATGTCCTTGAACACGCGCGAGAGCACGTGGTGCACGCCCGGCTTGCCGTTCGCCGTCGGCGGGCCCTCCCAGAACACCCACGGCTCAGCGCCCTCGCGCTGGCTCACCGAGCGGGCGAAGATGTCGCGCTCCGCCCACCGCGCGAGGACCTGTTCCTCGAGCGCGGGGAACGACTGCTGGGGGTCGATCTGAGTGGTGGAGGGCTTGGCAGACACGCGAGCCGGAAGTCTACGGCGGCTCGGCGCAGCGGGCCGTGTGGCGCATGAGGCGGGGCGGTCTTCTGTGCGATTCCGCGGTAAAGCACCTTTTCAGCAGATCGATTCGACACGCGGCGGATCGAGGCGTAGGGTCCCGGCGCATGGGGGGATTTGGCTGGGTCAAACGGGCGTACGCGGTGGCGGCCGCCACCGCGCTCGCGTGCGCCGCGCTGCTCGGCTGGCTCGCGCCTGCTGCATCGGCGGCGCTTCCGGCACCCGCCGTGCCGACGGCGTCCCCGGCCGGCACGCTCGCCGTGCAGGTGCAGTGGCAGTCCGTGGCAGGCCTGCCATCGTCGGCGCAAGTGCTGTGGTGGGAGCTGCGCTGGCGCAAGGCGGGCACGTCGACGGCCGCGGGCACGCGCACCGTCGGGTCG
>JAEYAL010000235.1 GCA_023404805.1 Actinomycetes bacterium | reverse complement strand
GCTAGCGGCGGCGCAGCGGGCCCCGGCGGCCCGCGACGGAGCGGCGCGCCGCGAGGGGCGCGAGGTCGCGCCCGAGGCCGGCGATGTTGGCGCGCTTGATGATCGCCGCGAGCTCGTTGCGCTGCTGCGGGGTGAGGTGCATCGGGCGGCCCCGGGATGCCTTCACGAGCTCGGTCAGACGAGCCCGGTCGGCTTGCGGGATCGACTGCCAGTGGTCGCGAAGGACGACGACGGCCTGACCGAGAAGAACGAAGTGGAACGCGCGGGACGTCGTCGACTTGTGCGAGGTGCGGCCGATGGAACGAGAAGCGCGGGAGAGCCTAGCCATACGCCGATGCTAGCCACCACCGGAGCGGCCCGCCCCCACATAGCCGGGACGCTCAGACGGTAGGCGGGCATCGCCATGGCCCACATGCCACCGGAATTCACATACCAAAGGATTCTGGATAGGCTGACCGCATGTCCACTCTCCGCCGCGCAGGGCTCGCTTCGTGCCTTGCCGCGCTCTCCCTGTCCCCCGCCACCGCCCTTGCCGCGCCGCCCGAGGTGCCGTGGTACGTGAGCACGGCGGCGATGTACGACCCGCCGGCGTCGTCGATCCCCGGCACGTCCGGGTCGGTCGTCTGGTGGCGCGCGATGTCGAGCTCCGACGAGGCCAACCTCGGCTCGCTCGAAGGCGCCGACCGCCCGAACGCCACCGCCAAGCGCGTGATCTTCCGGTCGACCTCGATCAGCGGCACGCCCAACGTCGAGTCCGCCACGGTCTTCACGCCGAACACCGCCAAGCCCGCGGGCGGCTGGAAGGTCGTCGCGTGGAACCACGTCACCACCGGCGCTGCCGACCTTTGTGCGCCGAGCCGCGCCACCGAGAACCTGCCGTGGTCGTTCACGGCGAACCCCGAGTACGAGCGCCTCACGCGCAGCGACGAGTTGATCGCGGGCCTGCTGAACCGCGGGCTCGTCGTCGTGCGGACCGATTACGAGGGCATTGGCACGCCTGGCCCGCACCCGTACATGACCGGCACCTCGCTCGCCAAGTCGAGCGTCAACGGCGTCCGCGCGGTCCGCGACCTCATCGGCCCCGCCGACGTGAGCACGAGCTGGGCCGTCGCCGGGCACTCCGAAGGCGGCGTCGCCGCCCTGTCTACCGCGTCGCTCGCCCCGGGCCTGGCGCCGGAGCTGAACCTCAAGGCGACGCTCTCGGCCGCTCCACCGGTCGACCTGATGGGCCTCGTGTTCGGCATCGGCTACAGCTCGCCGATCCCGATCGGCCTGACGCCGCTGGGCGCGCTCCTCACGCAAGGCGCGCGCCTCTCGGTTCCCGCACTCGGCGCGGCGTACCCGGATCAGCTCCTCAGCGCCGAGGGCAAGGCCCGCATCGGCGACCTTGAGACCAAGTGCCTCGCGCAGACCGGCGCCAGCAGCTCGATCGGCGGCCTCTCGTTCGGCCAGTTCTTCGCACCGACGGCTCCGAACTACGAGGCGGTCCTCAAGACCGAGCTCGACCGCTGGGACCCGCGCTTCCTCGATCTCAAGGACAAGCCCGTCAAGCTCTACGCCGGCAGCATGGACCCGCTCGCCCTGCAGTCGAAGATCCAGACGGCCTACGACATGCAGCGCGCCCGCGGCAAGCAGAACATCGAGCTCGAAGTGCTGCCGTGGGCCAACCACGTGACCATCACCGACAACACCCAGGGCGGCGTGTCGATGGCGAACTGGCTCAAGAGCCAGCTCGGTTAGCGCCCGTGCGGGCTGGCCTGGCCGCGGCGGCGGCGGCTAGGCCAGTTTGGCGTCTTCGTCGCCAGCGTCGGCGGAGGCGGTGGTCACCAGCGTCGGCTGGCGGCCCTGCTCTACGGTCTCGCGGGTGACGAGACAGGTCTGCACGTCGGGGCGCGACGGCAGGTCGAACTGCACCTCGAGGAGGATCTCCTCGACGATCGAGCGCAGGCCACGGGCACCGGTCTCGCGGGCAAGCGCCTTCTCGGCGATCGCTTCGAGGGCGCCGGTCTGGAACCGCAGTTCGATGCCGTCGAACTCGAACGAGCGCTGGAACTGCTTCACGAGCGCGTTGCGCGGCTCGGTGAGGATGTGCACGAGGTCTTCGCGGCGCAGCTGGTTCACCGCGGTCACGACCGGCAGGCGGCCGATGAACTCGGGGATCAGGCCGTACGAGACGAGGTCTTCCGGGAGCGTCTGCTGGAACATCGCGCCCTGGTCGTGGTCGGACTTGCCCGACACCTCGGCGCCGAAGCCGACCCCGCCCTTGCCGATGCGGCGGGCGATGATGTCGTCGAGGCCTTGGAAGGCGCCACCGCAGATGAAGAGCACGTTGGTCGTGTCGACCGTGAGGTACTCCTGGTGCGGGTGCTTGCGGCCGCCCTGCGGCGGAACGGAGCTCTGCGTGCCCTCGAGGATCTTCAGCAGCGCCTGCTGCACGCCCTCGCCCGACACGTCGCGGGTGATCGACGGGTTCTCCGACTTGCGGGCGATCTTGTCGATCTCGTCGATGTAGATGATCCCGGTTTCGGCCTTCTTGACGTCGTAGTCAGCGGCCTGGATCAGCTTGAGGAGGATGTTCTCGACGTCCTCGCCCACGTAGCCCGCCTCGGTCAGCGCCGTGGCGTCAGCAATGCAGAACGGGACGTTCAGCATGCGCGCGAGCGTCTGGACCAGCAGCGTCTTGCCGGAGCCGGTCGGCCCGAGCATGAGGATGTTGGACTTCTGCAGCTCGACGTCCTGCTCCCCCGCCTGGAGGAGCTGGACCCGCTTGTAGTGGTTGTAGACGGCCACGGAGAGCGAGCGTTTCGCGCTCTCCTGGCCGATCACGTAGTCGTCGAGGACCGCGCTGATCTCGCGCGGCTTCGGGAGGGAACCCAGATCGACGGCCGGCGCAGCCGCCAGCTCGTCGTCGATCAGCTCACCGCAGATGTCGATGCAGACGTCGCAGATGAAGACACCGTTGCCGGTGATCATCTTCTTGACCTGCCGCTGCGAGCGCCCGCAGAAGCTGCAGAGCACCTGCTTGTCGGTGTCGGTCGTGCGGTCCATGTCCTCTGGAGTCGGGTTCCCGGGGTCTCTGCTTTAGCGCGACGCGCGAACCGTGTCGATCAGGCCGTAGTCCTTGGCCTCTTCCGACGACAGGAAGTAGTCGCGCTCGGTGTCCTTGCGGACCTTGTCGTAATCCTGACCGGTGTGCTCGGCGAGGATGTGGTCAAGCCGGTGCCGGACGTCGATGATCTCCTTGGCGTGGATCTCGATGTCGGTGGCCTGGCCCTGGAAACCGGAGGAAACCTGGTGGATCATGATCTTCGAGTTCGGGAGCGCCATGCGCTTGCCCGGTGCGCCGCCGGCGAGGAGCACGGCGCCCATCGACATCGCCATGCCGATGCACATGGTCGACACGTCGGGCTTGATGAACTGCATCGTGTCGTAGATGGCAAGGCCCGCGTACACGGAGCCACCCGGCGAGTTGATGTAGATCGAGATGTCCTTGTCGGGGTCCTCAGACTCCAGGTGCAGGAGCTGGGCGACGATCAGGTTCGCGATCTGGTCGTCGACCGGGGTGCCGAGGAAGATGACCCGCTCGTTGAGCAGCCTCGAGTAGATGTCGAAGGCGCGCTCACCGCGGGACGTCTGCTCGACGACCATGGGGACCATTGGGCTCATGCTGCTGCGTGACTTTCTCGCGGAGGGAAGGGGTGTCCTGGCGTGCAGGCTACTAGCCCTTCCCCCGGCGCTACCGCCGAAGATCGGGCATCGCGTGCTCGCTTACCAGTGGATTCGACCAATGGCGGATCGACTGGAGGATCAGACCGCCTGAGCCTAGTCGCCGCGAGCGGCGGGTGACGCCACTGGCGCCACCCGGATCGGCGTTCGGGCCGTCCGCGCTCAGGCAGCCGAGCGCAGGGGCGCGCGGCGCGCCTGCTCGCTTTCCCGCTGGGAGCGGGGCTTCTCGGTGGGAGCAGGCTCCTGCCCGGCAGCATCAGCCGACTTCTTGCCGCCCGGGAACGCGAAACGCACGATCTTCTTCACGACCTGCGCGTACTGCTTGTGGAGCGGTCCGGTCGTGTACGGGACGCCGTAGCGCGCGCAGATCTCTTGGACCCGCGGCGCGATCTCCTGGTACCGGTTGCTCGGCAGGTCCGGGAAGATGTGGTGCTCGATCTGGTAGCTCAGGTTGCCGCTCATCAGGTGCAGCAGCGGGCCGCCTTCGATGTTGCACGAGCCCTCCATCTGCCGCAGGTACCACTCGCCGCGCGACTCCCCCTCGATCTCCTCCTCCGTGAAGGT
This sequence comes from Actinomycetes bacterium, assembly GCA_023404805.1. Taxonomy (GTDB): domain Bacteria; phylum Actinomycetota; class Thermoleophilia; order Solirubrobacterales; family Solirubrobacteraceae; genus JAGIBJ01. Next base: position 4,290 of record JAEYAL010000235.1, on the reverse strand, counting down.
GCCGCCGCCGTCGGGGAAGTGGCCGCAGAAGATGATCGTGTGGGCCCAGACGTTGCGGATCACGTTGGCCGTGAGGTTCGCGGCGAGCGTGGTCGGCGCGGAGATGCCGGAGAGCGCCGGCCAGACCACGTAGTCCTTGAACGACTGCGCGGCGATCTTGCGGCTCATGTCGACGTAGCGCCGCGCGTACTCGCCGAGGGTGAGGTTGCCCTTGAGCAGCTCCTCGAACTCCAGGTCGTAGAGCGCGATGGCCCATTCGAACGTGGCGGCGAGGGCGACGTTGTAGAGCGGCTGGGCGAGGTAGACCGGCTTCCACTCCTGGTCGCCGCTGACGCGCATGATCGTGTAGCCGAGGTCGCGGTCCTTGCCGATCACGTTCGTGTACGTGTGGTGCAGGTAGTTGTGGGTGTGCTTCCAGCCCTCCGACGTCGACGCGGTGTCCCACTCCCAGGTCGTCGAATGGATCTCGGGGTCGCGCATCCAGTCCCACTGGCCGTGCATGACGTTGTGGCCGATCTCCATGTTGGAGATGATCTTCGACGTCGACAGCATCGTCACGCCCGCGAGCCAGGCCGGCGGGAAGATCGACATGAGCAGGGCGGCGCGGCCGCCGAGCTCCAAGCGGCGCTGGGTCTGGATGACACCTTCGATGTACGCGCGGTCGCGCTCGCCGAGGTCGGCCTTGACCTCGTCGTAGAGGGCGTCGAGCTCGGCGCCGAGCGCGTCGATGTCGGCGGTGCTGAGCGTGGCGGTCATGCGCACTCCTTCAGGTGCTTCGGGACGCGCGCGGCGGCGCTCGTCCGTACGGAGGAACGAAATCGGGTCACAGGGCGAGGTCCACGTCGCCAGCGGCGGCGGTGACGCAAAGCTGGATGTGCCCGGGCTGGTCGGTGAGCTCGCCGGTGCGCAGGTCGCGGACCTGCCCGGAGCGCAGCTCGCAGACGCACGTGTGGCAGATGCCCATCCGGCAGCCGCTCTTGACGGGGAGGCCGGCCTGCTCGGCGGCGACGAGCAGCGTGGTGCCCGCGGGAGCGTCGAACGTGGTGCCCGCGACCGACGCGCGGACGGTGCCGCCGTCGCCTGGCGCCGCCAGGACGGGCGCGGTCTGGAAGCGCTCCACATGCAAGCGGTGCAGCAGGCCCTCGCCCTCGATGTGCTCCTCGAGCGCGTCGAGCAGCCCGGACGGCCCGCAGGCGTAGATCTCGCGGTCGCGCCAATCCGGGCAGAGCACGTCGAGTTCAGACGGCTCGAACCGCGGCGCAGAGCCCGTGTGCCGCTCGTGCAGCGTGACCCCCGGGTTGCGTGCCGCGAGGCCGCGCAGCGCTTCGCCGAAGATCACGCCGTCGGCGCTCCGCTCGCTATGGATGTGGACGACGTCGCGGATCGCGCCCTGGCGCTCAAGCGCGCGCAGCATCGCCATGACAGGCGTGATGCCGCTGCCGGCCGTCACGAGCAGCAGCGGCGCGCGCGTGACCTCCGCGGGGAGGCCGAAGTCGCCGGCTGGCGGCCCGAGGCGCACCAGGTCGCCGGGTTTGGCGCGGCGCACGAGCTGGGTCGACACCGCCCCGCCGTCGACGAGCTTGACGGTGACGCTGAGGCAGCCGTCCGGCCGGGCCGGATCCGACGTGAGCGAGTACGAGCGCCAGTGCCGCACGCCGTTGACGTCGACGCCGAGCGCGACGTGCTGGCCGGCGCGGTGGCGGGGCCAGCGGCGGCTCGGGCGGATCACGATGGTGGCGGCGTCGGCCGTCCGCGGGATGACCTGCTCGACGCGGCCTCGCAGCTCGCTGAACGCCCAGAGCGGGTTGACGGCCGTGAGGTAGTCGTCCGGCAGCAGCGGCGTCGTCAGCACGGCCGCGGCATCGAGCAGCCGCCGACGTGCGGTGGGCTCGGCCAGTGTCTCCCCTTGTGGCATCCAGGTGCTCCTGTCCGGAGGCGGCCGACGCGTACGGGAATGCGCGCCTCCTCCGCCACGAAGGTAAGCGCCGGCGGCGTCGGCGTGGGCGAGCAGGACCGGTCCCACACAGCGGCCGAGCCAGCAACTTCCTGGATGCCCCGCGAAACGAGGGTTCCAGGGGTTACCAGCGGAGAGATGTGTGATGCATCTCCCCGCTGGGTGAATCAGATGTTCCAGGTGCCGGGGTCGGCGTCTTGCTCTTCGCGCGACGGCGTGTAGGTGGTGCCGGCCTTCTTGGCGGCAGCCACCGTGATCACCTTCGCGCGCTCTACGAGCAGCTCGACAGCCTTGTTCTCGGCGAGGTCGGCGCGGACGGCGTCGATCTGGCCGCGGCCTTCCAAGCGCGCCCAGATCTTCTTGACGGAGACCTTCTCCTGCGCGGCCAGCGGCGCGATGGCGGCCTCGACCTCTTCGTCGGTGGCCGTCAGGCCCTCGGCGGCGACGACCGAGCGGACGACCGCGCGGCGGGCGACCTGCACCTCAGCCGACGGCACGGCCTCTTCGACGACCTCGTCGTGCGTCTTGCCGACCGACTGCAGGTAGACCTCCTGGCTGATCCCCTGGTGCTCGAAGCGGTGGATCATCTGGTGGAACTCCTGGTGCGCGTACTCGTACGCGAGCGCGCGGGGAACCTCGACGCCGGCCTTCTTGACGGCCGCGTCGATCGTCGCGAGGCGGAACAGCTGCTCCAGGCGCTGCTCCTCGCCCTCGGCCAGGCGGGTCGAGATGTCCTTGCGGAGCTCGTCGATCGTGTCGACGCCACCGACCTCGAGCGCGAAGTCGTCGTCGAGCTCGGGCAGCTGCTTGGCCTTGACCTCGTGCACGACGATGTCGAACGTCGCCTCCTGGCCAGCGAGCTCGGCAGCGCCGTACTCCTCCGGGAAGGTGACGGTGATGACTTTCTCGTCGGTCGCTTTGAGCCCGATGAGCTGCTCTTCGAAGCCCGGGATGAAGCGGCCGGAGCCGATCTCAAGCAGCTGGTTCTTGCCCTCGCCGCCCGGGAACGGCTCGCCGTCGAGCTTGCCGAGGTAGTCGATGACGACGTAGTCGCCATCTTCGACGGGGCGCTCAGCGGTCTCCAGGCGCGCGAAGCGGTCGCGGAGCAGGTCGAGCTCGCGGTCGATCGCCTCGTCGTCGACGCCCGGCTTGCTCTTGCCGACCTCGAGGTCCTTGATGGCGGACGTGTCGACCGACGGGACCACCCCGACCTCGGCGGCGAACACGAAGGGCTTGCCCTCCTCGGGCAGCTCGACCTCGCCGACCTCGGGCGAGCCGATCGGCAGGATGTTCGCGGCGCGGATCGCCTTCTCGTACCACTCGTTCAGGTCGGCGCGGATCGCCTCGTCGACGATCGCCTCGCGGCCGATGCGCTGGACGATGAGCTTCGGCGGCACCTTGCCGGCGCGGAAGCCCGGGACCCGCATGTTGCGCCCGACGGCCTTCGCGGCGCGCTCGACGGAGCGCTCGAGCAGCTCTGCCGGGACGGTGGCCTCGAGGCGCACCCGCGATTCGGGGAGCTCGGTTGTGGTGGCGATGACTTCGGGACCGGGCATGAGACGGAGCACATTAATGCTTCGGCACCGGCGAGCGGCCCCTCCGTGTACCTCATCTAGAGTCTCGTGGCATGAGGCGGTCACCGATCGAGAGCATGCGCGCCCGCTGGGTGACCGGCCCGTACGGGCATGGAGCTGCCTTCGGCCTCGACATGGGCGTGATGCTCCGCATGTGGGTCCGGTGGCGGATCGCCGTCAAACGCGGCCTGATGGACTGACGCCCGGCGCGCCCGCCCGGCACGCGGCTTCCATGCGGTTCTGCGTCGTCGGCGGCGGGATTCTCGGTGTGGCCGTGGCTCGCCTGCTCGCGCGCCAGCACCCCGGCGCGGCCGTGGTGCTGCTGGAGAAGGAGCCGCAGCTCGCGCTCCACCAGACCGGGCGCAACAGCGGCGTGGTGCACGCCGGGGTGTACTACGCCCCGGGCTCGCTGAAGGCGCGCCTCTGCCGCCGGGGAATGGAGCTGATGCAGGCGTATTGCGCGGAGCACGCGCTGCCGTACGAGGCCTGCGGCAAGGTCGTGGTCGCCACCCACGCGGGCGAGCTCAGGCGCCTGGACGAGTTGCACCGGCGGTCGGTCGCCAACGGCGTGCCGGGTGCGCGGATGCTCGATGCCGCTGAGCTGCGGCAGATCGAGCCGGCGGTCAGCGGCGTCGCGGCGCTGCACTCCCCCGCGTCGGCGATCACCGACTTCGGCGCCGTCGCGCGGCAGCTCACCGTGGATCTCGTCGCGGCCGGCGGCGAGGTGCGGCTCGGCGCGCGCGTGGAGCGGGTGGCGCATGG
>JAEYAL010000122.1 GCA_023404805.1 Actinomycetes bacterium | reverse complement strand
GCGCGTGGCGGGCCGACGGCCGCGCGGTCGTCGAAGTCCTGCCGCGCACCGACACGAACTCGCAGGCGGGGCGCGAGGCGGTCGAAGCCGCGCGCGTCGCCGCCGGTTCGCTTCCTGCCACGACGGTCGGCGGAGCCACCGCGGAGACGATGGACTTCGTCGACGGCGTCTATGGCTCGTTCCCGCTCATGCTGGGGCTGATCTCGATCGTCACGTTCGTGCTGCTCGCGCGCGCGTTCCGCTCGATCGTGCTGCCGGTGAAGGCGATCGCGATGAACCTGCTGTCGGTCTTCGCGACCTGGGGCGTGATGACGCTGGTCTGGCAGCACGGGGTCGGCACCGAGCTGCTCTTCGGAACCGGCCCGATCGGCGCCGTTCCGACGTGGGCGCCGGTGATCGTGTTCGCCTTCATCTACGGGCTGTCGATGGACTACGAGGTGTTCATCCTCGCCCGGATGCGGGAGGAGTACGACCGCACCGGCTCCACCGACGAGGCGGTTGTGAGCGGCATGGCCGGCACGGGGCGGCTTGTCACGAGCGCCGCGCTGATCGTCTTCCTCGCGTTCGCCTCCATGGCGACCGCCGGGGACACCGACCTGCAGGTCCTCGCCACCGGGCTCGCCGCGGGCGTGCTCCTCGACGCGCTCATCGTGCGTTCGCTGCTCGTCCCCGCCACCGTCTCGTGGCTGGGCGACTGGAACTGGTGGGTGCCCGAGCGCGGGAGGCGGCTGCTGCGGCTGCCAGCGGCGGCGCCGTCCGCCGCAGCGGGGAGCGCCGCCTCAGCACCGGACCCCGCCGGCGGCGAAGCAGCCGAGGTCAGCGCGTGACGACGAGCCGCACCACGTAGCCAGCCGGCCGGCTGCCGTAGGCCGGGCTCTGTTTGGCGATGCGGTTCGCGCGGCGGCGGTCGACCCGGCGCACGACGCGGGCGCGGCATTGGCTGCGGGCGAGCCGGCGCTTGGCTGCCTGCAGCGTCAGGCCGCTGACGGCCGGGATCTCGCAGCCCGCGTTGACAGGCGAGGCCGGGCGTGGCGCCGGCGGGGAGGGCGCAGCAGCGTCCGGCGAGCGGAGGAGGCTCGTGGCTGGCGGCGCCAGCGCGGCGGCTGCGGGCTCGGCCCCGGACGTGGGCTGAGCATCCGGGGCGGTCGGCGCCGAAGGACCGCCGGTGCTGGGGTCGGCGGGCGCCGCGTCCGGTGGCGTGGCCTCGAGCGGTGGAGCGTCGAGCTGGCCGGCGTAGACGTCGCCCATGCCGAACGCGCCGCCGCTGAACAGCAGCAGAGGACGCGGGCCTCCGCCGGCCGCGCGGTAGATCGAGATCAGGGTGCCCTTGCGCCGTCCGACCGACACGGCCGGCGAGATCTGCCCGCCCGGCGTGATGCTCCGGCTCAGGATCTCGGCGTCGTAGGCAGTGGAGAAGAGGTTGTGCGGCCTCCTCCAGCCGACGTGGAGCACATCGCGGTCGCCGTACAAGGCGAAGACCTGGTCGCCGATCTCTGCCGCGGAGGAGACCGCGATCGGCGTTCCGACGACGCCGCCAGTGGAGAACGGCAGGGCAAACCGCCGCGGTTCGAGGTCAGACTCGTACCCGCCGGCGAAGCTCCCCACGACGTACCCGTGGCCGTTGCTTCCAAGCGCGATGGCTTCGGGGACGCTCACCGGCAAGGGGATGTCGGCCGAGCGGGTGAACTGCGCGCTGCCTGGCGCAAGGGTCCAGAGCTGAGCCCGGTCGGGGTACGCCGTCACGTGCCGCGTGACCGCCAGGGCCGCACGACCGTCTGCGGAGACCGCCGCGAGCGCGTTGACTCCGACGTCTGGGTCGGCGCCGACGCTTTGCGGTGCGCTGAACGCGCCGCCTGGACGGCGCACGGCGACCCGGGCGGTCCGCTGGCCGCTGATCCAGCTCATCCACGTGAGCACCGCGTCACCGGCGGGCCCGGTGACGAGCTGGGCGTCCTCGGCGTTTTCGGCCGGGCCGGTCGCGCCGACGACCCGTTCGCCGCCCCAGGTGCCCGAGGGCGACTGCACCCGGTAGCGCACGCTCCCGTCGACCTCGGTCCACAGTGCGAGGACCTCGCCGTTCGAGGCTGCGCGGACCTGCGGCCGGTATTGGCCCGAGCCGTTGTCGTCGTACGCGAGGCGCTCGGCCGGCCCGAACGGCTGGCCAGCTGCGGCGCGGGCGACCCAGACTTCTCCGGCGGTCCGGTTGGGCGTGCCCGGTTCGCGGAGGTCTGGGGACATCGCCCACGCGACGCGCACGTTGCCGGCCTGGTCGACGTCGACCGACGGGTTCGAGTAGTTCCAGGGGTACGGACGCCCGACATGCTCCACCGGTGACCACGAGCCGTCTGCCGATCGCCGCCGCACCGCGATCTCCTCAGTCGCGCCGACGTCGTTGAGCCAGACGACCGCGGCGGCCCCCGCGGCGTTCACGCTGCCGACTGGGTCGTAACCGCGGATCCCCGTGCTTCCCTGCGTGTGGAGCTGGACCGTTTCGGCGCTCGCCGGCGCTGCGACACACGCTGCGGCGGCGGCAAGCGCCAGCGAGATCAGGCGAAATCGGTTCAACATCAACGGCCCCCAGCGCCCACAGCGATGCCTGGACGCTACGTCTTGCCCACCATCGGCGCGAAGCAGACCTGGGGCAAGACCGGACACTGGCGACCGCCTGCCGGGCTGGTGGCGGCGGCCCGAGCCGACACGGCACCCGTCTGCGCCCACCCTAATCTGCGCTGACCGCCCGATCTCGGGCGGCACCGATGAGTTTGAGACGGCCCGGCAGTCTCTCTCCACAAGCGACCGCTTGCCCGCGCGCACCCCGCGCGACCATCTGAAGGAGCCGAGATGACCCGAGCCGAGGAACAGCCAGCGAAGCCGCCGGTCGTGAGCGAAGCCGAGTGGCAGGCCGCGAACGCCGCGCAGGTCGAGCGGGAGAAGGCGCAGATGAAGGCCAACGACGCCGTGCTCGCGGGCCGGAGACACCTTCCGATGGTCCGGATGGATCCGTCGTACCTCTTCGAGGGGCCGAGCGGGCCGCTCACGTTCGCCGAGCTCTTCGACGGGCGCCCGCAGCTGATCCTCTACCACTTCATGCTCAAGCCAGGCAGCGATCACATCTGCCCAGGCTGCGCGATGTACACCGACAACCTGCCGCACCTCTCGCACGTGCGCGAGCGCGACATCACGTTCGTGCTCGGCTCGCGGGTGCCGCAAGACCACATCCAGCGGGTCCAGGAGAAGATGGGCTGGCAGGACATCCCGTGGGTGTCGACCGAGGACCGGTTCGCCGAGGACATCGGCGCGCTCGTCAACGGCAGCACGACCTTCCGCTACACCGTCTTCTTCCGCGACGGCGACGACATCTACAAGACCTACGCGACCGCCGGGCGCGGCGCCGAAGCCGTCGGCGGTTCCGGCGGCCTCATCGACTCGACGCCCTACGGCCGCCAGGAGGACTGGCAGGATGCGCCCGCGGGTTTCCCGCAAGCGCCGCCGTACACCCGCGGCGGGCTCCACACCGACTACGACGACCACATCCGCCTGGGCGGGATCCGCTGAAGGCGTTGTGGCGGGGGGGGGGGGGGGGCCCCCCCCCGCCCCCCGCCCGGGGGG
>JAEYAL010000300.1 GCA_023404805.1 Actinomycetes bacterium | reverse complement strand
AGCTCGCGCCGCCCGAGCGCCGCGCTGGCTGCGGCCAAGAGCGATGGCGACGACGCCGGCTCCGCGGCTGAGTCGACCGGGGACCAGCTCCACGGCGTATCCAAGCCCAGCGGAGAGGACGAGGCGCCGGTCGTGACCGATGAGCTCGACACGGCCGCCGCTGCTGCTCCGGAAGCCGCCGAGGCGGCTGAGGCGCCCGCCGAGGACGCCGAAGAGGCGAAGAAGCCGACCCGCCGCCGCGGACGCACCCGCCGGGCGAAGCCCGACGGTGAGGAGGCCGCTGAGGCCCCCGCCGAGGTTCCGGCCGCTGAGGCCCCGGCCGCCGACCCTCCGGCGCCTGCCGACCCCGCACCGGAGGCTGAGGCCCCGGCCGCTGGAGAGGCCGACGCGAATTCCGGCGATGCCGTAGACTCACCTGCTCCGCGGCGCCGACGTGTGCGCCGCCGCGCGTCCGCGTCCCGCGGATCCGCGAATTCCTCAGAGAGCTGACATGGCATACGCGATCGTCAAAACAGGTGGTAAGCAGTACCGCGTCGAAGCCGGACAGGAGCTCGTCGTCGAGCGCCTGGCTGCCGACGTCGACTCGACAGTCGAGCTGCAGCCCCTCCTCGTGCGCTCTACCACTGCCACCTTCTCCGGCGACAAGCTCGCCAAGGCCAAGGTGACTGCCAAGGTGGTCGGCCACGAGCGCGGAGAGAAGATCCGCATCTTCAAGTTCAAGCCGAAGCGCGGCTACAAGCGGACCACCGGTCACCGCCAGGAGCTGACGCGCATCACGATCCAGGAGATCAAGGGTGGCGCATAAAAAGGGCCTCGGCTCATCGAAGAACGGCCGCGATTCGAACTCCAAGCGCCTCGGCGTGAAGGTGTTCGCCGGCCAGACCGTCACCGGCGGCGAGATCATCGTCCGCCAGCGCGGCACCCGCTTCCGCGCAGGTGAGGGCACCGGCCTCGGCCGCGACCACACCGTCTACGCCAAGCGCGCCGGCAAGGTGCAGTTCACCACCGGTTGGCGTGGCCGCACCATCTCCGTGGAGCCCGCCGAGGAGAAGGCCGCAGCCTAGGCTGCCCCAGCAACTTCGCCCCGGCGCTTCCGCGCCGCGGGCCCGTTCGAGAGCCGCCCTCCGGGGCGGCTCTCGTCGTTCTCGGGCAGCTCGACGTCGGCGCTGGCCGGATCGGCCTGGTCGGCTCGTCGATCGGGTCGCGGGTCCGCAGGTGTGTCAGAAATGACTGGAAATGTGATGACAGACACGTTACGTTGCGAGTGTCCCCAGGCGTTCCAGCCTGTCTCACCTCCGGAGGAACTCGTGTCCTGCTCTCCGACTCGCGCTGCCGCGCGCGCCCTCCTTGCCTGTTCCGCAGCGCTGCTGACCTTCACTCCGGGCGCGATCGCTGACGAGCCGCCTGCGAAGCCCAGCCAGCCCGAGACGGTGATCCCGGGTGCGACGTACCTGCGCCTGGACTGGGACGCGGTCCCCGACTCAAACGCTGAGCCGGTGGCATACGACGTCGTCCGCAACGGCGTCGTGGTCGCCACCTCCTGGAGGATCCCGACGGCGTACGTGTACGGGCTGGCGCCGGACACCGCCTACGAGTTCCAGATCAACGCTCGATACGCGGACGGGTCCATCAGCGGCGGCGAACCCGCGACCATCACGACTGCAGCGGCGAACGACCCCGCCACGGGGCCGTACCTCTGCAGGCTCCCCGGTGGTACCGCACACCGTGCGAGCCTTGTGGTCGAGCGGCTCGGCAAGAAGGTGTGGCCCGCCGGCCAGCCGGTCCAAGAGGGGCCGCGACGCCTCGCGCTGTACCTCGAGGCGGGGTCCGGCGACCCCCGCTCCGCGAGTCCGTGGCCGGACCTCGGCGCTGCGACCGTGGAGCCTGCGACGCCGCAAGCGAACACCTTCGTCGTGTTCTTCAACTGGGGCCAGCCCAACTGGCAGTCGCTCATTAGCAATAGTCCAGTGACCCTGCCTGCGGCGCCGCAGCCGGTCGCGATCGGCAAGCGTGCCACCGTGATCGAGGCGACGACCGCCTTCAGCGTGAACACGACGACGAGCGGCGCGTTCTACTTCGGCGGCAACCTCACGCAGACGCTCATCGCGCGCAATGCTGCCGGTGAGCCGCTCCAGCTCGACGCGCCCGGCGGAGGCCGCGACGGGAACCCAGACACCTTTGAGCTGGTCTGCTCAGACGGCACGGAGCCTCCGCAGCCGCGACCGATCGAGGGACTCGAACTCGCCCCCGATGAACCCGTCGACACGCTACCGCCGACGGTCCCCGTGCTTCAGCCCGCGACCGACGTGACGTACACCGGAGCGACGATCAACTGGTTCGCGTCGACCGACAATGTCGGCGTCAAGACGTACGAAGTCCGGCTGGACGGCGCGCTGATCGCGACGGTCGCAGCGCCTGCCCAGGCGCACACGCTCGCCAACCTCACGCCCGACACGAGCTACACGGTCACCGTGACGGCGATCGACCACGCCGGGAACGCGTCTCCGGCGTCGGCTCCCGTGACGTTCAAGACGCTGAACAACGTCCCGCCGCCGCCGCTCGACTTCGCGTACACCCTGAAGGGCTCGACGACGCTGAAGTCGCTCGCCAAGGGCTCCCTCGGGCTCTCGGGATCGCTGCGCACTGGCCCGGTGTCGCTCGCGGCAGGGACCTTCTCCGGCGACCTCGCCCTGAACGACACCTCCGGCCGCCTGGTGGCCGCTGGATTCCTGCCCGTGACCGCGAAGCTCGGGTTCGCGCCGTCCGGCAAGACCGCGGGGTTGGTCGCTGAGGGCGCGTTGACGACGCAGTCCAAAGTGCGGATCAAGGTCAAGGAAGTGAAGCTCTTCGGGGCGATCCCGCTGTACGCCGGCAACTCCTGCCAGACGAAGAGCCTCACCGACCTGACGCTGAAATCTGGGCCCGCGTTCAACCTGAACGCCGGCGGCACGCTCGCCGGGACCTACGCCATCAGCGACCTGAACGGCTGCGGCGCCCTCAACGGGCTCGTCTCACCGCTGACGGCAGGCGCTGGCAACACGATCACGCTCACCTTGACCAAGCAGTGAGCAGGGGGAGCTCCATGACGCAATTCAGCGGCCACGCGCGGCGGACGGCCGGCGCAGGCCTGATCGCGGTCGCGGCGGCCTGCGCCAGCGCCTCGTCGGCGCAGGCCGCGCAGACGGCCACGGTCAACTACAGGTGCAAGTTCCCGCTGATCGGGACGCAACCGCTCAAGCTCGACATCTCGCTCGACATCCCGGACCAAGTCGAGCTGGGCGAGCCGACCCCGCCGTTTGCGATCAGCGCCAAGGCGGCGGTCAGCGGCACGACGTCTCAAGCGCTGGGTCTCGTGGAGTTCCTCGCCACGCTCGGCGGCGTCACGGACGCCCAGAAGCCGGGCAAGGGCACCGCCGCGCGCGCCCGGGTCCTGCTTGCCGACGGGACGGGCATCAACGTCCGCGTTCCCATCGACGTGGAGCCGTACACCGTCGTCCCGCCGATCGCGGATCCGCTCGTGCTCAACGCGTCCGGGAGCACGCCGTCGCTCACGCTCGACGTTCCGGGCACGGCACGGGTCACGCTCACCGAGCTGATCCTCAACCTCTACGGCCACGACTTCGACGGCAAACCGGTCGACGGCCTCACCACCCCGCCGACCGACATCGAGCGCAGGCCGTACGCCGACATCGATGGAGACCCAGACACGTTCAACGTCCCGTGCCTCCTCGCCCCGACGACGCAGAGCCCGCAGCTCGCGGAGTTCCAAGTCGGCCACAGCGACCCGTGCGAGATCTTCGACAACTGCCCGCCGCCGCAGACCCCGGCCGACGTCCGCGTCGGGACGGTGTCTCCCGAGGGGCGCACCACGATCTCGTGGTCGCCGGTCCCGTTCCCCGGGAACAATCCAGCCGTCGAGGCGGTTGAGTACGTCGTGCAGGTCGACGGCGAGCTCGTCGGCGTGACCGACGCCGCGAGCCTCGACATCGAGGTCGACCCCTCCACGAGCCACACCGGCTCGGTGACCGCCCGCTACACGCCGTCCGACCCCGATGACTCGGCGCCTGCGCCGTTCACGGTCCCGGCAGCGCTGGAGTGCGTGCCCGGCACGCCCTTCGGCCTGGAGCCAGTGGCCGGGAGCGTGACACCGACGCAGTTCCGCCTCAAGTGGCAGGCGCCGGAGCTCACCGGGAACGGCACCACGTGCGTCGACCACTATGAGATCCGCGTCGACGGCCGCGTGATCCGCGTCGCCGGGAGCGAGGTCGAGGCCGCGGTCACCGGCCTGCAGCCGGGGAAGACGTACACCGTCGAGCTCATCGCGTTCGACCCGCAAGGCGACGCCTCTCGCGCCGCCACCGCCACGGTCACGACCCTCTCGCCGCCTCCGGCGGATGTCGCTTACTCGCTGGCCGGGTCGGCGACGCTCAAGACGCTGACGAAGGGGTCGCTCGCGCTCAAGGGGCAGGCCGACCTCACCTTCGGGCCGCCCGCGAGCGCGCGGACCGTCGACGGCACGCTCGACTTGGGCCAGACGTCGGGCCGCCTTGTCGCGCTGGGCTTCCTCCCGGTGACCGCGAAAGTCGGGTTCGTGAGCTCGGGCGCGGCGACCGGCGTTGTCGGCGGGTTTACCGGCGGGCTCAGCCTGAGCCAGAAGGTGCGCATCAAGGTGCTCGAGGCCAAGCTGTTCGGGGCGATTCCGCTGATCGGCGGCAACACCTGCCAGACGAAACAGCTGACGACCCTGAGCCTGTCGTCTCCTGGCGTCTTCAGCACGGCTGACGGCGGCTCGCTCGCCGGGACATTCTCGATCAGCGACCTCAACGGCTGCGGCGCCCTCAACGGGCTCGTCTCGCCGCTGACGGCTGGCGGCGGCAACACGATCAACGTGACGCTGACGCCGAAGGCGACCAGCTAGCGCTGGGTAGCGATGACCGCTCCGGGTTTGCCGCCAACGTTTGGTGGCGAACCCGGAGCTGTGGATCGCCGGGTCGGAGTCTGATCGCGAACCCGAAGCGGCGCCCGGCAGGTGCCGTGCGCCGCCTACAGCGGCTGCGACGTCGGCCGGATCAGGATCTCGTTCACGTCGACGTGCTTGGGCTGGTCGAGCGCGTAGATCACGGCACGGCCGATGTCGTCGGGGCGGAGCGCATCGGGCTTGGGCTCGTCGAAGAACGGCGTGTCGACCATGCCCGGCTCGATCAGCGTCACGCGGATCTTGCCGTCGACCTCCTGGCGCAGCGCTTCGCCCATGGCGGTCACCGAGAACTTCGTGGCCGAGTAGAGCGACCCTGGCAGCGCGCGGCGGCCCGCCACCGAACTGGTGAGCAGCAGGTGTCCGCCGGATTCGGTCAGTGCCGGGAGCGTCGCGCGGATGGTGAAGGCGGCGCCGAGGACGTTGGTGAGCACCATGTCGCGCCAATGGTCGGGCGTCTCCTCCAGGAAGCCGCGCTTGGCTCCGAAGCCGGCGTTGGCGAACGCCGCGTCCAGCTGGCCGAAGTGGTCGAGCGTCCTGGCGACCATCGCCTCCTGGCTGTCGAAGTCGGTCACGTCGGCGCCGATCGCGATCGCATGGTCGGGGCCGCCGAGATCGGCGGCGAGCGCCTCGAGCTTGGGAACGCTGCGGGCGGCAAGGGCGACGCGGCGCCCCGAGGCGACCGCGAGCCGCGCGACGGACTCGCCGATGCCGCTGGACGCGCCGGTGATGAGCAGAACGGGGCCGTCAGACATGGCGCCCACGCTAGTCCGGTCCGCCGGCCGGCGCACGACGCGGCGGGAGCTGCGTGCCGCGCGGGCGGCACGACCCGGCTCAGTCGACGCTGATCGGCCCGGCAGCTCGCAGCCCGCAGGCGAGCGCGCCTTCGGAGCCGCACGGCACGCCCGGGAGCCAGTCGACGAACACGAGCCGGTTGCCGTCGTAGGCCGCCGAGTGCAGGATGGTCGCCCGGCCGATCGAGCGGCGCAGGCTGAGCTTGGTCGTCTGCGTGCCCGCGTCGGTCCAGCGGCCGACGAAGCTCGGCGTCTCGACGATGCCTTCGACGTAGGCCTGCACGCCCCCGTCGACGAGCGATGGAGCGAGGACCTGCCGCGTGCCGAGGTCGCGGCGTGGCGTGCCGAGCGTCGTCATGCGCTTCCAGGTGCCGGCGCTGCTCCGCACCCACAGCCCGGAGCTGTAGGCGGGCTTCTTGGCGGCGTACTCGATGACCGCGGCGATGCGGCCGTCCGCGTCGACATCGAGGCCCGCTACGCGGACCGTGCCGCCGACGGGCGTCCCATGCGCCGGCAGCCAGCCGTCGCCGGTCTTGCCGAGGCGGGGGAGGGGCAGGATCGTCGCTGTGCCGCCATCGGACTCGTAGAGCCTGGTCCCATCCGTGCCTGCGCGGCGGGTGAAGACGAGCCGGTCGCCGGAGAGGTCGCCGGCCATCGCACCGGTCGTGGCTGGCAGAGGCTGCGAGGTTCCGTCGGTGAGGTCGACCGCGCGCAGCGGGCAACGCGGCGCCAGGCCTTGCAGCAGCACCTCCTCGGTGCCCGCGCAGGTCGAGAGCACGACGACGGGGTGGCCGGAGGCGTCATGGCCGGCCGAGGGCGGCCCGAACTCGCGGGTGCCCGACAGCAGGACGCGCGGCTTGCCCGGGTCGGCGACGTCGACCAGCTCGGTGCGGCCCATGTGCTGGCGGACGTAGACGACGTGGCCGTCGACCGTCGCGACGGCGGAAGGCTGGATCAGCGCGGCGAGATCCTGTGTGGCGGGGTCTTCAGCGCGGCGGCTGGTGGTCGCGAGCACGGGCAGCGCCGGGATCGGCGGCGTGAGCGTGACCTGCTCGGCGGCCCGTGGGACCGGGTCAACGGCAGGCGCCGGCTCGGGGCTGGCCGCGCCTGGGCCGACGCCCGGAACGGACGCGCCGCCCGTCGATGCGACCGCGGCTGGAGTGGTCCACGCCAGGGCGCAGCAGAGGGCCGCCCCGAGGGTGCGGGACGCGGCGCTGCGGAGCAACGTCACACCTCCCACCGACATGCCCCAAAGCTACGGGGCGTCTCGGACGGAGCGGAAACGCCGCACGCAGGAAGAACGCCCAAACTGCGGGGTCTTCCCTACGATCGTCGGAATGCTTTCTGACCACGCGCGCATCAACGTCGTCGGCGGCGACGGCGGACACGGGTCGGTCAGCTTCCGCCGCGAGGCCCACGTCCCGCGTGGCGGGCCCGACGGCGGCGACGGCGCGCACGGCGGATCGGTCTGGCTCGTCTGCACCGACGGCCTCCGCGATCTGCGCTATTTCTCGCGCAAAGTGCACTTCCGCGCGACCCGCGGCGCCCACGGCGAAGGCAGCGGACGCGACGGCAAACGCGGCGAGAACCTCGAGATCCACGTGCCGCCCGGCACGCAGGTCACGCTTGAAAGCGGCGTCGTCCACGACCTCGTCCGCCCGGGCCAGCGGCTGCTCGTCGCCAAGGGCGGTAGCGGCGGCCGCGGCAACAAGCACTTCACGACGTCGACCCGCCAGGCGCCGCGCTTCGCCGAGCGCGGGCTGCCCGGCGAGGAGCAGTGGCTCGACCTGCAGCTCAAGCTGCTCGGCGACGTCGGCTTCGTGGGCGTCCCGAACGCCGGCAAGTCGTCGCTCCTCGCCGCGATGACGCGCGCCACGCCGAAGGTCGCCGCGTACCCGTTCACGACGCTCGAGCCGATGCTCGGCACCATCGAAGCCGACGGCCGCCAGCTCGTCCTCGCCGACATCCCCGGCCTGATCGAGGGCGCCAGCGAAGGCGTCGGCCTCGGCCATGACTTCCTCGCGCACATCGAGCGCTGCCAGGCGATCGCGCACGTGCTCGACCTCGCCCCGCTCGACGGCAGCGATCCGGTCGAGAACCACGCCATGATCGAGGCCGAGCTCGCCGCCTACGACGAGCGCCTCGCCGGGCTGCCGCGCATCCTCGTCCTGTCGAAGGTCGACCTCGTCGCGCCCGACGACGCCGAGCTCGCCGTCATGGAGTGGAAGGAGCGCCTCGGCGACGACGTGCCCGTCGCGCTGACCTCCAGCGCCACCGCGACCGGCATCCCCGAGCTTGCCCGCCAGCTGCTGCGCCTCGTGCCCGAGCGCCCGGAGGTCCCCGAAGAGCTGGCGCTCACCGGCCCCGACGAGGAGGCCTCGATCGCCGAGCACATGGTGTTCCGCCCGCGCTCGAAGTCGACCATCGAGGTGGAGCGCACGGGCCCCGACAGCTTCAGGGTCGTCAGCCACCAGGTCACGACGCTCGTGCGCCGCTTCGACCTCGAGAACGAGGACGCGCTCGCGCACGTGGAGCGCCGCCTGCGCGCCCTCGGCGTGATCGACCGGCTCGAGTCGCTCGGCTTCAAGCCCGGCGACGAAGTGGATCTCGGCGGCGAAGTGTTTGAGCTGGAGTTCTAGGGCGCGATGAGCCGCACGGTGGTTGTCAAGCTCGGGTCGTCGGTCATCGCCGACGACGACGGCACGCTGCGCGCGCCGGTCCTCGACCGCGTCGTGCGCGAGGTCGCGCGGCGGCGCGAGGCTGGCGACCATGTCGTGATCGTCTCCTCCGGCGCGATCGCCTGCGGCCTGCCGCTGCTGAACCTGCCTGCGCGCCCGTCGCGGATCGAGGAGCTGCAGGCCACGAGCGCCGTCGGCCAGGGCCGCCTCTACCGCGAGTGGGAGGAGCGATTCACCGCCGCTGGGATCGTGCCGGCGCAGGTGCTGCTCACCGCCGCCGATATCGCCGCGCGCGAGCACTACCTCAACGCCCGCCGCACGCTCCAGCGCCTGCTCGACTGGGATGTCGTCCCGGTCGTCAACGAGAACGACACCACGGCGACTGAAGAGATCTCGTTCGGCGACAACGACGTGCTCGCGGCGCAGGTCGCCACGCTCGTCGGCGCGAGCGACCTGATCCTGCTCACGTCGACCGATGGCCTCTTCACGGCGAACCCGGCCACCGACCCCACGGCGACGCTCGTCGAAGAGGTCGAGCACGCCTCCGAGCTCGAAGACCTGGCGATCGACTCCAACCGCTCGGCGCACGGCTCGGGCGGGATGCAGTCCAAGGTCGTCTCGGCCGACATCGCCCGCGCGGCCGGCGTCGCGGTCACGATCTGCAGCGGGCTGTCGGAGACCGCGCTGGCGGAGGCGCTCGACGGCGAGAAGGTCGGCACGCGCTTCCCGGCGGGCGACGGCCAGCACAGCTCGTTCAAGCTCTGGCTGCGCTACGCCAAACCGTCGCGCGGTACCGTCGAAGTTGACGCGGGCGCGGCGAAAGCGCTGCGTGAAGACGGCGTTTCGCTGCTGCCCGTCGGCGTCACGCATGTCAACGGCGAGTTCCGCGCGGGCGACGCGATCGATGTCGTGTCGAGCGGATACCCGGTCGGCAAAGGCCTCACGCAGTACGACGCCGCGGAGCTGCGGAGCGCCGCTGGCAAGCGCAGCGCGCAGCTGGCAGAGCTCGACCCGGTGCCGCCGGACGAGGTCGTCCACCGCGACTACTTCGTCCTCACGGACGACGGCCGCGGATTGCCTGCATAGCCCTCCGCAGGAGACGATCTCGCGTCCCTGCGCAGGCCCAATAGCGACCCTGCCTCTTAGCGGTACCATGGTCAGTCCATGGCCATCGCCACCCGAAGCGTCGAGCAGATCTGCCGCGCCGCGAAAGAGGCCGCAGGGCCGCTCTCCGTCCTGCCGACCGACACCAAGAACCGTGCCCTGCACGCGATCGCTGACGCCCTCATCGCGCAGACCGACGCGATCCTCGCCGCCAACGCCGGCGATCTGGCCGACGGCCGCGCGGCTGGTCTCTCCGACGCGCTGATCGACCGCCTCACGCTCACGCCCGAGCGGATCGCCTCGATCGCCGAGCAGGCGCGCGACGTGGCGACGCTGCCGGATCCGGTCGGTGAGGTCATCGACGGCGGCCGCCTGGCGAACGGCATCGAGCTCCGCCGCGAGCGCGTGCCCTTCGGCGTCGTCGCTGTGGTCTACGAGGCCCGCCCGAACGTCACGATCGACGCCGTCGCGCTGTGCCTGAAGTCGGGCAACGCCTGCGTGCTGCGCGGCAGCTCGTCGGCGGCCCGCACGAACGCAGTGCTCTCCGACATCGCCGCGTCGGCGGCGAGCGCCGCCGGCGTGCCCGACGGCGCGATCGGCCTCGTGGCCGGCGGCGGCCGCGAAGAGCTGGCCGATCTCGCGACGCAGGACGGCCTGGTCGACTTGATCTTCCCGCGTGGCGGCGCAGGCCTGAAGGCCGCGCTGCAGGGCGTGGCGACCGTCCCCGTGATCTACGCCGCGGCAGGCATCTGCCACGTCTACGTCGACGCCTCCGCCGACCTCACCGCGGCCCGCGCCATCACGATCAACGCCAAGACCCAGCGGCCGGGCGTGTGCAACGCCGCCGAGACGCTCCTCGTCCACGCCGAAGCGGCCCCGGAGTTCCTGCCGACGCTGCTCGCCGACCTGGATGAGCTCGAGGTCGAGCTGCGGGTCGACGAGCGCGCCAAGGCGCTGGCGCCCGCCGAGATCGCTGAGCGGCTGGTCGACGCGACCGACGAAGACTGGGACACCGAGTACCTCGCGCTGGTGCTGTCGGTGCGGGTCGTCGACTCCTTCGACGAGGCCGTCGCGCACATCAACGCGCACGGCTCTGGCCACTCGGAGGCGATCCTCACGAGCGACGTCGCTGCGGCGAAGGCGTTTACCCGCCGCGTCGACGCGGCCTGCGTCTACGTGAACGCCTCGACGCGCTTTACCGACGGCGCCGAGTTCGGCAAGGGCTCGGAGATCGGAATCTCGACCCAGAAGCTCCACGCGCGCGGCCCGATCGGTCTGCAGGAGCTGTGCACCTCGAAGTACGTCGCCTGGGGCGACGGGCACGTCCGGGGCTGACGCGTTGGCCCGGATCGGGATCATGGGCGGGACCTTCAACCCGCCGCACATCGGACACCTGATCTGCGCCTCGGAAGCGTGCGACCAGCTCGGCCTCGACAAGGTGCTGTTCGTGCCGGCGCACACCCCGCCGCACAAGGAAGTGGCCGCGGGCGCGCCCGGGCCGCACGACCGCGCTGAGCTCTGCCGCCTGGCGACCCAGGACGATCCGCGCTTTGAGGTTTCGGAGCTCGAGATCGAGCGCGGCGGCGCGTCGTACACGGTCGACACGCTGGGCGAGCTGCACGCGCAGTTCCCGGGCGACGAGCTGTTCTTCATCGTCGGCGCCGACACGGCGCTGTCGCTGCCGACGTGGCACAAGCCCGCCGAGGTCTGCGCCCTCGCGACGTTTGGCGTCGCCGGCCGCCAAGGCGTGCTCCGCAGCGACATCAACGAGCGGCTGGAGGGGCTGCCGGCGCGTCTGGCGTTCTTCGACATGCCGCGGTTCGACATCTCATCTTCGGAGATCCGGCGCCGTCTGGCGGCCGGGCAGACGGTCGACTACCTGGTCCCGGCAGCGGTCGCAGCGCATCTGAGGCGCGCGGCCCTCTACCGTTCCCAGGTACACGCATGACCGAGACGCCCGACACCTTGCAGCAGACGACCCTCGACCGCGACGCCGCAGCGCCTGTGCGCGAAGGCGGCGGCGGTGACGCGCGCGCGCTCGCCCTGGCGATCGCCGAGATCGCCGACGACATCCGCGCGAAGGACATCACCATCCTCAACGTCGCCGACGCGGTCGGCTACGCCGACTACTTCGTCGTCGTCACCGGCAACACCGACCGCCAGGTCAAGGCGGTCCACGACGCCGTGCTCAAGGAGATCAAGGACGAGCACCGCCTGATCCCCAAGCGCGTCGAAGGCGTCACCGAAGCCACGTGGATCCTGATGGATTACCTCGACGTCGTCCTGCACGTCTTCACGCCCGACGCGCGCGACTTCTACCGCCTGGACCGCCTCTACGGCGACGTCCCGCGCGAGGACTACGTGTCGCCGAAGGCCGCCGACGGCGAGTAGCGCCGCCCTGGACCGCTGCGGCGGCCGGAAGAACCGCCTTATACGTCGAGGGGCCGCCCAGCAGGGCGGCCCCTCGACGTTGTGGGCGAGAACGCCCGCGGCGGCCCGGAGGCTGCCGCGGTTGGCGCCGCCGTCTCCAGGGGGCAGCCCCAAACGGACTGCGGTCCACTGTTGGTCAGCGACAGTGGACCGCAGTCCGTTTCCGTTTCTCGGTGGTCGCTACGTCCGACGCGGAGATTTGGTGCAGATCGGGAGTCCCAAGGAACACCTTGATCGCCACGGTGTGGGCATGCCTTCGCCCGATGTGATCGACCTGGTCTACGCGCTCGCCAAACCGACGGGGGGAGCAGTACGACGGCAGACGTTGCTGCAAGCAAACGTGACGCCCGAAGAGATCCGCTCCCTGCTCCGCCAAGGCCATCTGGTCAAGATGTTCCGCGGCACCTACGTCGTTGGCGGCGCAAAGCTCGACCACGTGACCTTCACGCACTGCTGCCTCGTTCACACGGGATCCGGGTCCGCGGTGTCGCATCGGTCCGGGATGGAACTGCGCAAGGTCCTGCGGACGCGCTCAGGCCGACTCGACGTCACCACGAAACGGCGGATCAAGGCCGGGTTCCACCGGTCGCTGGTCCGGCTGGACGATGGTCGCTTCGGGCTGCTCCAAGTGCACACCGAAGCGCCCGAAATCGTCATGCAGACGGAACTGGTCGAGGAGTTTCCGACGCTCCCGTTTGAACGCACCATGGTCGACCTCGCCGGGGACGAGCCACGCGACACCCTTGAGCGTGCATGGCGTGAAGCCGAATATTTGGCGCTCCTAGACGAAGCCAAGTTGGAACTCGAACTGCAGCATCGTCGCAGCGGTAGCGGCGCGGTCCGGGAGATGCTTCAGACACATCCTCCGCTGACGAACCCAGGCGATGACATCCGAAGCCGACGGGAGGTCGCGTTCCTTGCGGTGGTCCGGGCGGCCGGGCTGCCGATGCCCGAGAAGAACGTCTATCTGCGGGTCGGCGACGCCGACTACTGGGCCGACGCGCTGTGGCGGTGGCTTGGACTGGTCGTGGAGATCGACGGCCCGCAACACGACCTTCCCGGACGCCGGGACGAGGACAGGATTCACGACGTGGAGTTCGCCGCCGTCGGTTTGGCCGTGATCCGGTTCAGCACGCGTCGGCTGTTGGCCGAGCCAGAGTGGTGCGCGGACCGTCTGGCCAAGATCTACGCCCACGCCGAGGAACGCGCGGCGGCACGTCGCGGCCTGTCGAGCGCCGCATGAGGTTCAGGCGCTGAAACGGACTGCGGTCCACTGTTGTTGGCCAACAGTGGACCGCAGTCCGTTTGCCGTTGCGCGGCCTCCCTGGGCGCCGCAGCGACCTAGATCTAGATCAGTCCCGTGATCTTCGTCGAGATCGGGACGTTCGGGCCCAGGACGACGGCGCCGATTCCGAGGAACTGGACGGCCCAGGCGATCGGGGCGTTGAGCTCGGCCTTGTACGGGTTGCCGCCGCGGAAGTACAGCTTGTACGTCGCGTTGGGGCAGACGAACAGGAAGCACGCCTTGATGGTGAAGGCCGTCGTGAGGCCTTCGCCGACGGTGAGGCGGACCGACGCGCCAGCGATCTGGAACGTGCCGAACTTGAAGTTCGCCGAGCCCGTCAGCACGTAGGCGGAGCTGGCCGCGTCGGCCTTCTCGATGGTGCCGGCGATCGTGGCGGAGAACAGCCCGGTCTTCACCGTGCCGGAGCCGCTGATCACGAGCTTGCCGCCTGCGACGCTCGCGACTCCGCTGAACTGGACGGTGGTGCCGTCGAAGTCGACGGAGCCGGAGCCCTTCAGATCGATGTTGCCGAGGCTGTCGATCTCACCGGTGAACGCGAGGTAGGTCTTGGCGACCTTGATCTGCGCGGTCGTCTGGAGCCAGGAGACCCCGCCGACGTTCTTGAGCGTGAACGTGGCGGAGGCGTCGAGCTGCTTGAGCTTCACGCTGCCGTCGCCGGACAGGGAGAAGTCGCCTGCCTTCGGGGTGACGGAGTTCCCGGCCTTGTTGACGATCGACTCGCCGGACAGGTCGGAGCCGTAGTACACGGCGCCCGACACGTTGCCGGTCGCGGTCGGCGACGACAGCGAGCCCGTGAAGATGAGCTTCTTCCCGTCGATGGTGCCGCTGGCAGCGACCTTGTTCGCGCCGCTCGTGATCGAGCCCTCGAACGTGACGCCCGGCAGCTGCCCGGCGACCCAGTCGAGCTGCGCGGAGCCCTTGAGGTTCGTGCCGTTGTAGGTCAGGTCGACGGAGCCGCCGCCGGTGGCCCAGCGCTCGCCGCCGACGCGGCCGATGCCGACGTTGCCGGTGAGCTTGAAGCCCTTCGTCTCGATCGACGCCGACACGCTCGTGAGCGCGAAGTCGCCCTTCGTGGCTGGGACGGTCGCGCCGGAGTGGTTCTTGATCGTCTCGCCGTCGACGTTCGCGTAGACGACGAAGCCCTTCACGGCGCCCGTGATCTTGAGGTCGGGGTTGGCGAGCGTCGCCTGGCCCTCGAACGTGATCTTGGCGGCGTCGATCGTGCCCTTGGCGCCGAGCACTTCGGTCGAGCCCGACGAGATCGAGCCCTCGAACGACACGGCCGGCGATGAGCCCTTCAGCCACGACAGGCCGGCGCCGCCGGAGATGGTGGTCGGCGGCTGGTCGCCCGTCTGGAACGACAGCGCGACGGCGCCGTCGGCCTTGGCCCACGTTTGGTCGCCGACGTCGCCGAACTGGACGCCGCCCTTGAGGGTGAGGTTCTTCCAGGTGATCTCGCCGGTGGCGGCCTTCAGAAGGACGTCGCCCTTCGTCGCGGGGACCTGTGCGCCTGAGTAGCTCTGGATCGTGCGCCCGGTGAGGTTGTCGCCGTAGTAGACGATGCCGTCGACGCCGCCCTTGACGGTGAGGTCGGCGCTGGTGACCTCGACGTTGCCGGTGAAGCTCACTGCGGCGTCGTCGATCGTGCCGGAGGCCTGGCCGACGACCGCGTCGCCGATGGTCAGGCCGCCGGTGAACGTGATCGAGCGGGTCAGCGGCTCGCGCGTGTACGACACCTGCGCGCTGCCGGAGACGGAGCCGGCGGGGGAGGAGCCCTTCGCCGGGATCGCGACCTGGAGGCCGCCGGAGCCGGTGAACGACTTCAGGCCGGTCTCGTCGAAGTCCGCGGCGATCGCGCCGTCGATCTTGACGCCGGAGCCGACGCCGAACTTGCCGGAGGCGGCGAGCTTGAGGCCCTTGCCGCCGGTCTCGTCGGTCAGCGACAGCGCGAGCTTGCCATCGGTGATCGACAGCTGCTGGCTGCCCTCGCCGATGACCGAGCTAGGAGCGTCGGCCTTGAGATCGAGCTTGTACGACGCGCCGTCCCGCGCGAACGTGCCCTTGAAGCTGAGCGGCGACCCCGCGACGCTCGGCAGCTTTGTGCCCTCCGGGGTGGAGTACACGGTCATCTTGTAGGTGTCGGCGTCGGTCAGCGTGCCGTCGAAGCTGAACTGCGTCGATGTGCTGGAGAAGTCGATGACGATCCGGCCGTTGATGTGCTGCGTGTAGACGAAGTAGCCCGAGAACGGACCGGTCGACACCCAGTCGGCGGTGATCCAGTACGAGAAGCCTGCGAGGTACGCGCCCTCGAAGACCTCGCTGCCGTTCGCCAGTGGCGGGTCGCCGGCGGCGATGCCGACCGCGGATGCCAGCACCTGCGCGGCGGCCGTGCCAGACGGGCCGGTCGGCGCGTCGGACAGCTTCGGCTCGACCGTGCGGATCGCGGCGTCCTGCGCCTCGCAGCTCTCGCCTTCGGCGATCAGGCGGTCGGCCTCGACCTTGACGCCCGTCGACAGCGTGAGGGAGTCGTCGCCCGCCTTGGCGGCGTCCCACGCCTCGCAGAACTCGGCGCTGGTGATGCCCTCCGGCGCGGCCGTAGCGGCGGCCGGCGCGAAGCCCATCCCGGCGACGAGCAGCGCGAAGAGTGCGAGCAGCGGCTGCAGCCGCCGGCGTGAGTCCGCTGCAGCGCTGGCGCGCCGACGCGTGGTGACGTTGGACAAGGTGGTGCTCCTCCAGAGCGAAATGACGCCTGTTGGGGTGACAGGCCGTTCAGGAGTGTGGCAGCCGCCCGCGAGAACAGCAATTTCCCGCTGGCCCAAAATGCCCAGAACTTCGGTGTTTTCGGGCCATTGCGCTTTGTGACATGGCTCCACAAGAACCTCGGACATGGCTCCAGAAACGCCTCGGCCCCCGGGAGAGACGTCCGGGGGCCGAGGGCGGGCTTTGAACTGGACGCCGCGGGGGAAGCCGCGGCCTGTCCGTTGATCTACAGGATACCGGTGATCCTGGTGCTGATCTTCACGTTCTTCCCGAGGGCGGCGGAGCCGATGCCGAGGAAGAGCGGCACCGAGGTGAGCGGCGCGTTCAGCTCGGCGCGGTTCACCGTGCCGCCTGAGTTGAAGTACAGCTTGTAGGTGCCGTTCTGGCAGAGGAAGAGGACGCAGGCCTTGAGCCCGAAGCTCACGGTCATGCCCTCGCCGATCGTCAGGCGGACGGTGCCGCCGGCGACCTTGTAGGTGCTGAACTTGAAGTCGGCCGTGCCGGTGAGGACGTAGACAGAACGTTCGGCGTCCGGCTTCTCGATCGTGCCGCTGAGCTGGACGGTGAAGAGGCCGGTGGTGAACGAGCCGCTGCCGGTGAGCTTGAGGACGCCGTTCTTGGCGACCGCGGTGCCTGCGAACTGAACGACGTAGCCGTCGAAGTTCACGCGGCCCGAGCCCTTGAGGTTGGCGTTGCCGGCGTTGTCGACCTCACCCGAGAAGGCGAGCCACGTCTGCGCGACCTTGAGCTGCGCGTCGGTCTTGACCCAGACCTCGGAGCCGACCTTGCGGAGCTGCAGGTTGGCGGTGGCGAGGACGCCGCCGAGCTGGACCCGGCCGTCGGTCACGGTGAGGATCAAGTCGCCGCGGGTGGCGGCGACGGCGTCGCCGTCGCGGTTGTCGAGCGTCTCGCCATCGAGGTCGGAGCCGTAGTAGACGACGCCGGCGGCCTTGCCGCTGACGGTCGGCGAGGTGACCTGGCCGGAGAAGGTGATCTTCTTGCCGTCGATGGTGCCGGCGGCGCTGGCGACTTCCGTCGTGCCCGAGGTGATCGAGCCGGCGAAGGACACCGAGTTCACGGTCTTGCCGGTCCAGGCGATGTCGGCGGAGCCCTTGATCTTGGTGTCGGGCTGGCCGGCCTTGGCGTAGGAGAGGTCGACGGTCCCGCCGGCCTTGCCCCACTGGTCGCCGGCGACGTCGCCGATCTGGAGGCTGCCGCTGAGCAGCAGGCCCTGCGTGGCGACCGTGCCGGAGGCCGACTTCACGAGGTAGTCGCCCTTGGCCGCCTGGACCTGGATGCCGGCGCGGTTCTCGATGGTGCGGCCGGTCAGGTCGTCGCCGTAGAAGACGACGCCGTCGATCTGTGCGCGGGCGGCGATCTTGTCGCCGTCGTACTCGACCTTGCCCGTGAAGCTCGCCGATTGGTCGTCGAGGGAGCCGGTGCCGCCGGCGACGAGCGCGTCACCAACGCGCACGTCGCCGGCGAACGTGACCGAACGGAGGAGCGGCTCACGCGTGTACTTGAACGTGGCGTCGCCCTCGATCGAGCCGGCCGGGCTGGAGCTCCGGGCCGGGATCTTGACGGCCAGGGCACCGGAGCCGGTGAGGCTCTTGAGGCCGGACTCGTCAAAGTTCGCGTCGATGTCGCCCTCGGCAGCGACGTTGCTGCCGAGGCCGATCGTGCCTGCCACCGCGAGGTGGAGGGTCTTCTCGTTGGACAGGTTCAGCTTCAGCTTGCCGCCGGTGACGGAGAGGCGCTGGTCGCCCTCGCCGAAGGTGAGCGACGATGCTGCGCCGACGACGTCGAGCGCGATGTAGTCGCCCTGGACGACGAGCGTGCCTGTGAAGTCGACGCCTGCGCCTTCGACGTTCGGCAGCAGCGTGCCGCCCGTCGGGCTCGAGAGCTGGAGCGTGTAGCGGTTGACGCCGTAGAGCTTGCCCTTGAACTGGAACTTGGTCAGCGTGTTGCTGAACTTGACCTCGATCGAGCCGCTGATCTCGAAGTAGCCGAGCTTGAGGACCGCGTTGAGGTTCTTGATGGTCGCGCCCTTGAAGACCTCGTCGCCCTCTTTGAGGTCGGGGTCGGTGCCCGCGGCGTGGGTGACGGCTGCGAGGAGCTGGGCGGCGGCGTTGCCCCCGGACGAGGGGCCGGTGTCTTCGCTGATCGACGCGCCCGTGAGGGCGACGCCGGCGCCCGACGCGGTGCACTTCTTGCCGATGCGCGTGGCCTGAGCGGCGTTGACGGTGAGACCGGAGGACAGCTCGATCTCGGGGTTGGCGGTGCCCGCGGCGTTCCACGCTGCGCACAAGTCCGCCTTGGTGACGGTGGAGGTGGCGGTTGCGGCGCTCGCCGGGGACGCGGGAGCGATCGCGATGCCGAGCAGGCTCAGCAAGACGACGAGGACCGAGAACGCGCGGCGGCGGACTCGGGCAGACAGGGGTGCGGGGGCGGACGCGGGTACGCGCGACCGCATCGTTACTTGCGACACGTTTGCTCCTCCAGAAGCGACGGTGAGGATCCGTTGGTGAGGCGGATCAGTTCAGGGTCCCGGGGGTGGCCATCCGATGGCGCTGGGCTCGAACTGGGATCCAGAGTGCCATAGACCGGAAAAGTGTGCAAGAGCACTCAGGGTTTGTTTAGCAATGCTCAATTAGCAGGTCTGCAAGCGGTCGCGCTGGCTCGTTTCGCACCGCGCGTGCTGGGTACCCGCGAGTACTGGTCTTTTCGGAATCAGAACATTGGACGACCATCTGGATGTCCCCCGGTGCTTGTCCGGCGTTCAATAAGTGTGCGGCCTGGCACACTTTGAATACCCCGGGTATCTAAACTTCGGTGCGTCCGTATTCACGGCGCGGTGTCCGACGCGCTCCCTTCTCTCAAGCAAGCTCACCCCGTGCTCCATCTCGCTCCGCTCTCCGGTCTCACCTCGACCGTCCAACCGTCGCCCTTCATGGTCGCCCTGCGCGCCATCGCCGACATCGACGCCGTCGCCGCCGACGAACACCGCCGCCCGCGCGACGTCGTCTGGTCCGACCCGCTCCGCCGCCTCGCTGCCGAGCTCCGCCTCGCGCAGGACGGCATCGATCCCGACGCCGACGCCGGCGCCTGGATCGTCCCGCTGTAGAGAGGGGGCGCTGGCGCGCCCCGGTTCGTCACGGCAGGTCCCCGGCCGCCGCGGCGACCCCGAGGCTCGGCGGCGGCCATGGCGCCTGGGCGTCTCGGACCGGGATCTGCGGGATATGCCTGCGCGTCTCGGTCGGGGTTGGCTCGGCTGCGGCGCCGGGCCGTCTCGGGCCGGATTCTGCGGGATATGCCTGCGCGTCCCGGTCGGGGTTGGCTCGGCTGCGCGCCCGGGCGTCTCGGGCCGGATTCTGCGGGATATGCCTGCGCGTCCCGGTCGGGGTTGCGGAGCCCGGGCCGCCGCGGCGCCGGCGAACTGTGTGATTGAACGAGAGCCAGGCCGTAGGGGGGCGAATTTTGGTCGCTCAAACCCTCTAATAGGTATGGAGCTCTTTTCTCAAGACCATCCAAAAGCCGAACGCGCGGCGACCCGGACTGAGCGGCGGCGCGTGGCGCGCGCACGCGATGCTGCCCTCGCGCGGTTGGCTGCGCGGCAGCACGGGGTGGTCACGGTGGCGCAGCTTGAGCAGCTCGGGTTCACGGATGCGATGCGGCGGGATCGGGTGGGCCGGTCGCTTTGGCCTGTCGCTCCCGGGGTGTATGCAGTGGGGCATCCGGGGCTCGGTCGACGCGGCCGCGCTGCTGCCGCGATGCTCTACGCCGGCGAGGAGTCAGGCGCGGGTCTAACGAGCGCAGCGCGTGCGTGGGGCATCGAGCGGCGCTCGACGCGCGGTCTGGTTCACATCAGCGTGGTAGGGCGACCGACGCTGGTCCAGGTGCCGGGCGTTCAGTTCCACTGCCCGCCCACGCTCACGGTTGAGGATCTCACCGAGCATCGCGGGTTGCGGCTCACCACTCCCGAGCGCACCGTGATCGACCTGCTCCCGCATCGCACGGAAGCCGAGGTGAGCCGTCTGCTCGAGCAGATGGTGGCGGTGCTGGGCCGCGATCCCGACGCGCTGCACGACTGGGCCCACGGCCTCGGTCGGGTCCCCGGGAAGCAGAAGCTCATCCGGGCGCTCGACGATGTGGCCGGGCCGGCGGTCATCAAGAGCGAGCTCGAAGAGCTCTTCCGCGATGTCTGCCGCCAAGGCGGCTTGCCGATGCCCGAGACCAACTATTGGCTTGCGGGCGCCGAAGTCGATGCCGCCTGGCTCGAACTGCGCGTCGTGGTGGAGCTGGACAGCTGGCAGTTCCACGGTGGCCGGTGTCAATTCCACCACGACCGCGACAAGGGCCTGCATATCTCCCGGCAGGGCTACGAACTGATCCGTCTCACGTGGCGCCAGCTCAAACGCGATCAGGAGGCGGTGATAGACACGTTGTCGGCGGTGCTGACGCGGGCGGCGGAGACCCGGCGCCGGGCGCTGCTGGTGCCGTGAGCATCGTCGACCGGGATCGTTGGATGTGCCTGCGTATTCCGATCGGGGTCGGCGGCCGCTGAACGACGAAGGCCCCCGCTGCGGCGGAGGCCTTCGTACCCGAGGAGTGGAGCTGAGGGGACTCGAACCCCTGACTTCCGCCATGCCATGGCGGCGCTCTACCAGCTGAGCTACAGCCCCGCGGGAGCCGCGATACTACCAGCGGCGTCACCGGGGCGCGTCCTCGTGGACGGGTCGCGGGCGGCGGCTTGCACGCGGTTTGCGGCTACGTGTCGGTGGCCAGTCCGATTGCTCGGCGCATGGCGGCACGGGTCCGGGCGAGGCCGTCGGGGTTGCTGGTGAGGCGGGCTAGGACGCTTCCTCCGGAGGCGAGGGCGTAGAGCTCCATCGCGACGTCGGCGGGGTCGCGGCCCGAGGGCAGGTCGCCGGCGCGGACCGCTTCGGCGGCGTCGGCCTGGAGGACGGCGAGCCAGCGGTTGGCGGCGTTGGCGATGTCGTCGCGGAGCGGGCCGGGGCGGGCGTCGTATTCGACGGAGGCGGTGGTCACGAAGCAGCCGCCGGGGAAGGTGCCGTTGCCGAGGTGGGTGATCCACGCGTCGACGATCGCTTCGAGGCGCGGAAGGCCTGCGGGCTTGCTCGCGGCGGGCGCCCACACGGAGCCGGTGAACCGCTCGATCGCCGCCTCGAGCGTCGCGCGCTGCAGCGTCTCCTTGTCGCCGAAGCGGCCGATCAGCCCGCTCTTGCTCATCTCCAGGTCGGTCGCGAGGCGGCCGATCGTCAGGCCCTCGAGGCCGATCACCGACGCAAGGTCGACGGCCGCCTTGACGACTTGCGAGCGGCTGTCAGCGACATCGGCGGTAGAACGGCGGGCCATGGTCCAGGAGTTTAGCGAACGAACGATCGTGCTGTATAACCGAATGGATGGTCCGCGGTAGAGCGGGCAATCCCGGCGGGTTGCGGTGGTCGCACCCGCGGAGACCGAGAGGCAGAGACGATGCGACTGACATGGCTGGGCTGGGCTGGAGTCGAACTCGAGGCGGGCGACGCGACGGTGGTGATCGATCCGCTCGGCACACCCGCCGCGGCGTTCGCGGCCTTCGGCGACCGCGCTGCTGGCACGCCGCTGCCCGAGGTCGTCGCCGCGTCGAAGGGCCGCGCCGTCGCTGGCCTCGTGACCCACCTCCACCGCGACCACGCCGACGCTGCAGCGCTCGACGCCGCGCTCGCGCCCGGCGCGCCGATCTTCGAACCGCCGGCCGGCGGGGGAGGCGACCTCGAAGAGCTCGCGCTCATCCACCCGGATGCCGAACTCACCGCGACCGGCCGCGCGCGCCGCACGTTCACCCCGTGGCAGTCCGAGGTCGTCGGGCCGTTCACGATCACGGCGGCGCCGGCGGTCGACGGCTTCGGCGACCCGCAGACCTCTTGGATCGTCGAAGCGGACGGCGTCCGCGTCTTGCACCTCGGCGACACGATGTTCCACGGCCACTGGTGGCGGATCGCGCTGCGCGCCGGGCCGTTCGACGCGGTCCTGCTTCCGGTCAACGGCGCGGTGACGCGCTTCCCGCACCGTCGCCCGGCGAGTCCGCTGCCGGCGGTGCTCGATCCGGAACAGGCCGCGATCGCCGCGGAGCTCCTCGGCGCGCGGCTCGCGATCCCGATCCACAGCGAGGGCTACGAGATCGACGGGATCTACGCGCCGGTTGCGGGCGCCTCCGCGCAGTTCCTCGCTGCGGCCGCAACGCGCGGCGTCAACGCGCAGGCGCTCGAAGTCGGTGAGGCCATCGAACTCGCCGCCGCCCCAGCAGCTGCCTGAACGAACACGAGCCGCCTCGACCCCGGGTGGGCGGGCGAGGCGGCCCGGGCCGCCCG
>JAEYAL010000167.1 GCA_023404805.1 Actinomycetes bacterium | reverse complement strand
TGCCCGGGCGGGGAGTGTGGGTCTTTTGTTTGTTGCTAGAGCTAAAACTAATGGACGCTCACCCGGCCTCGCCGCGCCGCGGGGTGCCGATCCGGCATCGTTCCCGTGGTGCGCGGCGGTACCACGGTGTCCGCAGCGCGACCCTCCGCCCCGACTCTCTGAGGTTCTCCCATGACCGGTGTCGTCATCACCTCCGGCGCTCGCACGCCGATCGGCTCCTACGGCAAGGCGTTCAAAGACGTCGCCGCGACGCAGCTCGGCATCACCGCCGCGAAGGCCGCGATCGAGCGCTCCGGCATCAGCCCCGGGCAGATCGAGCACACGGTGATCGGCAACGTGATCCATTCCAACACCGACGACATGTACATGGGCCGCGTGGTGTCGGTTGGCGCTGGCGTGCCGATCGAGACGCCCGCGTTCACCGTCAACCGCCTCTGCGGCTCGGGCGTCCAGTCGATCATCACGGCGACGATGCTGATCCAGACCGGCGACTGCGACACCGCCCTCGCAGGCGGCGCCGAGTCGATGAGCCAGGCGCCGTACTGGAACCCGTCGGGCCGCTGGGGCGCGCGCATGGGCGACACGAGCCAGGTCGACCCCGTCGTCGGCGGCCTCACCGACCCGTTCCGCAAGATCCACATGGGCGTCACCGCCGAGAACCTGTCGGTGCGCGACACGATCTCGCGTGAGGACCAGGACGCGTTCGCCGTCGCCTCCCACAAGAAGGCCGCTGCGGCCCGCGCCGAGGGCCGCTTCGCCGAGCAGATCGCGCCGGTCACGATCAAGGGCCGCAAGGGCGACGTCGTGATCGACGCCGACGAGCACATCCGCGAGGACATCTCGATCGAGGCGCTCGCGAAACTCAAGCCTGCCTTCAAGCGCGAGGACGGCACCGTCACCGCCGGCAACGCCTCGGGCCTCAACGACGCCGGCGCCGCTGTCGTCCTGATGAGCGAAGCCAAGGCCGCCGAACTCGGCGCGCCCGTCAAGGCGAAGATCCTCGGCTACGCCGTCACCGGCGTCGACCCGAACATCATGGGCATCGGCCCCGTCACCGCGATCCGCAAGGTGCTCGACCGCACCGGCGTCGCCCTCGAGGACATCGGCGTCATCGAGCTCAACGAGGCGTTCGCCGCCCAGTCGATCGCCGTCCTCCGCGAGCTCGGCCTCGCCGACGACGACGCCCGCATCAACCCCAACGGCGGCGCCATCGCCCTCGGCCACCCGATCGGCGCCTCCGGCACCGCCATTACCGTCAAGTGCCTCGCCGAGCTCGAGCGCACTGGCGAGCGCTACGGCCTCATCTCGCTCTGCATCGGCGGCGGCCAGGGCATCGCGCTACTGCTCGAGCGGGCGTAGGCGCCGCGCTCCGGCCGCGACCGCCCGGGCCAAACAATGAGCGTTCTTTTTCTTCCCCTATAGGGGCAACTAAAGAACGTTCACCGCGGCTGGCGGCCGCGGCACCGCGGCTCGGGCTCGCCCCTCATGCGCGGGGCTTCCGGCGACGCAAGGGGCGCCGGCGCTCCGGCGCGGGTCCGTCCGGGCGGTGATCGCCTGGGACCAGCCAGCGCAGCTCGTCGGTCGTCGGCTGGCCTTTCAATCGCGTCGCGGGCTCACCGCGCGTGGCGTCGAAGATCGGTCGCGAGCCAAGCGCTTGGGCGAGCATGCCGTGCAGCTCATCAGGTCCGAGATCGACCAGCGAGCCGCCGTGATGCACGCCATCAGGAAGTGGCGGCTTGGGTTCGTCGACGACGACCACGTGCACGGCGCGCTTGGTCTCAGCGATGAAGAGCCGTCGGGCGCAGATGTCGTCCACCAAGATCGTGAAATGCAGGTCGTTCTCCTCCACCGTGTAGGCGTAGAACGGCCTAGCGCCAGCAAGCCCGCGCGGATCGACTCCGTCGGGCACACGCTCGCCGAGCGGCTTGACCAGACCCCAGGGCAGGTCGCTGCTCATGCCGCGCCTGCTGCTGTCACCTCGCGGGAAGCGGCCGCGCTGGCGGGCGCGACGTTGAAGACCGCGAGCTCGTCTTCGGGCTTCGCGGCGCGGACGGCGCCGGGCGGAGCGCCGATGACGCGCTTGAAGGCGCGCGCGAAGGCGGCCTCTGAGCGGTAACCGAGACGGGCGGCGAGCTCGCCGACGGCGGCGCCCTCTTCACGGAGCGCGGCGACGGCGAGGTGCATCCGCCAGCGCGTCACGTAGGCCATGACCGGCTCGCCGACGAGCGCGGTGAACCGCGCGGCGAAGGCAGAGCGCGACATCGCCAGCTCGTCGGCGAGCGCGGCGACGGTCCAGTCGCGGGCTGGATCGCGGTGGATGCGGGTGATGGCGGCGCCGATCTGCGGGTCCTGCAGAGCGCCCAGCCAGCCGGTGCGGGCGCCTGGGTCGGACTCGATCCACGCGCGGACGGTCTGGATCACGAGGATGTCGGCGAGCCGCGTGATCACGGCCTCGCCCCCGGGGCTCGGCGTCTTGGCTTCGGCGGCCATCAGCGCGAGCGTCGACTGCATCCGCTCGAGCTCCGGCGACTGGCCGGTCTGCAGCACGATCACCTCGGGCAGCGCCGCGAGCAGGTTGCGCGCCGCGGGATGGCCGAAGCGCACGGCAGCGCAGATCACCTGGGTGCGCGGGCCGTCGCCACCGAGGTACATCACCTCGTAGCGGTCGCTGATCATGCGGTGCTCGATCTCGGTGATGTCGATCGTCGGGACGCCGGGAGCGCTGCTGAGGTCGTGGCCGGCGCCCCGGGAGACGAGCGTGATGTCGCCCGGGCCGAGCCGGTGCTCCTGTCCGTCGAGGGTCGTCAACCACAGCTCGCCCGACGTGATGACGTGGAACCAGACGTACTGCGGCAGCGGCGGCATCGTCGCCCCGAACGGCGCCGAGAACTCCGACCGGCAGTAGAAGGCGCCATCCATCCGCAAGTAGTGCAGCGCCTCGCCGAGCGGGTCGTTCGGCGCCCACGGATCAAGCAGCTGCGTGGTGGC
Organism: Actinomycetes bacterium; assembly: GCA_023404805.1. Classification (GTDB taxonomy): domain Bacteria; phylum Actinomycetota; class Thermoleophilia; order Solirubrobacterales; family Solirubrobacteraceae; genus JAGIBJ01. The sequence continues at coordinate 6,492 of JAEYAL010000167.1, read as the reverse complement.
GGGTTGAGCCATGAGCGCCAGCGTACGCGTGGGCCGCACTGGTCGTCCAACAGCGCTGGACGATCGAGCATGAACAGCGTCTTCACGGTCATAGACAGTCCAGAGCCTCCGCTCCAGGGTGGACGTACGGCAACCACGCCGCCTGACGACACCGCTCTGGAGCACCGCCATGACCACCTCATCCGACCCCGCCGTCTCAACCGCCGACGCCGCCGCCCGCGACGCAGCTGCCGCCCGCAGCGCGAGCGCCGTGTTCGTCGACCCCGGCCTCACGCTCGTCCTCGCCGGGACCGGCAAGACGGGCCGCCGCGTCGCCGCCGGCCTCACCCAGCTCGGCGTGGACGTGCGCATCGGCGCCCGCTCCGTCGAGCCGCGCTTCGACTGGACCGATGCGACGACTTGGGACGCCGCGCTCGACGGCGTGCAGGCGGTCTACCTCGCGTACTCGCCGGACCTCGCCGTGCCCGGTGCCGTCGACCACGTCCGCGGGTTCACCGCGCTGGCCGCCGAGCGCGGCGTCCAGCGGCTCGTGCTGCTCTCCGGCCGCGGCGAGGAAACGGCGGAGGCCTCCGAGCGGCTCGTGCTCGACGGCCCGATCCCCGCGACCGTGGTGCGCGCCTCGTGGTTCGCGCAGAACTTCAGCGAAGACTTCATGGCCGACGGCGTCACGGGCGGCGTGCTCGTGCTGCCGGAGACGTCCGTCGCCGAGCCGTACATCGACGCCGACGACATCGCCGCGGTCGCGGTCGCCGCACTCACCCAGCCCGGCTACGAAGGGCAGGTTCTCGAGGTGACCGGTCCGGAGCTGCTCACGATGCCCGAGGTGGTCGCCCAGCTGCAGGCGGCGACGGGCCGCCCGCTCACCTACGTGCCGCTGCCCCTCGACGCCTACCTCGAGGGCGCCGCTGAGCAGGGCGTCCCACCGGAGCTGCGCGACCTCATCGGCTACCTGTTCAGCGAACTGATGGACGGCCGCAACGCCTCGACGACCGGCACGATCGAGCGCGTCCTGGGCCGCCCGGCCCGCCGGTTCGCCGACTACGCCCGGGCCGCCGCCGCGGCAGGCGCATGGGCGGCAGCGCCTGAGGCCGTCCGATGAGTGCCGCTCCTGCCCGAGGCACGGGCGACCAGCTGGTCCTCGGCGGCGCGCTGATCACCACGGCGCTGCTGGCCGGCCTCTACTACGGCTGGGCCGTCTCGGTGATGCCCGGCCTCGCGCGCACGGCCGACGTGAGCTTCGTCGAGTCGATCCAGGAGATGAACGAGGCGATCGTCAACCCGGCCTTCATGGTCGCGTTCCTCGGCGCGCCGGCCCTCTCGCTCGCGGCATACCTGCAGGCCCGCCGGCGCCGCGGTGAGGACCGCTCGCGGCGCGTCGGGCGGCTGCTGCTCGCGGCGCTGGTGCTCAACGTCGCAGGCCTGCTGATGACCGCCGGAGCGAACGTGCCGCTGAACGACCAGCTCAAGGCGTTCGGCGACCCGCACGCCGCGACGGCAGCGCAGGTCGCCACCGCCCGCGAGGCGTTCGAAGGCCCGTGGACGCGCCGCCACCTGCTGCGCACCGGCCTCACGGTCGGCGCACTCGGCTGCCTCGGCGCCGCGGCCCTGGTCGACCGCGGCGCCGGGCGGCGCGACTGAGCCGTTCCGCGGATTGAGCGTTCCTTTTCTTCCCCTATAGGGGCAACGAAAGAACGCTCAATGCGGGGACGGACCCGGGCGGCGCGACTAGCTCAGCGGCGCGCGGCCACGTGCGTAGCCAGCCTCGGCCCCGTCATCGGAGAGCGCTTCCTCGATCGGGTCGAACGGCCCGAAGTCGGTGTCGCACGACGCGCCCGTCGGCGGCACCGTGAGGGAGATGAAGTAGGCGTCGACCGTCTCGTTCACGCAGGTGCTGGCGAGGTTGTAGGCGGTGTGGCCGTACATGTCGACCGACAGCAGGCGGGCGTTGCCGAGCGTCTGCTGCGCGGCGACGGCCTGCGCGTAGCGGACCGACGGGTCGCCGCCGCGGTTGCCGAGCACGAGGATCGGCTTGGCGGTGCTGGCGCCCCACGGGCCGCGGTAGGCGTCGTCATCGTCGACCGGGAACGAGGCGCACGCGGCGGTCGTGTAGATCCAGAACGGGCCAAACCCGGCGACCTGGGCGTCGGCGAGACGGCCGTGCAGGGCGTAGGTCGCGCCGAGCGACGGGCCCGCCGTGTCGTTGCAGACGAACGTCGAGAACGCGTCTTGGAAGTTGTCGTAGGGCTCGACGACCGGGCCGCCACCGCCGGTGTGCCAGCGGCGCAGCACATCGAGCAGCGCGCGCAGGTCGTTCGACGGGATCCGGCCGGCCTGGCTCTGGCTCGCGATGTCGATCGCCTCAAGCGTGCCCGCGAGGTCCTGCGACGTGAAGATACCCGCGTTCAGTTCGCCGTAGATCATCCCGATCACGTCCTGGTAGCTCAGCGTCTCTTCGCCGTCGCCGAGGTCGACGACCACGCCGTTCTTCGCGCGGACCCGCGCGAGCGTCGCGTTGAACTTGGTGCGCAACGAGCTCGCCGTGGCGCCCGGGCCCGCGTAGGCGCAGGTGCCGGGGGCATCGGCGCACGCCGTGAGGAAGGCGGTCACGGCCTCATCGGTCCCGACGTAGCTCTTGAGCCGGTAGTCGAGCGGCTGGCTCGCTTCGGCGGCGCTACGGCCCGTCGTGAACCGGACCGGGTCGAGCGTGCCGTCGAGCGCGAGCGCGCGCGTCGTCGACGGGAACAGGTTCGCGTACGTCTCGCCGATCAAGGTGCCTGACGAGAACCCGAGGAAGTTCAGCTTGGGGTCGCCGACGGCTTTGCGCAGCAGCTCCAGGTCGCGGGTCACGTTGCCCGTCGACATGTGGCTCGCGATGGTCGCCGAGCGGCGGCAGCCAGCGGCGCCCTGCGACGCCTTCGCGAGGGCCGTGAGCTCCTGCAAGCCGCTGATCGGGAACGCCGGGTTCAACAGCTCGGCGGCCTCCTCGGAGGTAGCCGCGCAGCGCACCGGCGGGTTGCTCGCGCCGACGCCGCGCGGGTCGAAGCCGACGATGTCGAACCGGGCCCGCAGCTCGGGCGTCGCGAACGTCGCCGAGTCGAGGCCGGGTGCGCCCGGGCCGCCCGGGTTCACGAAGACGGTGCCGAGGCGCGAGCCGGGGCCGGTCGCCGCGAGCTTGGAGACGGCGATGTCGATCTTGGCGGCGCTCGGCTTGCGGTAGTCGAGCGGGACGCGCGCGGTCGCGCATTCAAAGGACGGATCGGCCTCCAGCAGCGCCGGGTCATCGCAGGCGCTCCAGTGCAGCGTCGGCGTCGCAGCGCCGTTCGTGCCGAGGGCGCCGGTGGCGCTGGCCGCCGTCGGTGCGATGAGGCATGCGGCGACGGCCGTTGCAGCGGCCAGTCGAGGCAGGAGGACGCGCAGGTCCAGGGCGGGAGTCATGTGGATCTCTCTGATTGCGGGCGTGAGCCGTGGGACTTTGGAGACGGATCCAAGGGGGAACTCGCGGTGGGCGCGCAGGAAGTGCCTCTCTGCCCCCGTGGTCGGCCGGGCGCGTCGCCGCTTGACCGCTGGATGACGGTCCGGGTGACATCGGCATCCGGTTCACTTCTCGGCGCTGGCGGCGAGCCCGCTTCGCCGCAGCGGTCGGATGACGTCCTCGAGCAGCGCTCTCCGCGGGGCCGCCGTGACACGATGCGCGGCGTGGGTGCCGTCAGCGTCGGATCCGAGGCGGGGTGACTGCACCGGCTCAAGCCGCTCAGGCGACCGTTCTCGCGCTGCATCACGGCTACCGGATCGCCGGCGGCGAGGAGCGTGCTGCCGAGCAGCTGGCTGCCCTCGCCGAGCGGGAGCTTGGCGAGCGCGTGGCGTGGATCCGCCGGGACTCGACGAAGCTGTCGGCGGCTGACGCGGCGCGCGGGCTGCTGGCGGGCGGCACGGGTGCCGGCGAGGTGGCCGAGGCGCTTGCAGCGTCGGGCGCCGACCTGCTTCACGCGCACAATCTCTTCCCGACCTTCGGGCCCGCAGCGCTGCGGGCCGCGCGCGACGCGGGCGCCGCCGTGGTCGTGCACCTCCACAACTACCGGCTGGTGTGCGCGGTCGCGACGAACGTGCGCGACGGCCACGACTGCACCGAGTGCCACCGCGGCAAGCCTGGACCGGGCCTCCGGCACCGGTGCCGCGGGAACCTTCCAGAGGCCGCCGCGTACGCGGCGGCCTTGCCGCGCTGGCAGGCCGCGGTGATCGAGCTCGCCGACGTCGTGATCGTGCCGAGCGCCGCCGCGCGCGCCCGCCTGCTCGACCTCGGACTCGGCCTGCCTGCTGACCGCGTGCATGTGATCGGCGGCGTGGCGGAGCAGGTCGTCGAGCGGTCGCGCTCGTCGGCGGGTCGGTTCGCGCTGCTCGTCAGCCGGCTGGCGCCCGAGAAGGATGTGCGCACCGCCATCGACGCCTGCCGGATGGCGAGCCTGCCGCTGGTGATCGCTGGCGACGGGCCCGAGCGGGCCGCGCTCGAGGAGTATGCGGGGCCGCCGCCGACCGGGTCGATCGGAACCGGGGCGACCACCACACGCGCCAGCGAGCCGGCGCCCGCGGTGACGCCGGAGCCGGGCGTCAAGCCGCGGTCGCTCTATCGCGGGGCGTCACGCCGCAGCGATGCGGTGACGGAGCGGATCCGCCGCCCCGCGACGCCTCCGCCGCTGCGGGAGTTCCCCGCCCACATCGACCCGTTCCTCAGCCAAGCCACGCCGCCGCCGAGCGCCGCCCCGCCGCCGGGCCATCAGAAGCCGGCGATCTGGCCGGCGCCCTCCAAGGAGCCGCCGGCGGTCGGACGGGACGCGACGCCACCGCCTGCCGGGCCCACTTCAGGCGCGTCGCCGCGCGAGCAGCATGCGCTCGAGGCGCTGCTCGGCAGCGAGGTCCTGGCGCTGCTCGACGGCGAGCCGGTCCTGCGCGGCAACACGGTGTTCATCGGGCGGGCGTCGGAGCGCGTGCTGGCGGCGCTGCGGGCGCGGGCGCGCATCGGCCTCGCGACCTCGGTCGCCCATGAGACCTTCGGCCTCTCGGCGCTGGAGTCGATGTCGGCGGCGCTGCCGACGGCGGGCTCGGCGGTGGGCGCGCTGCCCGAGCTGCTCGGCGACAACGCGGTCGTCACACCCCGCGACCCGGCGGCCCTTGCCAACCTCATCACGCGCCTCGCCGGCAATGACGCCGCAGGCGACGCCGCCGCCCGCCGCGCCGTCGAACACGCCGCACCGCAGCTCGTCGCTGCGCGCCTCGCCGCCGCCTACACCGCCGCCCGCGACCAAAACGCAGGCAGAAGCGCCTACCGCTAAACGCAGATCGCGCCACCAGCGACCCGCAAGGGACGCCCACAGCGCGGTGGCGACGAAGCGGGCTCGGGGGTGGGGTGGCCTCCGAGCGGACCGTGGCGACCGCAGTGAGCGCCAGCGAACGTAAGGGTGTCCGAACGGGGGCCACCCCACCCCCCAGCCCGTCCCAGACCCACAAAGCAGCAAGGGCGGCCCTTGCGAGCCGCCCTTGCGCGTCCTTGCCCTCCGAGGCAAGAGCTTGGTTCGTTCCGCGTGGTGAAGGCGGAACTCCCTGTCCGCTCCGTTGATCGGACAGGAATCCGGTCATCCTGAGCCGTCTGGACGTCCGTCCGATCCTGACAGCGATAGGGCCAGAACGCGCCGGTTTCGGTGGTCGGTCCAGACGCGTGGCCGATTACGCCCCCAGCAGGGCGTAATCCCGAGCGGCAGCGTGCCATTCCACGCCCTTCAGCGGCTGTGTCCGGGCGACCGCGAACTGCGCAAGTACAGCCTCTGGCGGGCGTGAACTGGCACGTTCAACGCCAAAATCACGCCCTCTGCAGGGTGTAATTCGCGACGGCTCTCGGCCTGCCCCGCCGTCGCTACTCCCGCGCGAGGCCCGTCAGCACGCCGGAGCGGGTCCTGCGATCCGTAAGGCGATGGCGCCGCATCCGTGTGCGGCGCGGACTAGCCGAAATCGAAATCCCGCGGGGGCTTCTGCTCGAACCACATGCGGTCGTGCTCCGGGGTCTCCTCGAGGAAGTCCGGGGTGTCGTCGAGCACGTCGTGGTCGGGCTCGGCGGCAACGGGTTCGGGAGCAGGCTCCGGGGCGAAAGCCTGTTCGGCGTCGCCGGCGTCGAAGAAGTCGGCTGGGACGCCGGGCTGGGTCGGCTCGACGGCGGGCGCGGGCGGCGTAGCGGCGGCCGGCTTCTGGAGCGGCGGGCTGCCGGCGTCGGACGACGAGGTGTTCCCGGACCAGTAGGCAGGCGGTTCGCTCTGCGCGGGCGCTGGAGCCTGACCGGGGTTCGAGGCAGCAGCGCCTGCGGCGGTGGCAGGGGCGCCCGTGCCGGTGCCAGGCCGCTGGGCGGCGAGGCGGTCGGCGCGCTCGCTGAGGCGGCGGCGCCAGGCGGCGAGTTCGTCGTCGCTGAGGCGGCGGGCGCCGGAGCGGGCGGCCGTCTCGCTGTCGGCG
>JAEYAL010000166.1 GCA_023404805.1 Actinomycetes bacterium | reverse complement strand
CCGATGCGTCGCCCGCGGCCCCGCCGTGGATCGACCCGACCCTCGCGCGCCAGCAGCACCGCCAGCCCATCGCGGCGCCGGTCACGCCGCCGCCGCTGCGGCCGCGCACCACGCTGGTCGTCGACGGCACCCCGCACGAGCTCCACGGCGACGTGGTCGTGCTCGGTCGCAGCCGCTCGGCCGACGTCGTCATCTCCGATCCGAGCGTGTCGCGCCGCCATCTGGAGCTTCGCCGCGACGAGCGTGGCTGGTACGCGCTCGACCTCGGCTCGACCAACGGCAGCACCATCAACGGCGATCCGGTCGCCGAGCCGCGGCGCCTGGAGCCCGGCATGCGCATCAAGCTCGGCCACGCCGGCGCGCTGATCGAGGTCCGCTGACCGCTCGTGCTGCTCGAGCCGGTCACGTTCGCGCTGAAGCTCGCCTTCGTCGCCGTTCTGTTCCTCTTCGTCGTCTGGGTCGCCCGCAGCGCGCTGCGCGACCTGCGTGACGACGAGCTGCTCGTCAGCGCCCCGCCGCCGTCGGATGCGACGGGCTTCCATGCCGCGGTCGGGCCGCCTACGGCCGAAGTGGCGCGCGGCGCCGCTCCCCGCCTCATCATCAAGCGCATGCAGGGCCAGCGCGCTGGTCTCGAGTACGACCTCCCGCAGCGCACCACGCTCGGGCGCGGCGATGTCGAGATCTCATTCCAGGACTCGTTCGCGTCGTCGCGGCATGCGCGCATCGAGCTCACGGGAGGCCTCGCGGTGATCGAGGACCTGGGGTCGACCAACGGCACCTACGTCAACGGTGAGAAGCTCGAGGGCCCGTGGTCGCTGCGCGCTGGCGACCAGATCGCCATCGGCGACACCGTCTTTGAGTACCGCGACTGATCTCTTGACCCTCCAAGCTGACTGCTAAGTGCTGCGCGTCGTCGAGCACGCCGAGTTCACCGACACCGGCCGCCAGCGCCGGGCGAACGAGGACGCCATGTTCAGCCGCGCGCCGCTCTTCGCGGTCGCCGACGGCATGGGCGGCGCGAAGGCCGGCGAGATCGCGTCGCGCACGGCGATCGATGTGATCGGGCTCGGCGTCGAAGACGGCATCGTCCGCTCGCGGCTCGTCGAGCTGGTGCGGCGCGCCAACCGCGCCGTCCACGAGGCCCAGCGCGCCGACGAGGACCTGAGCGGCATGGGCACGACGGCCACCGTCGCGCACGTCGGCGAAGAAGCGCTCACGGTCGCGCACGTCGGCGACTCGCGGGCCTACCTCGTGCGCGGCGGGTCGCTGCGCCGGCTGACCGACGACCACTCGCTCGTCGAGGAGATGCGCCGCAGCGGCAAGCTCACCGCCGAAGAGGCCGCCAACCACCCGCAGCGCTCGATCATCACGCGGGCGCTCGGCCCGGATTCCGTGGTCGACGTCGATGTGCGCGAGTTCAAGCTCGAGCGCGGCGACGTCGTCCTGCTCTGCAGCGACGGCCTCACGTCGATGATCCCCGAGGAGCGCGTCGGCGAGATCATCCGCAAGAACCAGCGCCTCGACACTGCGGGCCGCGCGCTGATCGCTGCCGCCAACGCGGCCGGCGGGCGCGACAACATCACCGTGGTCCTGTTCCGGATCGGCGACACCGACGACGACGTCGTGGAGCCCGACGACCAAGCGACCACCATCGGCCCGGCCGTCGTCCTCGCCGACGAGGACACCGAGGTCGGCGGCGGCTCGATCGCTGCCGCTGAGGTCGCCGCCGCAGCGCAAGCGGCCGATGCAAGCGCGCCGCAGGCAGCCGCGACGCCGGTGGCACCGCGCGACCCCCGCGCTGGGGGCCGCAAGCCGCGCTCCGCCCGCCGGGCGCGCGCCGTGGCGTTCACGGTCGCGGTCACGTTCACTGTCGGGATCATCGCCCTGTCGAGCTGGGTCGCGACCCGCGTCGTCTACTTCATCGGGTCGTCGAACGGCTACGTGGCGATCTACCAGGGCGCGCCGTACGACCTGCCGTTCGGCGTCAAGCTCTACAAGCCCATCTACCAGTCCGGCGTGCCCGTCTCGTCGCTCGATGAGGCTCGCCAGGAGCGGCTCTTCAACCATCAGATCCGCTCCGGCGACGACGCGCAGGACCTGATCAAGGCCGTCGAGCGCGACGAGCTGCAGTGATCGGCCGCCGCCTCCGCGACTTCGCCCTCCTGATTCCGGCGTCGCTCCTGGTCGCCATCGGGTTCGCTTCGGTCTTCGCCAACGAGGGCGGCCAGCTCAGCGACCTCTCGCTGCTCTACGGCGCCGTCTTCCTAGGCCTCTGCCTCGTCGCGCACCTCCTCGCGACGACCGCGCTGCCCGATGCCGACCCGTATCTGCTGCCGCTGATCGCGGTGCTCGCGTGCTTCGGGCTGGTCGAGCTGTACCGGATCGACGAGTCGCTGGCCCAGCAGCAGGGCACGTGGTTCCTCGTCGGGATCGGAGCGTTCGCCGCCACGATCTTCGTGCTGCGCAAGGACTACCGCGTCCTGCGGGACTACCGCAACCTCATCGCGCTGGCCGGCGTCGTGTTGCTGATCGCGCCGCGGCTCCCGGGCATCAGCAACCCGGAGAACGAGGCCTACCTGTCGGTGGCGCTTGGGCCGATCTCGTTCCAGCCGACCGAGCTGGCCAAGCTCTGCCTCGTCATCTACCTCGCGAGCTACCTGGCCGACAACCGCCAGCTGCTGGTGCAGGAGGCGCGCGGGCCGTTCGGGATCTTCCCGCCGCTCAAGTACCTCCTGCCGCTGCTGGCCGTGTGGGGGGTGACGATGGTGATGCTGTTCTTCATCCAGGACATCGGCTCGGCGATCATGTTCTTCGGGGTCGGCCTGGCGATGCTCTACGTCGCGACCGGGCGATTGCTCTACCCCGTGGTGGGGCTCACGCTGTTCGCCGTCGGGGCGCGATTGCTCTACGAGCTGCGGCCGACCATCCAGAACCGCGTCCACGCCTGGCAGGACCCGTTCAGCCCAGACCTCTACGACGCGCCCGGCGGCAGCTACCAGCTGGCGCAGGGCCTCTTCGCGCAGGCTGACGGCGGCATGCTCGGCGAGGGCCTCGGCGGCTCGCTGATGACGTACTTCCAGAACGGCTCCACGTCGCCGCTGCCGGCCGCCAAGAACGACTTCATCTACGCGCTGATCGTCAGCGAAGTCGGGCTGATCGGCGCCGTCGGGCTGCTGATGGTCTACCTGCTGATCGTCTGGCGCGGCTTCAAGGTCGCGCTCGTCGCGCATGACTCGTTCTCCAAGCTGCTCGCCGTCGGCCTCTCGACGGTGTTCGCGCTGCAGATCTTCGTGATCGTCGGCGGCGTGACCAAGCTGATCCCGCTCACGGGCGTCACGCTGCCGTTCGTCAGTTCCGGCGGGTCGTCGATCGTCGCCAACTTCGTGCTGCTGGCCCTGCTGCTGCTGGTCAGCGACCGGGCCCGGCGCGACACCCGCGAGGACCTGGCCCGGGCGAAGAACGGGGCGTGGGCGTGAACCAGGCGATCCGCCGCCTCTTCGTGCTGGTCCTCGGACTCATCGCGCTCTTGATCGCCGCGACGGTGCGCTGGACGGTGGTCGAGGCCGACGACCTCAACGCCAACTCCCGCAACGCCCGTCCGCAGCTGCAGACTGCCCGCGTGCCGCGCGGCACCATCAGCGCCGCCGACGGCACCGTCCTCGCGCGGTCGGTCAAGCAGTCCGACGGCACCTACGAGCGCCGGTACACGAAGGAGGCCCAGCAGGCCTCGCAGCTGATCGGCTGGGCGTACACCAACTCCGGCCGCTCCGGGATGGAGAAGGAGTACCACGACGACCTCACCGGCAAGGTGCGCAGCGCGGCGACACTGCTCAGTGCGCTGCGCGGCAACAGCGAGCGCGGCAACGACGTCGTCGCCACGCTCCAGCCCAAGGTCCAGCAGGCGGCCCTCAATGAACTCGATGGCCGCATCGGCGCCGCGATCGCCATCGACGTGAAGAACGGCGGCGTGCTGGCCATGGTGTCGACGCCGAACTTCGACCCCAACCGCATGCGCAACACGAAGTCGGCCTCGCAGATCCAAAACGACACGGACGGCGGCAGCCCGGCGTTCAACCGCGTGACCGGCGGCGCGTACGCCCCGGGCTCGACCTTCAAGGTGGTTACGACGACGGCCGCGCTGCAGACCGGCAAGTACACGCCGCTCACGATCGTCGACGGCTCCGGGCCGCTCATGGTCGAGACCCAGCAACTGTTCAACTTCAACCGCGTGTCCTACGGGAAGATGACCTTCACGAAGGCGCTGACGGACTCCGTGAACACCGCCTTCGCCCGCGTCGCCGAGGACATCGGCCCCGCGCCCATCGCTGACGCGATGGACGCCTACGGATTCGGCAAAGTTCCAGAGATCGACTACCCCGAGACACAGCTCCGCATCAGCGGCGTGCGCCAGCGCGGGACGGGCAAGCTGCTCGATGTCGACGAGGATCTCGACATCGCCCGCCTCGCGATCGGCCAAGAGCGGCTGCTCGTGACGCCGCTGCAGATGGGGCTCGTCGCAGCCGCCGTCGCCCGCGGCGGCACGTTGCCCAAGCTGGCGACCGTGGAGCGCGTGGTAGACCCCGACGGGCGCACGCTGTCCAAGCTCGGCGACGGCGATGACGCGGGCCGCGTCATGTCGGAACGCGATGCTGCGGAGCTGACCGCCATGATGGAGAAAGTCGTGGAAGAGGGAAGCGGAACCGCAGCAGCACTGGCCGGCCTCAAGGTCGCCGGCAAGACGGGCACCGCCGAGCGCGACATCGGCCAGAACATCACCCAGCCGTGGTTCATCGGGTTCGCGCCCGCTGATAACCCGCGGGTCGCCGTCGCGGCCACCATCGAGCGCACGGTGGGCGGCACCGGTGGCGTCGACGCCGCGCCGATCGCGAAGGCGATGATGGAGGCGGCGCTGCGATGAGCCGCATCGGTCCTGGCTCCGTGATCGCGGGCCGCTACCAAGTCGAAGCCCAGATCGGGATCGGCGGCATGGCCTCGGTCTTCCGCGCCGAAGACATCCAGCTCGGCCGCAAGGTCGCCGTGAAGGTGCTGCACGCGCAGTACGCCGAGGACGGCGAGTTCGTCGAGCGCTTCCGGCGCGAGGCGAAGGCCGCCGCGCAGCTCCAGCACCCCGGGATCGTCGCGGTCTACGACACCGGCTCGTGGGACGGCACCTGGTACATCGCCATGGAGCTGCTCGAAGGCCCGACCCTCAAGGAGCGCCTCAACCGCGAAGGCCGGATCCAGCCGGCCGAGGCGGTCGCACTCACGGAGCAGATCCTCAAGGCCGTGCGGGCCGCGCACCGCGACGGGATCATCCACCGCGACCTCAAGCCGCACAACGTGATCCTCGACGACGCCGGCCACCCGAAGGTGACCGACTTCGGCATCGCGCGCCGCGGCGCGTCCGACATGACCGCCACCGGTTCCGTGCTCGGCACCGCCCACTACCTCGCGCCCGAGCAGGCGCAGGGCGAGGTCATCACGCCGCGCACCGACCTCTACTCGGTCGGCGTCGTCCTCTACGAGATGCTCACCGGGCGCACGCCCTTCGAGGGCGACTCCGCCGTGTCGATCGCGCTCGCGCACGTCAACAACGAGCCGCGGTCCCCGCGCTCGATCGTCCCGGAGATCACGCCTGCACTCGACGCCGTCGTGATGCGGTCCCTGGCCAAGCGCCCGTCCGACCGCTTCGCCGACGCCGACGCCTTCCTGGCCGCGCTGTCGGACGCCAGCCGCGGGATCGCTCCGATCTACAACCCGGTGACGGGCGAGCAGGGCGTCACGTCGGCGGGCGACCGCCGCCACGGCGACCGGCGCACCGGCCAGATGGACGCGATCGTCCTGGAGGACGATCGGCCGTGGTGGAAGAAGCCGTGGGCGATCGGCCTGATGGCGCTGGCGCTGATCGCCCTGATCGTCGGTCTGCTGATCGTCACGAGCAAGCCGCGCGTCGAAGTGCCGAACGTGATCGACGCGAAGGTCGACACCGCCCAGGACCGTCTCGAGGCCGACGGCTTCGAAGTCGAGATCACGCGGCGCGAGTCGAACCGGCCGGTCGACACCGTGGTCGGGCAGAACCCGAGCGGCGGCACCCGCGTGGCGAAGGGCTCGCTCGTGCGCCTCAGCGTGTCCGACGGGCCGGGCGACGGCACCGTCCCGCAGGTCGACGGGCAGACGCTCGAGGTCGCCCGCGACCGCATCGAGAGCGCGGGCTTCCGCACGAAGACGCGCGAGCAGTCCAGTGAGGACGTCGACAGCGGCCGCGTCATCGAGACGTCGCCGTCCGGCGGGTCCACCGCGTCGCTCGACACGGTCGTCACGATCGTCATCTCGACGGGCCGCCGCGAGGTCGAGCTGCCCGACGTCGTGGGCCAGCCGCTCGATGCGGCCCGCGCCACGCTCGGCGAGCTGGGCCTGACCACGAAGGTCGTCGACCAGGAGACCGAAGAGAAGGAAGCCGGGACCGTGCTCGCCAGCGATCCGCGTGCTGGCGCGTCGGTGCGGTCGGGCTCCACGGTGACGCTGACCGTCGCGGCCGAGCCGTCGACCGCCACCGTGCCCGACGTGGTGGGCCGCTCGGAGAGCTCCGCGACGAACACGCTGCAGTCCGCTGGCTTCAACGTGCGCGTGACAACCGAGAAGACGACCGACGAGTCCAAGGACGGCCGCGTGATCAGCACCGATCCGGCCGCCGGGCAGGAACGGGACCGCGATTCGGTGGTCACGATCGTGATGGGCGACTACGATCCGCCGGACGAAACCACCCCGGAGTCCGGAGGGACCACCCCCTGATGCGTGTCGCAGTACTTGGCGGCGGGCGCTCGCTCGAGCACGACGTCTCCCTGCGGGGGGCGATGGCGGTGGCCGAGGGGCTCGTCGAGCGGGGCCACGAGGTGGTCATCATCGATCTCGCCCGCGACGGCCGCTGGCTGCACCTCGGCGAGCCGGTTTCGCTCACGCCGGGCGGTGGCCTGCTCGGCGCCGACTGCGTGTTCCCAGTGCTCCACGGCCCTGGCGGCGAGGACGGCTCGGTCCAGGGCCTGCTGGAGCTGCTCGACGTGCCATACGTCGGCTCGGGCGTGCTGTCGAGCGCGCTGAGCCTCGACAAGCTCGCCGCGAAGGATTCGGCCAAGGCCGCGGGCATTCCGCAGGTCGACTACGTGAGCGTCAGCGCCGAGCGCTGGGAGCGCGAGCCCGCGGCCGTGCTGGCGGAGGCCGCGCCGCTCGCGCGCCCATGGTGGGTGAAGGCGGCCGCTGGGGGCTCCTCGCTGGGCATGGAGCCGGTCTCCGAGACCGACGAGCTGGGGCCCGCGATCGAGCGGTGCCTGCAGTACGACCAGCGCGTGATCATCGAAGCGTCGGCCTCCGGCGTCGAGGTGGAGTGCGCCGTGCTCGGCGGCCCGCCCGGCGAGACGCGCGTGAGCCAGCCCGGCCAGATCGTCGTGACCGGCGGCGGCTGGTACGACCACGAAGCCAAGTACACCGAGGGCGGCATGCAGCTGCTGTGCCCCGCGCCGCTCCCGGAGCCGGTTGCCGAGGAGGTGCAGGAGCTCTGCCTCCGGGCCTTCGCGCACGCCGACTGCCACGGCCTGGCCCGCGTCGACTGCTTCGTCGACCTCGAGGCGCCTGGCGGCCCGCGCGTGCTCCTCAACGAGATCAACACGCTGCCCGGCTTCACCGCCACGTCGGTGTACGCGCAGCTGTGGGCCGCCACCGGCATCCCCTACGGCGAGCTGCTCGACGAGCTCCTCGCTGCGGCGCTCTCGCGCCCGCGGCGCCTGCCGATCGAGAAGCTCGAGGCTTGATGGGACCTGCCGGTGGCTGCCGCCGGCGTCTTCTGAAACGACGTTGACGCTGGTCGCGGCGTAGTCTTGCGCCCCATGGACACCGTTCTCCTCGTGATCCTGGCGCTCGGCTTCGGTGCGGCCGGGACGATGAAGCTCGCCGGGGTGCAGCCGACGCGCGACAACTTCGATCGCTGGGTCGTGCCCGCGTGGTCGCGGCCGATCGTCGGCGCCATCGAGCTCGTGATCGCGGGAGCCGCGGTCGCCGGGATCTTCGGCAGCGAAGCGGGCCAGCAGCTCGCCGCGCTGCTGGCGCTGTGGGTGATGGTCGGCGCCATCGTCGTCCACGCCATGGCGGGCGACCAGCCCAAGGAGGTCGCCCCGGCGGCCGTCCTGCTGGTCTGCGCGCTGCTGCTCCTGCTCACGCAGGAGACCTAGCCGCCACAGCCTCGACGGGCTGTGATCACGGGCGGACACGCGCCAGTCCACGCCCTTCAGAGGGCGTAAGCGGCGACGGGTCTGCGCCGCTACTCGGTGTCGGTGACCGTCTTGCTGAGCACGATCTCGCGCAGCGACACGAGGTTCTCGCCCGGCGGCAGCGTGGTGATCCACACGAGGTAGTAGCGGTAGGGCGTGTTGGCCGTGCCGTCGAGCGGCAGCTTCGTGATCTTCTTGGCGTTGGAGATCGTGGCGGCCTTGACCCAGCCGTTGCCGGGCACCGTGCTTGGAAGCGGCCCGTTGGGCGCCGCGAAGATCTGGCCGGCCCAGCCCGGCGTCTCGGACTGGATCTCCATCTTCGACACCTTCACGCTCGGCTTGGCGTCGATGTAGATGCCCACGCCCGGCTTCGGCGCGAGCGTGCCAGCGTTGTACTTCTCGGTGGTCCAGGTGGTCTGCGGGTTGCCATCGACGACGTTTGGCGCCGTGTCGTCGTGCTCGTCGCGCAGGTCGCCGGTGCCGAACGGGTCGTAGGCGCTCGCAGCCGTCTGCCCGACCGACACCTCGCGCTCGGTCGTGGCTTGCGGGGCGACGCCCCGCCGGATCCCGGTGCCCTTCTCGGCCGTCTGGCTGAGCGCGACGACCAGGCCGATGATCGTGATCACCGAGAGCAGCGCGAGGAGCGCGACCACGCCCTTGCGGGGACGGCCGAAGCGCGTCCGCAGCGGCACGCGGTTGCGCGTCGCGGCCGGCAGCGACCGCAGGATCTCGGTGGCCTGGCCGGGAGCGACGCCGCTGCGCGAGGATTCGATCGCGAGGACGTCTTCGAGGTCGGCGATCGCGGCGGCGGTGTCCGGCGGCCGCTTGCTCGGCTCCTTCGCGGTGAGCCGGTCGAGCAGCTGGGCCAGCGCGACGGAGGTGCCGGGACGCAGCAGCTGCACGTCCGGCAGCTCCTCGCGCACGTGCCGCATCGCGACGGCGACCTGGTTCTCGCCCTTGAACGGGACGTCGCCCGTGAGCATCTCGAAGAGCACGATGCCGAGCGAGTAGAGGTCGCTCTGGGGGCCGACCCGCTTGCCGAGCGCCTGCTCGGGGCTGACGTAGTCGGTGGTGCCCAGCACGCGCCCGTCAGCGGTGAGGCCGTCCTCCTCGAGGGTGCGCGCGATGCCGAAGTCGGTCACCTTCGCGCGGCCCTCCTCGTCGATGAGGACGTTCTGCGGTTTGACGTCGCGGTGGACGATGCCCTTGTCGTGGGCGGCCTGCAGCGCCCGGGCGATCTCGATCGCGTACGCGAGCGCTTCGGTCACCGGCAGGCGGCCGAGGCGGCGGATCCGCGCCTTGAGGGTCTCGCCGGCGACGAACTCGAAGACGATGAACGGCGCGTGGTCGTGCTCCCCGACGTCGATCACCTGCACGATGTGCGGGTGGTTCAGCTGCGCGACGGCGCGGGCCTCCCGGCGGAACCGCTCAAGCTGCTGGGAGTCGTCGGCGACCTGCCGCAGCATCGACTTGATGGCGACCGTCCGCTCAAGCGTCATGTCGAACGCCCGGTACACCGTCGACATGCCTCCAGCGCCGACTTTGGCATCCAGTCGGTAGCGGCCTGCGAGGACCTCTGTCCCTGTGGTGGTCGGCTCCACCTCCCCATTGTCACCAGGTCGGCGGCGGGCCGTCGACAGAAGGGTTGCCGAGGCGCGATCCCGTCGGTCTGTGGCGCGTAAACGCTCGGCCCACGACGGGCGGCCACGGGGCGCTTATGCCCCGCGGCCGCCCGTCTAGAACAGCGAGCGGTAGATGAGGTTCGTCGGCGCGGTGGCGGTCCCGACCTTGGTCGTCACCGTCACGGGGTAGCTGCCCTTGCCCTGCGCCGGAGCGAACGCGTAGATCTGCGTCGCGTTCGACAGGATCACCGTTGCTGTGCGGCTGCCGACCTTCACCGAGCGCAGGCCGCCGAGGTTCGTGCCGCGGATCGTGACCAGCCCGCCGACGCCTGCGAAGGCCGCGCCGCTGACGCCCGACACCTTCGGCGCGCCCGCCGGCGGCGGGGGCGGCGCAGGCGCCTCGTAGGTGTAGTCATCGGCGGCTGCTGACGCGGCCGGGATGACGCCCATGTTCGACGTGCGGACGGTCACGTCCACCGTGCCCGCAGCGTGCGCGGGGCTGGTGGCCACGACCACGTTCTCGCCGTAGCTGCCGTCGGTCGTGTCGAGGCTGGTCGTGATCGACGAGGACGGCTGGAACGCGCTGCCGCCGAAGCTGATCTCGGGCCACCCGATGAGGCTGCCACGCCCCAGGCGAATCGACACGGCGGTGCCGCCGCCGATGGGCCCCTTCGCCGGGGAGATGGCCCGCACGGAGGTCGGATCGACGTACTCCAGCCAGCCGTCGGCTGCAACGCGTCCGCCGACTCGCTGCCCGCCGACGCGCACGTTCAGTTCGACCCAGCCTGCGGCGTGCGGCGGCGCGACCGCGCTGACGTACCAGCCGTCCTGCCGGCCAGGCTGCTGGCTCTCGTCGCCGCCGGTGTCGACCATCCGAGGCGCGACGATCGGCTCCGTGCCCGGAGTCCCGTCGAAGAGCAGCACCGCGTCGGGCTTCGCGCGGCTCGACACCGTGGCGAAGACACGCTCGCCGGCTGCGGCGGGAGTCTTGCGGCCGTACGGATACTCGCCCCAGATGCCGAGCGACAAGTCTCCAGACAGCTCGTTCGGCGCTTCGTAGAAGCAGCCATCGCGGAGATACCCGAGGAAGTCCTGGCTCAGGCTGGGATACAGCTCGAGCACAACCGGGTACGCCGGACCCGCGGCGAACGCCGGTGTTGCCGCGGTGACCGCCGTTTCCGTGGTGCTCAGCGGCGTGGCGGGCTTGGCCGCGATCTTCAGCTGGCCCTGCTGCGCGAAGCGCGAGTTGGCCGTAAACGTCGATGCGCAGGTCGGGGCGGGCGTCGGGCGGCCCTCGTAGGTGTAGTCGTCGGCCGCGGCAGTCTCGCCGGTGGCGACGCGCCCGCCGACGCTCGTCGCACGCACGTCGACCGTGCCGGGGCTGGCGCCGGCCGGCACTTGCGCGCTGACGCGGTACTGGCCCCAGGTGCCGTCGTACAGGCCTTTGAGAAAGGTCGTGGTGATTTTCGGCGAGGCGACCCCGCCGAAGGTGACGCCCGTGGCGCCCGCCCAGTCGCCGCTGACGACGAGGTCGACGGTGCCGCCACCCTCAAGCGGCCCGCGCGCCGGCGTGACTGACCGGATCGCCGGCGGAGCGATGTACTCATAGTCGTTGCTGGACGAGGTCTGGCCCCAGATGATCCGGTCGCCGAAGCGGATCGACAGGTCAGCCCACCCGGGCGTTCCCGCTGGGGCTCTGCCGCCGAACCTCGGGTTCCCGCCTGGCGGCGGTGCGCACGGGCCGTCCGGGACGCAGGTGAGGTTGTTGACCGGGTCGATCACGGGCTGGTCGCCGACGTACAGCACGGCCGAGGCCGGGATGTCGCCACGGGCCGTCACCACGACGAGGTTCCCGCCAGCCGCCGGGCCCTTGAAGGTTCCCCAGCCGTCCTCGATGCCTTCAGCGCCCGCGTCGCTTGGCCGCGCCGGCGAGAAGCAGCCGTCGCGGTAGCTCCCGAGGTTGTAGCTCTGGTCCGAGCCGCTGTCGGAGACGCGGTAGTCGGGGCCGGGTGCGTAAGGAGGGTTCGGGGCGGTGATCTCGGTCGTGTTGCCGACCGTCCTGGTGGCGGCGCGCACGCCACCGATCCCCACGGAGCGGAACCCTGGGCCGGGGTAGGTGAAGGTGCTGCCGCACTGCCAGGTGTTCAGCGGCTCTTTGGGGGCCTCTGCGCCGGCAGCGGGACTTGGCGGTGCGGCCGCGGCGGCGAGCGCCAGCGCGGCGATGGACAAGAGACGGCGGTGCGCGCGCACGCAGACCTCACGGGTGGGACATGGAGGGACACTGTGTCGAAATACGACACGTATCTGATACTCAGTGATCGTTCGGACAGAGTCAAGGCCCGCTCGTGGCGTGAGCGGCGTCCTACAACGCACAGCGCCCGCCGAGGAGCGGGCGCTGGTGTCCGAGGCGCGGCGGCTGAGAGAACCCGCCGCGCGGCAGTCGTCGGTCGTCCGGTGACGGCTGCGGAGCTTTGGTGGCCGCCCGGCTACGTCAAGCCGAGGGCGGGGCGCCGGCTCCTGAGAAGCCGGCGCGGTCGCAGCGTCGAGTGACCTATGCGACCAGCTGCATCATGGCCGCGTCGTCGTTGAGCGACTGGCGCAGGCGCTTCTTGAGCTGCGTGTGGATCTGGCAGACGCGGCTCTCGGAGACGCCGAGGATCTGGCCGATCTCCGCGAGGGTCATGCCCTTCACGTAGAGCAGCACGACGACCTCGCGCTCACGCTGGGAAAGCTCGGCGAACGCCTGGCGGAAGCGCTCCTTGCCAGCGGTCACGTTGGCCTGGTGCTCGGGATCGAGGCGCTGGTCGCCGCAAGGAAGGGTGTCGATGCGCTCGATGGAGGTCTCTTCCTCGCCGACGACGAGCGTGTTGAGGCTCGTGACGTCGGAGCGGGAGATCTCCTGGGCGCGCTGGCGCAGCTCCTGCTTGGTGCAGTGCAGCGCTTCGCAGAGCTCGTCCTCTGAAGGATGGCGGCCGTGCAGGGCGGTGAACTCTTCACCGGCCTTCTCGATGTCGCGTTCCCAGCGGCGGACCGAGCGCGGCGCCCAGTCGTTGCGGCGGAGCTCGTCGAGGACGGCACCGTGGATGCGGGTCCAGGCGTACTGCTCGAGCGTCGCGCCCTTGGTGGGGTCGAAGCGGTCGATCGAGCGCATGAGGGCCTCGAGGCCGACGGAGATGAAGTCGTCGACGTCGCAGCGGGCCGGCATCTCGCGGACCTTGCGGTAGACGATGTACTTCACCAGCGGGGCGAAGGTCAGAACGAGGCGGTCGCGCGTTGCCGGGTTACCGGTGCGCTTGTACTCGTTCCAAAGGCGGAGCGTGGCGTCGCTGTCGCGACGGGTTGCAGTGGAGGCCATGACGTTGATCTCTCAGTGGACGGGATTGGTGCCGGGGACGACCGGGGGGAACGATTCTCCTTTCGACGCTAGCTCCCGTGTGCGAGAGCGCACGCGCGAAAGATACGACGAATGTCCAGTTCTGGCCGACCACCATGGGACTGGCCAGCACTGACCTAGTGATTGGTCCGGTTGCCACTCAGCGAACGTCCGGCTGTAACAGCGTCAGGTGGACGACCGTCGGGGGAAGCGCTGACCGAATGGCCAGGGCCTTCAAGTTGGTCCGTCATCGCACCGAACTTCGGAGTACGCCGCTCGGCAGGACGCTGAGAAGGTGACCGGGTCACGGATGACCCGGGGGAAACAATGACCGGACGCACCACCTCCACCCACGCTGAGCACGGGCTGACTGTGCTCGACGGCGGCCTCGCTGACCGCCGCTTCTCGCAGGACGAGCTTGAAGCGGCATATGACGCGGCGTGGCTGGCCCGAGAGATCGAAGAGGCCGCGAGCCTCTGCGACCGTCTCGAGGCCGAAGGACGGCGCATCGCCTTCGAACCCCGGGGGAACGGGGAACGCGGGCTGCTCGCCAGCATCCGGGACCAGATCACCGGCGACCTCGTACGCGACTTGGACACTCGCGACGTCGTCGACGTAGATCGACTGATCCAGCAAAGCGGAATGGGTGGCTAACCATGCCCCGGAACCTCAGCGGCCCCGGTATCACGAAGCGCTAGCGGTCGGGCCGATTGCTCACTGCGGCGCGGATTGGCTCGCCTGCGGCGGGCTGGCCAAGCGCCGGGCGCTTACAGCTCGATGATCTGATCGCGCGCCGGCCCGACGCCGACGAGCGCGACCGGAACGTCGACGAACTCGCCGATGAAGGCGAGGTAGTCGAGCGCAGCCTGCGGCAGGTCTTCCTTGCTGCGGACCTTCGTGAGGTCCTCATCCCAGCCCGGCTTGGTCGTGTAGACCGGCTCGAGGTGGTGCACCACCGACTGGTGGTACGGGAAGTCGTCGAGCTCCGCGCCCGTGTTCGTCTTGTAGCTCGTGCAGAGCTTCAGGTCGCCCTGGCCCGACAGGACGTCGAGCTTGGTGATGCACAGGTGCGTGAAGCCGTTGAGGCGCGCGGCGTACTTGAGGGCGACCAGGTCGATCCAGCCCGTGCGGCGCGGGCGGCCGGTCGTCGTGCCGAACTCGCCGCCGGCGGTGCGGAGCTGCTCGCCGAACTCGTCGTCGAGCTCCGTCGGGAACGGGCCCGCGCCGACGCGCGTGGCGTAGGCCTTCGCGACGCCCCAGACTTCATCGATCGCCGTCGGGCCGACGCCGGCGCCGACGCAGGCCGCGCCCGCGATCGGGTTGCTCGACGTGACAAACGGGTAGGTGCCGTGGTCGAGGTCGAGCATCGCGCCCTGGGCGCCCTCGAAGATGATCGTGTTGCCGGCCTTGAGGTTGGTGTGGACGAGCTTCGCCGTATCGGTGATGTACTGCTCGATCCGGTTGCCGTACGCCAGGTACTCCTCGGTCATCGACTGCAGGTCGAGGGCCGGGTCCTTCTCCCAGTCGCGCAGCTGCGCCTTCTTCGGCGCGAGCGCGGCGGCGATCTTCTTCTTGAGGATGCTCTCGTCGAGCAGGTCCTGCACGCGGATGCCGAGGCGCGCGGCCTTGTCCATGTAGGCCGGGCCGATGCCGCGGCGCGTGGTGCCGATCTGCAGCTTGCCGAGGCGGGCCTCGCCGGCCGTGTCGAGCATGAGGTGGTACGGCATGATCAGGTGCGCGTTCGCGCTGATCCTGAGCCCGTCGAGGTCGATGCCGCGGGCCTTGAGGCCGTCGAGCTCGCCGGTGAGCACCACCGGGTCGATCACGACGCCGTTGCCGATCATGCAGGGCTTCCCCGAGTAGAGGATGCCGCTGGGGATCAGGTGGAACTTGTAGACCGTCTCACCGTGGACGATGGTGTGGCCGGCGTTGTTGCCGCCTTGGTAGCGGATGACGCCATCGGCCTTTTCGGCCATGAGGTCGACAAGCTTGCCTTTCCCCTCGTCGCCCCACTGGGCCCCAACGATCACGATGCCTGGCATTTCTGGCCGAAGTCTAAGTGTCCGAGGGTCCGCGGCGGGTGCTCCCTTGCAGCCAGGCGTTCCCCGGCTCTCCGTGATCCGGTGCAGAGCGGGGTTCCTCGCTGCGGCGCGGCATGGCGTACGGGGCCGGTTCGGCGGCAGTCGGCCACTCCGGACGCTGCAGGTTCGCGGCCGCGGCAGGCGAATGCCATGAGCCGCTCTCGGCCGCCGGCATTGCCTGCGCGCTCGTGTCCCACTGCCCGTCTGGGCGGCGGTGGTCGGTGCCCTGGAGCGGGATGTGGCGGCACATCTCCGAGAGGCGGCTGACGATGCGGTCGCCGACCTGCAGCGAGAGCTCGTCGACGCCGAGGTTCGTGGTGATGATCAGCGACTTCTTCGCCTCGTAGCGCGCGTCGATCAGCGCGTAGAGCTGCTCGAGGACCCACGGGTTGGTGCGCTCGGTGCCGAGATCGTCGAGCTGGAGGATCTCGACGGCGGTGAGGCGGTCGATCAGCTCGAGGTTGCCGACTTCGGAGTCGTCGTCGAACGTGCGCCGCAGCTCGCTCAGCACGCGCGGCACCGAGTAGATGGCGAACGAGTGCCCGCGGTCGTGCGCGGACTTGCTCACGAGCGTCGCCAGCGTGGTCTTGCCCGTGCCCGGAGGCCCTTCGAACCAGAGGCCCGCGCCGTCTTCGAGGTTGCGCTCCAGGTTGTGGACGAAGCTGCGGACGACCCGCTGCACCGACTGGGGCATGTCGGTCACGGGGGCGTCGTCGAAGGAGACGTTGCGGAACCGCTCAGGGATCCGCGCGCGCAGCGCCGCAGCCCGCGTGTACGCGATCATCTCCGGGCGGCAGCGGCAGTCGGTCGCGACGTTGCGCTCCTCGTCGTAGATGAAGCCGTTGCCGTCGCACAGCTTGTACGGGCACCGCCAGCCAGAGGAGCGGTTGAGGTCTCGGTCTCCGGGCGCCATCAGGAAGCAGCTCGCTGTCTAGACATACGTGGAACTCCGCCGGATTGGCACGCCTGCGGCGGGCTTGCGGTTGAGATCTCGGTCTCCGGGCGCCATCAGGACCACCTAGCGTGGCGCGAGCCGCGGACGGCGCGCACTGCGCCGTGCAGCGAGCGCTTCTTGAGGATGAGGGCGCGGGGCATCAGCCGTAGCGCTCAGGCGAGACGTAATTGGCGAACTTGAGGTACTCGCCGATGAAGGTGAGCTTCACGGTGTCGAGGCCGCCGTTTCGGTGCTTGGCGATGATGACCTCGGCCATGCCCTTGTTCTCGGTCTCGGGGTCGTAGTACTCCTCGCGGAAGAGGAACATCACGATGTCGGCGTCCTGCTCGATCTGGCCCGATTCACGCAGGTCGGAGAGCTGCGGCTTCTTGGACTCGATCGACGCGCCGCGGTTCTCGAGCTGGCGGGAGAGCTGCGACAGGGCGATCACGGGCAGGTCGAGCTCGCGGGCGAGGATCTTGAGGCCTCGCGACATCTCGCCGACGGCCTGGACGCGGTTGTCGGCGCCGGCGTCCGCCCGCATCAGCTGCAGGTAGTCGACGATGATCATGTCGAGCTTGTGGCGCTGGTGCAGGCGGCGGGCCTTGGCGCGCACCTCGAGGATCGAGATGTCGGAGGTGTCGTCGATGAACAGCGGCGCCTGAGCGAGGCGGTTCGACGCTTCGAGGATCTTCGGCCACTTGCGGGCGTCGATGCGGCCGCGGCGCAGGTCGTCGCCGCGCACCTTCGCCTGCGAGGCCAGGAACCGCTGCGCCAGCTCGCCTTCACCCATCTCCATCGAGAACAGGGCGACGCCGAAGCCGTGGAGCGCCGCGTGCTCGGCGATGTTCGTGACGAACGCCGATTTGCCCATGGCCGGACGCGCCGCGATGATCACGAGGTTGCCGCGCTGGAAGCCGCCCGTGACCTTGTCGAGGTCGTTGAACCCGGTCGGGATGCCGGTCATCTCCTCGCCCTCGAGGCTCAGCTTGTGCAGCTTCTCCGTCTCGTCCTGGAGGACCTCGTCGAGGGAGCGGAAGTCCTTCTGGGTCTCGTCGTGGGCGACCTGCAGGATCGCGCGCTCGGCGTACTCCACGAGTTCGCGCGGGGTGGAGCGGCGCTCGCCGACGGCGACCTGGATGTCGGTCGTCGCGCGCAGCAGGCCGCGCATCAGCGAGTGGTCGCGGACGATCCGCGCGTACTGCCGCACGTTGCCCGCAGCCGTGATCGGGCCGCCGAGCTCGTCGAGGGTCGCGTCGCCGCCGGCGTCTTCGAGCGCGCCGTTCTGCTCCAGCCAGTCCTTCACCGTCAGCCGGTCAAAGGGCTCGCCCTTGTCGTAGAGCGCCCGCATCGCGCGGAACACGTGCCGGTGGCGCTGGCTGTAGAAGTCGTCCGGGCGCAGGCCCTCTTCGATGATCAGCGTGTACATCGCCCGCTCGCTCAGCAGCAGCGCGCCGAGCACGGCCCGCTCAGCGTCGAACGAGTGCGGCTGCGGACCGCCGGGGGCGGACTGCTGCGGCATCTGGCGCGGCGGCGCGTCGAAGGTCTGGTCCATCAAAGGCGGTCGTACGGGAAGGTCGAGGGGACGGGCGACCGGCGGACCGACAAGCGTTGCATGCGTGCCGGACGGAACCCCAGGTTGACAGGGCGGGCTGGCGCGTCATGGCGACGTCAGGCCGGTTCCCTGCACGTTGCGAGAAATGGTGTTGCGAGACAACGCCCAAAGGTGCCGACTTCGCGCAGAGACTGCGGCGAGAGTCCGGAGCACCCGACTTTGTCTCTCAAACCCGCTTAGGAAGCGGCTTTGAGACCAGGTCGCGTCAGGCGGGCGTGACGCGACCGCCGTCGACGAGCCAGCGCTCGTCGACCGGGAGCTCGGCCGGCGGGTCGTGCTCGGCGGTGACGACGACGCAGGCGCCGGCGGCGCGGCGCTCGGCGAGTTCGCCGACGAGGAAGAGGCGGGAGTGCTCGTCGAGGCCGGCCCACGGGTCGTCGAGGACGATGAGCTGCGACGGGTTTGCGAGCGCCCGGGCCAGCGAAACGCGGTGGCGGGTGTGCTGCGGCAGGTGGGCGAGCGGCAGGCGGAGCGCCTGCTCGAGGTCGAGGCCGATCGCGAGCGACTCGACCCGCGCGTTCGCCTGCTCGCGCGTGCGGCCCTCGCTGGCCATGTTGCGCAGGAACATCAGCCCCGTGAGCATCAGGCCGGACGGCAGGTGCTGCGGGTTGTACTCCGATCCCTCGTGGCTCCGGGTGATCGTGCCGGCCGTCGGGTCGGTCGAGCCGGCGATGAGGTTGAGCAGCGTCGACTTGCCGGCGCCATCCGGTCCGGCGACCTCGACGATGGTCGTGCCGCGGAGCGTCAGGCTCGCATCCTGGACCGCCCACGGCCCGCGGAAGCGGTGGCGCTTGCCGACGCCCGTCAGCTCGCAGACAGTGGTCTGGGGATGGGGGCTCGGCTCAGCGATCCGCGGATGATGCCACGGCGCGCATCGGCTCAGGCGTCCGGCGCCGTGCTGGTGAGCAGGCTCGTGGTGAGCGGCTCGAAGCCATGGCGCCGGTAGAACCGCAGCGCGTCGTCGTTTCCGGCGACTACCTCGATCGTCATCTTCTCGATCCCCTGGTCGGCCAGCCCGGCGCGCGCGGCGGTGATCAGGCGGGTGCCCAGGCCGCCGCCCCGGATTCCGGGCAGCACCGAGAGGGTCTCTAGGCAGCCGAAGTCGCCGTCCCACGTGGCCATGCCGCCGCGGTGCACGGTGACCAGCGCGTAGCCGACCGCTGCGTCGTTCTCGCGGGCGATCAGGACGAACGATCCCGGCTTGCTGCTGAGCCAGCTGCGGTAGCTCGCGCTGCGCACCTCCCACGAGTCGGCGCGCTCGCGGGTGGGTCCGAGATGCGGCGCGACGGCCCCGTGATGCTCTCGCAACGCCGACCACAGCGGCTCGAGGTCGTCGATCGGCGCCGCGTCGTCGTAGCGCTGGATGGTGATGTCGGTGTTGGTCATTCCGGAAGCTCCCTGGACGGGGAGTCTCGCGCATCGGGTCGGCGCTCCCGAGAAGGAACGTGCTTCCCCTGAAACGCACCGGGCCCGGGGGGGGGGGGGGGGGGGGGGGGGGGGGGGGGGGCGGCCCCCGCCCGCCCCAACCCCGTCAGTCGCGGTCGATGTGGTGGCCCACCACGGTCGGGCCGAGCATCACGGCGAAACCGGAGCCGTCTCGGCGCGGGTCCGCAGGGGGCAGGTCCACCGGGTCGCCGGTGGCCGTCACGCCCACCGGCCGCGGGCCGATCCAGGCCACCGACAGCTCCAGCTCGCCCTTGAGGAACCGCTGCGCGCGTACGCCGCCGGTCGCCCTTCCCTTCGCCGGGTACGCCTTGAACGGCGTCACCTTCACCGTCGCTCCGGTCGAGGTGACCACCATCGGCTCACCGTGCTTCGAGTCGTCGGTGCGGATCGCGCCGAAGAAGACCGCCCGCGCGCCGGCCGGCAGGTTGATGCCGGCCATGCCGCCGCCCTTGAGCCCCTGCGGGCGTACGACGGATGCGGCGAAGCGCAGCAGCGACGCCTCGGACGAGACGAACGCCAGCGTCTCGGCGCCGTCGGTCAGCCAGGTCGCGCCGATCACCTCGTCGCCGTCACGCAGCGAGATCACCTCGAACTCGTCGGAGCGGACCGGCCAGTCCGGGGCGCACACCTTCACCACGCCCGCCCGGGTGCCGAGCGCCAGGCCGGGCGACCCCTGCGCGGACGGGCCCAGCGGCGCGAGCCCGACCACCGTCTCGCCCGGCTCCAGCGGCACCAGTTCCGCCGCCGACATGCCGCCGCGCAGCGACACCGTGCCGGACTGCTCCGGCAGCACCGGCAACGGCAACACGTCGATCTTGAACGCGCGGCCGGCGCTGGTCACCAGCAGCACCCGACCGCGGGCGGTGGAGTGCACGATGGCGCGTACCGCGTCGTGCTTGACCCGGCCGCTGCGCCGGCGCGCCTCGGCGGCCTCCTCCGACTCGGCCGCGGTCCGCGCCACCAGCCCGGTGGCGGAGAGGATCACCTGGCACGGGTCGTCGGCGACCTCCAGCGGACCGGCGGGCACCGAGGCGGCCAGCACCTCCTTGAGGTCGCCGTCGACGAGCGTGGTGCGTCGCGGCGCGCCGAACTGCTTGACCACGGCGGCCAGCTCGTCGGAGACCACCTTCCGAAGCACCTTCTCGTCGTCCAGGATCTTCGACAGCTCGGCGATCTCGCCGCGCAGCTTCTCCTGCTCGGCCTCCAGTTCCAGCCGGTCGTACTTGGTCAGCCGGCGCAGCGGAGTGTCCAGGATGTAGGTCGCCTGGATCTCGGAGAGCTTGAACCGCTGCATCAGGCCGTCCTTGGCGGCCTGGGCGTCCTCGCTGGCACGGATCAGCTTGACCACCCGGTCGATGTCGAGCAGGGCGATCAGCAGGCCGTCGACCAGGTGCAGGCGCTCCTCCCGCTTGCGCTTGCGGTACGAGCTGCGCCGGGTCACCACCTCGTAGCGGTGGGCCAGGAACACGTCGAGCAGTTCCTTGAGCCCGAGCGTGCGGGGCTGGCCGTCGACGAGCACCAGGTTGTTCACGCCGAAGGACTGCTCCAGCGGGGTGAGCCGGTAGAGGTCGGCCAGCAGCGCCTGCGGGTTGACGCCGACCTTGCACTCCACCACCAGGCGGGTGCCGTTCTCCCGGTCGGTGAGGTCCTTGACGTCGGCGATCCCGGTCAGCCGCTTGGTCTTGTTCACCTCGTTGGTGATGGCCGCGATGACCTTCTCGGCGCCGACGCCGTACGGCAGCTCGGTCACGGTGATGGCCTGCCGGCCGCGGCTGCCCTCCAGCGGGCCGATCTCCACCCGGCCGCGCATGCGCACCACGCCGCGCCCGGTCTCGTACGCGCGGCGTACCTCGTCCAGGCCGAGCAGCAGCCCGCCGGTCGGCAGGTCGGGGCCGGGCACGAACTCCATGAGCTTGTCGAGTGTGGCGTCCGGGTGGTTGATCAGCCAGCGGGCGGCCTGGACCACCTCGCCGAGGTTGTGCGGGATCATGTTCGTCGCCATGCCGACCGCGATGCCGGACGCGCCGTTGACCAGCAGGTTCGGGAACGCCGCCGGCAGCACCGTGGGCTGGGTCAGCGAGCCGTCGTAGTTCGGCTCGACGTCGACTGTGTCCTCACCCAGCTCGCCGGTGAGCAGCATCGCCTCCCGGGACATCCGGGCCTCGGTGTAACGGGCCGCGGCCGGGCCGTCGTCCGGGCTGCCGAAGTTGCCGTGCCCGTCGATGAGCGGGACGTTGAGCGAGAAGTCCTGCGCCAGCCGCACCATCGCGTCGTAGATAGCGGTGTCGCCGTGCGGGTGGTATTTACCCATCACGTCGCCGACGATCCGGGCGCTCTTGACGTGGCCGCGGTCCGGCCGGTGGCCCTGCTCGTGCATCGACCAGAGGATGCGCCGGTGCACCGGCTTGAGCCCGTCGCGCGCGTCGGGCAGGGCGCGGGAGTGGATGACCGAGAACGCGTACTCCAGGTAGGAGTCCGAGACCTCGGTGACCAGCGGGTTGTCGAAGACGCGGGCGCCGGCCTGGTCGAAGGCGGCCAGGTCCGCCTTCGCGCGGTCGTCCTTGCGGCGTGCCATGGTGCGGTTTCCTTCCGAGACGAACCCGTTGGTCAGGCGTCGATGGCGTCGCGGTCGACCCGGTCGGCGGAGTCGATCAGCCAGTTGCGGCGGGGCTCGACCTTCTCCCCCATGAGCAGTTCGAGGATCCGCTCGGCGGCCTCGACGTCGTCGAGCGTGATCCGGCGGACCGCCCGGGTGGCCGGGTTCATGGTTGTCTCCCACAGCTCGTCGGCGTCCATCTCACCGAGGCCCTTGAAGCGCGGGATGGGCGTGACGATCTGCTTGCCGGCCTTCTCCAGCTTGCGGACCGTCGCCTCCATCTCGGCCTGGGTGTAGGTGTAGACGGTCTGCGGGTTGCGCCCCTTCGTGGTGATCTTGTGCAGGGGCGGCATCGCCGCGTAGAGCCGCCCGGCCTCGATCAGCGGCCGCATGTAGCGGGCGAACAGCGTGATCAGCAGGGTACGGATGTGTGCGCCGTCGACGTCCGCGTCGGCCATGATGAGCACCCGGCCGTACCGCAGGGCGGACAGGTCGAACGTACGGCCGGAGCCGGCGCCGAGCACCTGCACGATCGCGGCGCACTCGGCGTTGTCCAGCACCTGCTGGAGGTTGGCCTTCTGCACGTTGAGGATCTTGCCGCGGATCGGCAGCAGCGCCTGGTATTCGGAGGAGCGGGCCATGCGGCTCGTCCCGAGCGCGCTGTCGCCCTCCACGATGAACAGCTCGCTGCGCTCCACGCCGGTGGCGCGGCAGTCGACGAGCTTGGCCGGCATGGCCGCGCCCTCCAGCGCGGTCTTGCGGCGGGCGGCGTCCTTCTGCTGCTTCTGGGTGAGCCGGACGCGGGCCGCGTCGACGATCTTCTGAAGCACCGTACGGGCCTCGGCCTTGGTCCGGCGGTCCTCCAGCCAGCTCTTGAGGTGCGCCTCGACCAGACCCTGGAGCACCTTGGTGATGCCGGCGGTGGACAGCTCGTCCTTGGTCTGCGAGGTGAACTGCGGTTCGGGGATGCGCACGTGCACCACGGCGGTCATGCCCTCCAGGACGTCGTCCAGGGTGGGCGCGTCCTCCTTGGGCTTGAGCAGGCCGCGGGCGTTGCGGGCGGCGTCGGCGAGGGTACGGGCCAGCGCCCGCTCGAAGCCCTTGCGGTGGGTGCCGCCGTGGGCGTTGCGGATGGTGTTGGTGAAGCACTCGACGGTGCGCTCGTAGCCGGTGCCCCAGCGGAACGCCACCTCGACCTCGGCGCGGCGCTGCACGTTGGACTGCATGACGCCGTTGGCGTCGGCGGCGTTCTCCCGGTAGGTGCCCTCGCCGGTGACCAGCAGCGTGCCGGAGACCGGCCGGTCGCCGGCCGGGGCGAGGAACTCCACCATGTCGGTGAGGCCGTCGGGGAAGTGGAAGCTCTCCTCGACGCTCTGCTCGCCGGTCTCGTCGCGCAGCCGGTAGGCGACGCCGGGGACGAGGAACGCGGTGTTGCGCAGCTTGAGCCGGACCGTCTCGGTGTCGAGCGCGGCGCCGGTCTCGAAGTAGCGCGGGTCGTGCCACCAGCGGATCGAGGTGCCGGTGCGCTGGCCGCGCTTCATCGCGCCGACGATCTGGAGGCCGGGGCCGGGGGTGAACGGCGCGTCCGGGCCGTCGCCGTCGAAGACGCCCGGCACGCCGTGGCGGAACGACATGGCGTGGACCTTGCCGCCGCGCCGGACGGTGACGTCGAAGCGCCGGGACAGCGCGTTGACCGCTGACGCGCCGACGCCGTGCAGGCCGCCGGAGGTCTTGTAGCCGGAGCCGCCGAACTTGCCGCCCGCGTGCAGGCGGGTCAGCACCAGCTCGACGCCGGAGATGCCGGACTTGGCGTGCACGTCGGTGGGGATGCCCCGGCCGTCGTCGTCGACCTGGACCGAGCCGTCGGCGTGCAGGATCACGTCGACCTTGGTGGCGTGACCGGCGACACCCTCGTCGGTCGAGTTGTCGAGGATCTCGTTGACGAGGTGACCCACGCCACGGCTGTCGGTCGAGCCGATGTACATGCCCGGGCGCTTGCGGACGGCGTCGAGGCCCTCCAGATGCGTCAGGTCGTCGGCCCCGTAGAGGGTCTCAGGCTGTGCGGTCAACTGGTCGTACTCCCAGGTCTCGGCGGTGTGGTGCCGTTCACCGTGTGATCCCCTCACGATGATCGCCGGGCGCGGCGCGCCGGAGCGAGCCTAGCCGGGTGCCCCGACAGGTCGGCGGCACCGGGGCGGTGCGTTGCGCGATCGGCCTGCCGGCCGGGTC
>JAEYAL010000093.1 GCA_023404805.1 Actinomycetes bacterium | reverse complement strand
CGGGCGGGGTGGGTTGGGGGGGGGCGCCCCGGGGGGCCCCCCACCTCCCTTCGCTACTTGACTGTGGCGTTGATCTTCTTGGCGACGGCGGTCGTCTGGCCCTTGACCACCACGCGCGAGCTCACCTGAAGTTTGGTCTTCTTCTTCAGCTTGCCCTTGTACTTGGCAGGCAGCTTGTAGCCGCCGGGCTTGATCGTGATCGTGATCTTGGTCGGGCCGTCACCGGTGCCCGTGACGGCGACGCCCGTCTTCTGGAGCTTGGCCTTGCCGGTCTTGCTCGGGGCGATCGTCACCTTGATGGCCTTCTTGCCCTTCTTGCTGGTGTTGAGCTTGAAGCCCTTGGGCAGCGTGAGCTTCGCCGACTGCAGCGTCGCGCCCGACGGTGCGGAGACCGTGTACTTCAGGCCGGACTTGGCAGACCAAGAGACCGACTGCGCCGGGTTGACGTCGGGCTTGGGCCCGATCTCGCCGCACTTGACGGGCGTAGTGATCTTGTGCGTCTGGCCGCCCTGGCCGCCCAGCGTGGTCTCCCACGTGGTCGGCGCGGTGCAGGCCGCCGGCGAGATCAGCAGCGGGCTCTTGGGGCCACCATCGAGGTGGAGGTCGAGCTGGCGCAGCGGCAGGTCCGGGATGCTCCCGAACTCGGTGATGACGCGGAGGTCGCCCGGGTTGAGCCTCACCTTCGACAGCACGCGCACGGCGTAGCGGCCGGTGAAGTTCATGCCGATGCCCGGCAGCGCCGTTCCCTCGATGCGGACCAGGTGCACGGTGCCGGCGATCACGTCGTTCGTGATCGACACCTTCGCGGCCACGGTGCCGACCTTGGTGTTGTCGGGGCAGCCGCCAGCGTTGAACGCGTCGAGCGCGCAGACGTTCTTGAGGTTGTCGAGGTCCGTCGAGACGCCCTTCGGGAGCATCACGGTGGCGGACTTCATGTTCGAGTCACCTGCGCGCGGCGTCATGGAGACGTCGAGCGTCGGGTGGCCCTTGGCACCGGTCTCGCCGGACAGCGTGGCCTTGAAGCCAGGCTGGAACGGCAGGCCTGCGCAGCCCGCGAACGTCACGTCGCTCGAGAGCGACTTCTTCTCATCCCCGTCGCCCGCGAGGTCGGCGGTCGCCTTCAGCGGGCCGCAGGCGGTCGGGTTCAGCGGGAAGTTCTCCCGGTCGAGGTTGACGATGATCGACCGCAGGTTGAGGGCGATGCCTTTGAACCGCAGCGGTGCCGAGGTGGCCATGGTGAGGCTCGCGTCGAGCGCGCCGAGCTTGATGTCGCCGGGCACCACGACCTTGCCGAGCTGCAGCTCGCCGATCTTGGCGTCGACGACGATCACCACGCCCGCGACCGAGCCTTCGTTGCGCTCGACGAGGTACATCGAGCCGCTCAGGCTCAGCGGCTTCGCGCCGGCGCCGGCGACCGTGGTCACCGTGCCCATGCGGGAGCTCTCGGGGCAGGCGCCGGCAGCGGCGTCGGCCTTGGAGCACTCGGTGGCGAGCTTCAGGTCAGCCAGGAAGCCCGGCGGCAGCGCCACCTTGACGTCCTTGAGCCACGGGGAGCGGTCCTCGCGCGAGATCGTGATCTTGGTCGGCGACGAGACGCCGACGGCGTTGTTAGCCGACTCGAACTTGAACGTCGGCTCGAAGCCCGGCGTCGTGCAGTCCTGGTCGATGTTGATCTCGGACTCGACCGGCTTCTTCTCGGTCGGTTTGGCCCACGAGGTGAACTGCGAGGTGCCCTTGGCGATGCCGCACTTGCGCGGCGTCGTGAAGAGGGCGTTGTCGCCGCTCGGGAACTCGAGGCGCAGCTCGCTGAACCGCAGCTGCGGCGCATCGGCGAACGTCGTCGTCAGGTTGCCGTTCTCGTCGACCTTGACCTTGCCTTCGAGCTTGATGCGCGGAGCATCAGCCGCAGTGGCGCCGGTCGGCGACGCCTCGAGGTAGAGCGGCGGCAGCTCGCCGACCGCGGCCTGCTCGCCGAGGTAGACGTTGCCTTCGAAGTTGCGCGACAGCAGCGGCGTCACGATCGTGACCTTGCCCTGCTTCGAACCAGCCGGGCACGTGTTGGCGGCCGACGAGTCCTTCGCGAACTGCGCAGCGGAGCAGAGCTTCAGGCCCGAGTCGCTCGTCGCGACCTGAGCACCGATCTCCAGGCCCGCCGGGAGCGTGACCTCAGCGTCCTTCAGGAGCGCCGACTTCGGACCGGAGTTGGTCTGACCCAGCTCCAGCTTCACGTTCACGCCCGTCGGGACGCCCGGCTTCTTCTCGGTCGTGGTGACCTCGAGGTCCGGCAGGAACGGCAGCGTGTCGCAGCCGGTCATGGTGAAGGAGTTCGAGTCGAGAGCCGACTTGGCGCCGAGGTAGGTCTCGATGGAGACGTTCGCCTTCAGTGCGTTGGTGCAGTCGGTGCCCCACTGCGCGAAGTCCTGCGGCATGGTCGGGTGGTCGACCTTAGAGCCCCAGGCACGAATGGCGATCGACTCGAGGTAGATCTGACTCGGAACCGCCCCCGGAACGAGCTTGCCGAACTCCGGGCTGCTCGGGTCGTACTGCGGAATTTCGGGGTCCGACTCGAGCGTCGTGAACTCCTTGGAGTAGATCTGCCGCGGAGCGTTGTCCACCGTCGCCTGCACTCGCCCGTCAGGGGCCAGCTTCAGTCCGACGGCGAACTTAGCGGGAGCGACGCCGGTGAGCGGTTGGATCGAGATACCGAGCCGAGCTAGTTCATTCGGACCATGCTCGAGGTTGTATACGTAGCCCAAATCCTTGATCGGATCACTCGTAGGGTTCGCGAGCCCGCCTTCGACAACCATCGAAGTGAGGCCTGAAACCGACGGGTCAGGATCGTTCTTAGCGTTTGCGGTCACCCGCCCGAACACCGTGCCAGCCATTGTGTTCGCGTCGCACTGAGCCGGGCCGTAGTTGCCGGCCCCGAAGTCAGCCGCGCTGCAGACCGACGCCCAATCGGGCGCTCCCGCAAACCCTGCGGGCATCGTGATCGTGGAGGTCTTCAGGTCATCGTGAGCGAGCTCGTCATCAACGTGCGTGCCCTGAATGTCAGCCGCAGGCGGCGTGTCCTGGCGGCGGCGCTTGTTGCCGCTTCCCGCGGTACGGACCAAAAACGGCTCCACGTTCGGCGAGAGCGTGAACCCGAAACAGAGGTCATTGGTTGCTCCAGCCTGGAGCGACTTAGTCACATCGCCGCTCGACGGCCAGTTTCCCGCCACATAAGGCGTCGACGACCCCGGCAGACCGTAGCTCCGCGTGTCTCCGCCAGGAGCAGACGGGTTGTACGTCTCGAACGTGTCGTAGAGGTACCGGTCGTTCGGCTCAGGCGTGCAGCGCTTCTCGGTGCCGGAGATCGGCGCGGCGAAGACGCCGGTGAGCTGCACCTCGTCGGCGTTGGCGGCCGAGGCGACGGTCGGGGCGAGGCCGAAGAGCGCGGTCGAGGCGACGAGCGCGGCGATGGGCCGTGAGATACCAGCGGCTCGGCGCAGGCGTGCGCCAAGCGATCGGCCAGGCGTGGGACAGGTGGCGGACAAAGAGGGACTCCGGTTTGAGACGGACAACGCGAGGCAAAAGTGCCCCGCATCACACATGAACACAACCTACCGAAGAAAAGACCGGTTCGGCGTCACACGATCGACCGAATTTGGCGTATATCCGTGCGACGACCAGCCAGCGCACCGCGGAGTGCCGATTACCAACGCGCCGCGCAGCGGCTGGCCTAGACGGGGGACGAACCCGCCGGAGACCCGCGGTCCTGGGGACACGCCGGTCTTCCCCGGCCGCGCTGACGGATCAGCAGGCCGCAGCGAGCGGCGAGGGCGCTAGAGCGTGAGGCGGTAGACGAGGTGCTCGCGGTCGAACGCCATCGTGACGCCGTCCCGCTCAAAGCCGAGCTTCTCAAGCACGTGCCGCGAGGCCTGATTCGGCGCTTCGACGAGCGCCCGCAGCCGCGGCAGCTCTAGCGGGCCACGGGCTGCGTCAACGCAGAGCGCGGCCGCCTGAGTGGCGATGCCCTTCCCCCACCAGTCCTTCGCGAGCGTGTAACCCATCTCGACTTCGCCGTCGACCGTGCGGGCGAGTCCGGCATCGCCGATCACGGTCCCCGTGCCCTTGTCGACGACCGCCCAGAATCCGAACCCGTGCGTGCGCTGGTGGGCCATGTACTGGCGGAGCATCGATTCGGTGCCAGTCATCGAGCTGACTGCGCCGTGCCCGACGTACCGCATGACCGCAGAATCGCTGTAGATGAGGTGTGCCGCCGGGACGTCGGCCAGGGTGAAGGGCCGCAGGACGATCGAGGAGCCGACGAGAGGGAAGTCCACGAGGTCCAAGCTAGCGCCGCGGCGCGGGAACGCCGCCCGCCACCAGCCAAGCGGCCTTTCGCCTGCGCCGGCGGCCTTTTTCGCTGCGAACCTCATCCTCAGCTAGACGGTCAGGGTTGGTCGGGCCATCGCGGCGTTTGCCCTGCTCAGTAGCGGATCATCGTGTAGATCGCGTCGGCCGGGGCGTGCTCGGCCAGGCGGGCTCTCCCGCCGAGGGCTTCGAGCTCGATCAGGAAGACCGCACCGACGACCTCGGCGCCCGCGCGCAGCGCCAGCTGTGCGAGCGCGTCGACCGTGCCGCCGGTGGCGAGCAGGTCGTCGTGGATCACGATGCGCGATCCGGCGAGCTGCTCAAACGGCGTGATCTGCAGCTCGGCCTGGCCGTATTCGAGGTCGTAGGCGTGCGAGATCGTCTCGGGCGGGAGCTTGCCCGGCTTGCGCGCTGGGAGGAACCCAGCGTCGACGGCGCGGGCGATCGCCGGCCCGAACACGAACCCGCGGGCTTCCGGCGCGAGGATGCAATCCGGCTTCAGCGGGGCGATGAGCTCGCTCATGCCGTCGATCGCCTGGCCAAGCGCGGGCCCGTTCATCAGCAGCGGCGTGAAGTCGCGGAACAGGATCCCCGGCTCTGGGAAGTCCGGCGTGGAGCGGATGAAGTCTTCGAGCTGCATGTCAGCTGCCTCCGCCCGCAGGGGCCCAGGTGCCGCGGCGCAGCGACGTCGACAGCACGACACCCCACGCCTCCTGCAGCGACACCGCCTTGCGCGTGACCTCGTGGGCTGGGGGCGCTGCCTGGCCGCCTTGGTCGTCTGCCGCGTCGAGGTTGCCGTCGTCCCATGGCGGCGGGAACGCGATGAAGGCCTGGCCCGGCCGCAGCACCGCGGACTCCTCACGCCACGTCGGCCAGCGCAGGTCGGAATAGAACCCCTCGACGTCGCCGTCGAACGCCCACTCCAGCAGCGCCGTATAGCCGAAGCCGCACGCCATCCACTCAAGGTCGTCGGGGGCGAGGTAACAGATCTCGCCGACGTCGCCCTCGGGCAGACCGCCGCCGTTGAGCGCGAACCCACCGCCGAGGCGGTCGACCGCCACGACCAGCGCGCCGGGGATGGCGCCCACTGCGCCTTCGGCGCGGCCGTTGATCTCGCGGATGCCCGGGATGCCGTCTGCGGCTGCGCCGGCGCCGAGCAGGACGAGCCAGTCGTCGACCGTGACCGCGGCCGCATGGCGGACGATCGCTCCGAGCGCGGTCTCTTCACCGGCGCCGTCGAGGCTCGCGAGCGCGGCTTCGCCGTCGGCGTCGGCGGCCTCGATCAGCTCGACGAGATTGCCAGTGTCCTCAAGCCAGTCACGCAGTGCAGACCAGGACTCGTCGTCGATCGGTTCGGCGGGCTCGTCAGTCACCGCCTCATCATGCCCGACCTGACGGGGCAGGTGCTCGGCAGGGCTGGCCTCGGAGCGCCTCGAGCTGACCGGCGTCCTGCGATGCGACGGACGACCTCAGGCCGCGGCGTACACTCCCCTCCCCCATGCCGCGCCCCGTCTCGCCACGTCTGCCGTCTGCGCGGCGCGCCCGCGGCACGGCGTCCGGCACCTGCGGCGAGCTCGCTCAGGGGGTGCTGCCGGACGGAACGCCGTTCGTCGTGACCTGCCCGATCGACCGCGGCACCGCCATCGAGGTGACGGTCGAGCCTGCGGAGTCGCTGGCGATCGTCGGCGTCCCGGCCGAGGCCGCGTTCCTGGAGCGCGCGCTGCGCCGGACCGCTGAGCTGGTCGAGCTGGCGCCGAGCCGGATCCGGGTCGAGCACCGGTCGGGGCTCTACGTCGGCAAGGGCATGGCGTCGAGCACGGCCGACATCGTGGCTGCCGCGCGGGCGCTGTCGACCGCGGCTGGGCTTCCGCTGCGCGCGGAGGAGCTGGCGGAACTGGCGGCGGCGATCGAGCCGACCGACGGGATCATGTACGACGGCATCGCTGCATCGGACCCGCGCACGGGCGCTCGCGTGCGCGCGTGGGACTGGTGGCCGCAGTTCGTCGTCGTGATGGCGATTCCTGAGACGAGTTTCGCCACGGCTGGCGCCCGGTTCGTGGGCCAGGAGGCGCTGGCCGGCGACTACGCCGACCTGATCGGGGCGCTCGATGCGGCGGTCGAGGCGCGCGACGCTACGGCGTTCGCGGCGCAGGCGACGCGCTCGGCGCGCTTGAACGAGGCGTTCCTGCCGAGCCCGATGCTCGCCCTCTTGGAGCCGCGCGCTGAGGAGCTCGGGGCGCTCGGGATCTGCGTCGCCCACACGGGGACGGTGGCCGGGCTGCTGTTCGACGCGAGCGCCGACGGGCACGCGGCCGCGTTCGCGGCGGCGCGGGCGCTCGAAGCGTCGACGCCTGCTGGGGTGCAGATCTCGACGGCGAAGACGCGCGAGTGGCCCCACGCGCGGGTGCTTGCTGGAGTCGGCGGCCACCACCGGCGGGCCGGCGACTGATGCCGCGCATCGTCGTCACGCGTGAGATTCCGGCTCGGCCGCTCGCGTTGCTGCGCGACGCCGGGCACGACGTCTACGTGCGTGGAGGTGCCGAGCCGCCTTCTCGTGAGGAGCTGCTCGCGCTGGTGGCTGACGCCGATGGCCTGCTGCCAACGCTGACGGAGCGCATCGACGCGGGCGTCCTGGATGCCGCACCGCGGCTGCGGGCGATCGGGCTGTTCGGCGTCGGCTGGGACAGCATCGACGTCGACGCTGCCACCGCGCGCGGGATCGCGGTGGGCAACACGCCCGACGTGCTCACCGACGCCACCGCCGACCTCGCCCTGGCGCTGCTGCTCGCCACCGCCCGCCGACTGCCCGAAGCGGCCGAGAACGTGACGAGCGGCGCGTGGCAGGCCTGGGAGCCGAACGGCCTGCTCGGACTCGAGCTGCGTGGCTCGCGGCTCTGCGTCGTCGGCGCAGGCCGGATCGGACGCGCGACCGGAGAGCGCGCCGCGGCGTTCGGGATGGACGTCGACTACGTCGGACGCGGCGACGATCTGCGTGCCGCGCTCGGCCGGGCCGACGTCGTCTCGCTGCACGTCCCGCTGACCGACGCGACCCGGCATCTGATCGACGCCGACGCGCTCGCGGCGATGAAGACCGGCGCGATCCTGATCAACACGGCGCGCGGCGGAATCGTCGACCAGGTCGCGCTTGCAGCGGCGCTCCGGTCTGGGCAGCTTGCAGCCGCCGGGCTCGACGTGGCCGATCCCGAGCCGCTCCCGGCCGACGATCCGCTGCTCGCGGCGCCGAACGTGCTCGTCCTCCCCCACATCGGCTCGGCGACGCACGCCGCGCGCGAGCGGATGACCGAGCGCGCGTGCCGCAACCTGCTCGCGGCGCTGGCGGGCGAGCCGATGCCCTGGCCGGTGAATTAGGGCTTGATCAGCACCTTGATCGCCTCGCGGTCGTCCATCGCCTCGTAGCCGCCCGGGACGCCAGCGATGTCGACGGTGCGGTCGAAAACGCGACCAGGCTGCAGCGTCCCGTCGAGGATCTCCGGCAGCAGCTCCTCGATGTAGGCGCGGGCCGGGGCGATGCCGCCGCTGACGGTGACGTTGCGCTGAAACGTCGCGCCTGCCTCGGGCAGCGTCGGGTACTGGGGCACGCCGACGCGGCCGATTGCGCCACCCGGCCGGGCGATCTTGGTCGCCGTGATGAACGAGTCCTCGTAGCCGACGCACTCGAGCACCGAGTGCACGCCGAGGCCGCCGGTGAGCTCGCGGACGCGCTCGGTGGCTACTTTGCCGCGCTCGGGGACGACGTCGGTGGCGCCGAACTCCTTGGCGAGGTCGGTGCGGACCGCGTGGCGGCCGAGGATGATGATCTGCTCGGCGCCGAGCCGCTTGGCGGCCATGACGCCGCAGAGGCCGACCGCGCCATCGCCGATGACGGCGACCGTGTGGCCGGGCTTCACCTGCGCGCCGAGCGCGGCGTGGTGGCCGGTGCCGTAGACGTCGGAGAGCGTCAGCAGCGACGGCATCAGCGCGTCGTCCTCACCGACCGGCAGTGCGAAGAGGGTGCCGTCGGCGTGCGGGACGCGGACGGCTTCGCCCTGGCCGCCGTCGACGTCGCCGACGCCCCAGAACCCGCCGGCCAGGCACGACGTCTGAAGGCCCTCGTCGCAGAACACGCAGGTTCCGTCGCTGTAGACGAAGGGCGCGACGACGACGTCGCCCTTCTTGAGCGTCGCCACGTCGGCGCCGACGTCTTCGACCACGCCGATGAACTCGTGGCCCATGCGCACGCCGGTGTCGGAGCCGGGCATCGACTTGTACGGCCAGAGGTCGCTGCCGCAGATGCAGCTGCGGGTGACCCGGACGAGCGCGTCGGTCCCGTGCAGGAGCTTGGCGTCGGGGACGTCGTCGATCCGAACGTCGCCTGCTCCGTACATCACCGTTGCGCGCATGGTCGCGAGCGTAATGGAGGCGGTCAGTCCGTCGACCGCCTCCATCACGCGTTCGCTACCCGGCCCCGCCCACGGGGGCCAAGGAGCGGGCCCCGTGAGCCGGGCCAAGGGGATGGCAAACCACCGCGGGGCGAACCGAAGTCGACACGCCGCGATGACTCGAGCGTCAGCTGGTGAGCGTCTCGCAGCTCGCGAACGGCACGAACAGCTCGGTCGGATCGACCCTCGCCGTGTCTGCGCCGGTGCCGCAGCCGAGCATGTCCTTGAACGTGTTCTTAGCCTGCAGCAAGTCGTTGCCGTCGCCGCCATCGAGCCAGCTCGGACCGCCCGTCGCGATCAGCGTGTCGTCGCCTGCCAGGCCGGTGAGCTGGTCCACGCCGCCGTTGCCGCGGAGCACGTTGTTCGCCGCGTTGCCGATCAGGATGTCGGTGTACGGCGTGCCCGACACATCTTCGACGGCCGTAAGTCGATCACCGTCGCCATCGACGCCGTCGGCCCCGGACGGCGTCACGCCGTCGAGCACCGCGCGCACGCCCTTCGTCCGGCCTTCCGAGGCGTAGGTGAAGCTGTCACGGTCAGGGCCGCCGTCGACGATGTCGGCTCCTGCTCCGCCGCGCATCAGGTCGTTGCCGGCGCCGCCGAGGAACGTGTCGATCCCTGCGCCGCCGATCAGGACGTCGCCTCCGGCACCTCCGTTGAGCTTCACGTTGCCTCTGCTGTGCGCCGCCAGGTAGTCCTCGCCGTCGCCGCCTTTCAGTTCGAAGAAGCCAGCGCGCGGGTCTATCTCGAACGCCGATTCGGCGATCTGGGCTCGGTCGTCGCCGTCGCCGAGCGCGACGTAGATCCACTCTTGCGCCAGCGGACCGAACTTCGATGCGCAGGTCACGACGTTCAACGACGCCCCGTGGCTGCACTCCGCCGAGTTGACCGTGATCTCCGAGACTCCGGCGTCGGCGAACACCCAGCGGCCGTTGGCGCCTGAGATCGTCAGGTCGCTGTCGGTGCCTGGTGCCGCCACGTAGGCGTGCTGCACGCCTGACGCTCCGGTGATCACTCCGGGTGCGGCCGAGGCAGCAGCAGGCATGGCGGCTCCGACCGTCAGCGTTGCGCCGGCTGCGATCGCCGCGCGACAGGGAAAATTCGTCATGGATCTCCTTCGATCGAGGGGCGGCCGGTGGTCGGCCGCCGCGCTCGGGCGCCCTGCGTCGTGCAGGACGCCCGAGGCTCCTCGCGGTTAGCTGGTCAGCGTCTCGCAGCTTGCGAACGGCACGAACAGCTCGGTTGGATCGACCTTCGCCGTATCCGTTCCATTGCCGCAGCCCAAGTAGTCCTTGAACGTGTTCTTGGCCTGCAACGAGTCGTTGCCGTCACCGCCGTCAAGCCAGCTCGGACCACCGGTCGCGATCAGCGTGTCCTCGCCCGCCAGGCCGGTCA
>JAEYAL010000012.1 GCA_023404805.1 Actinomycetes bacterium | reverse complement strand
CCGCGACGCCGGCCTTGCGCTGCCTCCGCCGCCCGACGAAGAAGAGGACGCCGAGCGCGATGAAGATCAGCAGGAACGCGTAGAAGATCCGGATGCTCGTGCTCGCGCCCCCGAAGGGCAGGGCGATCAGCGAGACGATCCCGAACGACAGCGCGACGAGCACGATGATGAACGCGATGACCGCGAGGATGCCGCGGACACGGGCCCAGGTGCCTGCGCTCTTGGGCGGCGCGACGATCCCGGCGACCCGGAGCATGAAGAGCTGGCGGCTGCTCGGCGCTTCCTGGCCGAGACGCTCCATGGCGTCCTTGAGGGCGTCCGGGCGGCGCTCGGCGAGCGCGATCGACGCGTCGGCCATCTTGCGGATCTGCATCCGCTCCTGCGGGCGCGCCGCGGCGATCGCGCGCTGGAAGTGCTCCTTCGCGCGCGGCGCGTCGTAGCGCTGGGCAGCGCGGGCGCCGAGGAGCGCCTGCGCGGCGGCGCGGTGGCGCGTCTCCTTCTCGAGCTCCTCGTCGGTCTTGTGCTCGAGGTCCTGCATCGAGCTGATGCTCGATGCCTGCTGCATCCGGACCTGTCGCTGCCTCTGAGCCATAGAGGGGAGCCTAGCTAGCTGGAAGCGCCGGAGGACGCCTCGCGCGCGTGGGACTGGGCACGCACGGCGAGGCGGTGGCGCGGCGCATGACCGCGGAGGACCGCCCGGCCGTTCGATACCCTCGCGCAGTTGTGCTGAACGCTCTCCGGCTGTCCCTGCCCACGCGCCGACCCGCGGCGCTCCTCGTGCTGCTGCTCTGCACCTGCTTCGCGGGCGGCCCGCTTGCCGCGCCCGTGCTGGCGCAGGGCTCGCTCGTCGCGCCTGCGCAGACCAAGGAAGAAGCCAAGCAGGCGCGCGAGGCCGCCGAGAAGGCCAAGGACGACGGCGGGGGCATCAGCGTCGAAGCCGCGCTCGCGCTCACTGGCCTGCTGCTCCTCGCCGGCGCGGTCATCTACATGGTCCGCGATTCGAACGCATCGGTGATCGCCGACGAGCGCCGCCCGCCGGGCGTGAGCCGCAGCACCGCTCGCGGCGCGCCGAAGAACATGTTCGAGGGTGAGGCGAAGCCCGGCGGCCAGGCCGGCAAGACCAAGAAGCGGGCCAAGGGCAAGCGCCAGAAGCAGGCCCGCCGCGCGAACCGCCCCCGCTAGGTGTAAGTACCGAGCAGGTTGTTCAGTCGGGCGGCGGGGGTTTGTCGGCCCAGTGATTGGTGTCGGCGGTGATGGTTGTAGGTGTGGAGCCAGCCGTCAAGGGCTGCGGTGCGCTCGTCGCTTGAGGCGTAGATCGCGCCGTAGGCCCATCGGCGTTGGAGGGTCTGGATGAACCGTTCGGCTTTGCCGTTGGTCTGCGGGCGGTAGGGCCGGGTGCGCAGGTGGCGGACGCCCAGGGCGCGGCAGGCGATCGCGTGGGCGGCGGATACGTAGGCGGAGCCGTTGTCGGTGATCACGCGCTGGGTTTTGATGCCGTAACTGGCGAAGAACTTGATCGCGCGGCGCAGAAACCCGACGGCGGTGGTGGCTTTCTCATCGGCGAGCACCTCGGCGTAGGCCAGGCGGGTGGCGTCGTCGACGGCCACATGCACGAACTCCCAGCCGGTTGTCCGGCGGTCCACGCCGTCGCGGTCGCGGCGCGTCGGGCCGCCGTTGCGGCGGCGGCCGGAGATCCGGTGGCCCGCTCCGCGCTCGATCCGCCCGAGCTTCTTGATGTCGATATGGATCAGCTCGCCCGGCAGCTCGCGCTCGTAGCGCTGCGCAGGTTCCAGGCCGATCCTGCCGAGCTTGCCGAGCCCTTCGCGCTTGAGGATCCCGCTGATCGTCGAGCACGGCAGATCCAGCAGATCAGCCAGCTCCGGCGCGGTAAACCGCAGCCGGCGCAGCGCGCACAGCAGCTCGACCGTCGCCGGGTCGGTGCGGTTGGCCACCCGCTTGGGCGCCGACGAGCGATCCAGCAATCCAGCATCGCCCTCGGCCAGGAAGCGGCCCACCCATTTCGAACACGTCCGCTCGCTCGCTCCGGCCGCTGCCGCGGCCTCCGCGAGCGAGCGGCCCTCCTCAACGACCATCGCCACCATCCGGCGGCGGCCGTTCAGACTGAGCGCCGCGTTAGCGTGCAGGTTCATCCGGAACTCCTTGGAGCTGTAGGCCTCGAGAACCCACAGCCTCCAAGGAGGGCCGGATGAACAACGTGCTCAGGAACTACAGCTAGGGCGCGGTTCAGCCGCCCGGCGCGCGTCCCGCGCCGGGCTCAGCTGCGACCCGGGCGCTAGCCGATCGGCGCGGCGTGCGGGAGCAGGTACTCCCGGATCTGCGCGGCGGTGTAGGCCGGATCCTCATCAGGCAGGAAGTGCCCGGTCCGGTCTTGGACGAGCGCCTCGACCTGCGGCCCGAGCGACGGGAGCGTCTCGGCGAACTCCGGCGGGATGTAGGCGTCGTGCTGTGAGAGGACGAAGCGCACCGGGACCTCGAACCGCTTGCCCTTGAGCCGCTTGAGCAGGGCCGCAGCGTCGCCAAGCACGAACGAGCGGTACATCAGCTGGGCCGCGCGTGCCCGCGCCGGATCCGCGTAGGGGCGCGCGAACACGAGGGCGTCGTCCTTCGTGAACTCTTGCGGCCGCTGCACATCGGACCGGATGCCGCGCGCGAAGAACTTCGTGTTCTGGAACATGAGCCGCGTCGAGCCAGGCGCCGAGAAGACCAGCTGGTAGTACATCCGCGCGGCGCTGCGCAGCGGCGGGCGCTTGACCGGCACCGGCGACGGGATCGACAGGGCGAGCAGCCGGCGGACGCGCGAGGGATGGTCGAGCGCGACGATCTGCGCGAGGAAGCCGCCCCAGTCGTGGGAGGCGATCGCCACGTCCTCGATCTCCATCACGTCGAGGAGCGCGACGAGGTCTTCAGCCATCGCCGTCTTGGAATACGCGCCCTTCGTCGTCGGCACGCTGCTCCAGCCGGACCCGCGCAGATCGGGCACGATCAGGTGCGCTTCCTGCGACAGCTCCTGGATCACGCCGCGCCACGACCACCAGTGCTGGGGGAAGCCGTGGACGAGCACGATGGCGGGGAGGGAGCGGTCGCCGGCGCGGGCGACGTGGAAGCGGCCCGCGGGAAGGTCGTAGAACTCGTGCTCGATCTCGACACCTGGGACCTCCGGCAGTGGGCCCGCGCCCGCCGGGTAGTCCAGGGGCTGGATGGTTCGTTGCGCGGTCATGGGGTGCGACGCCTCCGGTGCCAGGACGCGGGCGGTACGCCAGCGTTCCACTGA
Organism: Actinomycetes bacterium; assembly: GCA_023404805.1. Lineage (GTDB taxonomy): Bacteria > Actinomycetota > Thermoleophilia > Solirubrobacterales > Solirubrobacteraceae > JAGIBJ01. Next base: position 40,190 of record JAEYAL010000012.1, on the reverse strand, counting down.
CCGCGAACCTACACCATGACGTTCGTCATAGCGACCGTTGTCGCCAGTTCGGTGGACGCCGCGGCTGCCGGGCCAGGCTGATCCGCCGAAGCGGCGCGGCCAGAGGATGGAGCGCGACCCGCCGCGATCAGCCGAGCGTGCAGTCGCTGCCGCCGGGCGTGGTCGTCCCCGGCTGGCCGACGACGAAGGCGAACGAGCGCCGCAGCAGACCTGGCAGTCCCTTCACGCGCTCTGCGCTGGAGCCGCGGTTGAGGGTCAGGTCCAACTGGTTGTAGCCCAGCTTGAGCTGGTTCATCTTGGCCGTCGCGGTGAACGGCCACCGCAGCGTGCTCTTGGTCGGCGAGCTGTTGACGCGCACGCGGACCCACTTCCACCGCTTCGGCGAGAGGAGCTTGCCGTTCTTGCGGAGGCCGACGCGCACCTGGATCTGGTCGCCCTTGGACGGCGTCAGGCGCACGACCAGCACGGGCGTGCGGCGGGCCGCCGTGCGGCGCGTCGCGGCGAGCAGCTCGGCGCGGCGGTCGATCTCCTGGGTGCCGAGCGTGTCGAAGTCCTCGCCCTCGGCGATCACGCCGTCGGCGCTGGAGCCGATCGAGGCTTCGGCCTTCTTCGAAGCCCGGCTCTTCTTCTTCTTGATCTGCTTCGGCTTGGTGATCGCGCGCGCGCCGATGTAGGAGCGCGATGGGAACGTGACGACGGTGCAGGCGCGGCCGAGCGGGCCCGAGACCGATGGCGTCCCCGAAGGATCGCCGGCAGGCGCGGTGGTGCCCGGTGCCTTCTGGCCGGGGTCGACGAGCGGGTCCGGCGGACGGTCGTCGAACGGGGTCACGCCCCAGTTGAAGTCCTGGACGGTCTGGAGGCCCTGCTGCGGGTTGTCGCCGGTGTAGTGGACGCGCAGGAGGTAGGCGTGCTTCTCGCCGACGGCCCAGCGGGTGGGGTCGGCGATGCCGGCGTCGGCGCCGGGCAGCGTGTCGAGCGTCCCGCGGAAGACCGCGCCGCCGGGGCCGAGGCCGTAGTCGTCGGTGTCGTTGGCAAAGCCGGTGCAGTCGCCGGGGGCCGTCCCGTCCGGCAGGGTCCCGCGGACGAGCTCGAGCTCGAGCCAGGGGGAGAGGTCGGCCTGGCTGGCGGTGCCGAAGAGGGTCACGTCGGCCGGCTGGGGGCCTTCGTTCGTGAGGACCGTGCACCGCTCGAAGGTCTGCCCGTTGACGAGCCCGGCCTCCTGGAAGAGCGGCGCGGTCGACGAGATCGTGACGGCGGCTGCGGCCGGCGGGCGGTCGCGGCCCGCGATCTGGTCGGCGGCGAACGCCGTGCCGGCCAGCGCGAACACGACGCCGGCGCCGGCGAGGGCCTTGGTGATGCCGGACTTCACGCGCGGCTCCAGATCCGGCGCAGCTGGGAGGCAGCGAGCAGCGACGCTGCGAGCAGCACGATCAGCGCGACCAAGGGGCCCTTGACCGCGTCGACGGCCGAGCCGATGGCGGGGAGCGTGCCGCGGACGAGCGCGACCTCGCTCCCGCGCTGCAGCGTCCACTGCTCGCTGGTCGGGTTGGCGTCGCCCTGGGTGGTGACCCGCAGCGAAGCGCCGGCGCCGTCGATGCGCTTGACGCGGTGCACGATCACGGCGCCGCTGGCGCTCCTCACGCCGATCACGTCGCCGACGCGGATCGTGTCGAGCGGCGTCTGGCGGATGACGACGAGGTCGCCCGGCTGGATCGTCGGCGCCATCGAGCCGGTCTGCTCGACGCGGATCCGCATGCCGTTGAACATCGCGGCGAGGACGGCGATCAGCAGCATCGTCACGGCGAGCAGCACCGCGGCGCTGACGATCGTCCCGGCCGTGGCAGGCAGGGCGGGAGTCGTGGGCGCGGCGACCGGGGGCGCGCCCGTCTGCGCCGTCGCGCTCACAGGTTGCGCGCCTCGAACGAGAAGTCTTGAGTGGCGGAGAGGCCCTGCGCGGCGTTGTCGTTCTGGACGGTCAGCGTGATCTCGTAGACCGCGCTGTCTCCGTCAGACCAGGCCGCCACGGGGTCGTCGACGCCCGTCGCGTAGGTCGAGGGGAACTGGGTGAGCTCCGTGTCGACGAAGACGCCGGCGCCGTTGCCCTCGTAGTCCGTGGAATCGGGCGTGAAGCCGGTGCAGTCCGCGGGCGCGCCCGGCGCGGGCATCGTCCCCCGGCGGATCCGGACGTCGAGGTAGTCGGCCAGGCCAGTGCCGCCCGTGGCGCCGAAGAGCTTGATGCCGGACTGGACGCCGCCGGTGCTCGCGTAGTCGACGCGGATGCAGCGGACGAAGCTGTCGCCCGGCGTGAAGCCGTTGACCGTGAAGAGCGCCGAGCCGCTGTCGTTGTCGGTCAGGGCGATCGTGCCGGCGGTGAAGGTGTTGCCCTCGTTGCTGGCGACCGAGGTGTACGCCGAGAAGACAGCCGCGCCGACGGTTGCGATCAGCAGACCGACGACCACGACGGTGGCGAGCAGGTTGCGGGCGGTGGGCGTCAGCGTCACGGTCAGGGATGCGGCGAGCGCGCGGGGCACGCTCCTGCAACATCACTCGGCGCGGATGAGCGGCGTTTGAGCCAAACCAGGTGTTGCTGGACGCGGTTCGTACACCCGGCCACCGCGTCTGCCGCGCGCGCGAGAGCCGTGCGCCATGCTGCAGTGGTGCTGGCGCCTGTCGGCCGATCAATCAGGCAGGATGACCTCTGTGGACCGCACCGACCGCCGCCTGCTCCTCGCGATTCGCTTGATCGTGCTGCCCGGCTTCCTGGCCGCGTCGTACCTGAGCTACTCGAAGGTGTTCGATGCGGCGATCGCCTGTGCGGGCGGCTGCGAGATCATCCAGGCCAGCCACTGGTCCGAGATGTTCGGCATTCCGGTGACCGTGATCGGGATGGCGACCTACATCCTGATCTTCGGATCGACCTTCGTGAAGAACGACGCGGGCAAGCTCGCCGGTGCGTTCCTCGCCGTGACGGGCGCGGCGTTCAGCCTCTGGCTCCAGTACCAGGCGCTTTTCGTGATGAAGCACTTCTGCCCGTACTGCTTCACCAGCGCGGTCTGCATGCAGCTGCTGGCGATCCTGACCATCTGGCGCGTCCTGCACCTGCCGAAGATCGACGACGGCGACAAGTCCGCCGACTTCGACTTCGACGACCTCGTCGACGCCTAGGTGCCGTCCGGCCGCGGGGGTTCCGCGGCTTCTGTTTTCAGCCCTCGAACCCGCTCAGTCCGCGACGCCAGGCGGCGACGGGACTGCCGGATCGGCGTCGTCGATGTCCTCGAGCTGATGGGCGCCGTGGTCGGAGTCGATGCCGACCTCTTCGCCGAACAGCGGGCACGCCTCGTTGCGGCACTCCCAGCCGTGTTCGTGGCCGGCCAGCGCCTCTGACGCCGGCTGGTGGCAGGTGGGGCAGAGCGGCGGCGCGTTCATGCGTCGAATCTAATCTCGCGCGGGCGGCGGTGCGGCGAATCGTGGCGGCAACGGCGGGCGGGTCGTCGGTGACGGGCAGATGGCCCGCGCCGAGCGCGACATGCTCGGCCTCCGGCACGAGCTGCTTGGCCCGCGGCGCTTGGAGGCGGAACGGCAGCAGCCGGTCGCGGTTGCCCCACGCCACGGTCGCTGGGACCGGGAGTGGCGTCCCGTCGGTCTCGTAGGTGTAGTGGTCGAACGCCGCGAGGGCGCCCGGGAACGCCGGCGCGTCCCATGCGGCCTGGAGCGCAGCGGCCGCGTCGGCGTCGCTCAGCCGCTTGGGCCAGCGGTAGAGCACGGCAAACAGCGCCGCGCGGCCGCTGGGCTTCGCCGCCAGCGCCCGCACGGCAGGCCGCACCGGCGGCGGGATCGCGATGATCGCCCCCAGCGCAAGCTGGCACCACTTCAGCTCGGCGGGCGTCCAGAACCCGGCCGGCGAGAACGCCGTCGCTGAAGCAGCGACGCCGCGCCGCGCCAGCTCCAGCGCGATGGCGCCGCCCATCGAGTTCCCAGCGACGTGCGGGCGCTCGATGCCCTGCTCGGCGAGCCACCGCTCGAACGCGTCGACATAGGCCGGGATCGTCGGCGGCCCGGCATGCCGCAGCGGTGCCGAATGCCCGAACCCCGGCGAGTCGCAGGCGATCACGTCGAAGTCGCGGGCCAGGTCGGGGATGACCGCCTTCCAGCCTTGCCAGTGGTGGCCGACGCCATGGATGAGGACGAGCGGCGGGCCGCTGCCTTCGCGGTGGTGGTTCATGGCGTCGGACCTCTCGGGGGCGGTGGGTCAGGCGGGGACTGGGGAGCGCAGCAGCGCGGCGGCCTTTTCGGCGATCACGACGGTGGTGGCGTTCGTGTTGCCACCGGTGATCGTCGGCATGACCGATGCGTCGATCACGCGCAGGCCCTCGATCCCGTGCACGCGCAGCTGGCTGTCGACGACCGGGTCGACCCCGAGGTCGTCGCTCATCCGGCAGGTCCCGACGGGGTGGTAGATCAGCATCAGGCGGCGGCGCAGATCGTCCTCAAGCGCCTGGCGGCTCGTGGCGGACGCGCCCGGCTTGACCTCCTTGAGCACGACGTCCTTGATCGGGTCCTGCCGCATGATCTCGCGCGAGAGCTCCATGCCGGCGATCAGCGAGTCGACGTCGTCGGGCTCGGACAGCGAGTTGGTCAGGATCCGCGGCTTGGCGGTCGGGTCGGCTGAGCGCAGCCAAAGCTTGCCGCGCGACTTGGGGGAGACGAGCACCGGGCCGATCACGGCGCAGTGGCCGTCGTACGTCTCGGCGCCATGGTCGTCGAAGTACGCGGCGCCCATGTGGAACTGGATGTCGGCGGCCGGGAGGCCGGGGCGCGTGCGCGTGAAGGCGACGACCTCGGCGACGGTCGACGTCAGCGGCCCGGTCTTGCGCAGGAGCCACTCCGCGAGGAACTTCGGGCTCTCGGCGGTCGCGAGCGAGTGCGTGTCGGAGACCTCCCAGATCAGGGTCACGAACGGGTGGTCCTGCAGGTTGCGCCCGACGCCCGGCAGATCGTGCTTGGGCGCGACGCCGGCGGCGCGGAGCTCGTCCGGATCGCCGATGCCTGAGAGCAGCAGGACCTGCGGCGAGCCGATCGCGCCGGCGGCGAGCAGGATCTCGCGCTGGGCCCGGACCACCTCCTCCTTGCCGCGGCGGCCCGACGCGATCCGCACACCCGTGGCGCGGCCGTTCTCGATCTCGACGCCGAGCACGGTGACGCCCGTGCGGATCGTCAGGTTCGGGCGGCTCGCGGCGGGCTTCAGGTAGCCGTCGGCGGCGCTGAAGCGCTTGCCGTCCTTCTGGCTCACCTGGAACCACGACGCGCCGTCCTGCTCGGGGCCGTTGTAGTCCTCGGTGTACGGGATGCCGGCGGCGACGGTCGCGTCGAGCAGCCGCTTGCTCACGCGCCGCGGCGAACGCTGCTCCTCGATCCGCAGGGGGCCGCCGGCGCCGTGGAACTCCGAAGCGCCGCGCACGTTGTCCTCGGCACCGTTGAAGTAGGGGAGTAGGTCCTGGTAGCCCCAGCCAGGTGCGCCCTGCGCCTCCCAGCCGTCGTAGTCGAGCGGGCGGCCGCGCACGTAGAGCATCGCGTTCATCGAGCTGGAGCCGCCGAGGCCCTTGCCGCGGGGGATGTAGAGCTCGCGGTCGTCGACGTGCGGCTCGGGCTCGGTCACGTAGTCCCAGTCGAGCTTCTGGTCGTGGAACTGGTTCGGGAACGCCGCCGGGATCTTGATGTTCAGCGAGCGGTCCTTGCCGCCGGCCTCGAGCAGCAGGACGCGGACCGACGGGTCCTCCGAGAGGCGGCCGGCGAGCACGCAGCCCGCCGTGCCGGCGCCGACGATCACGTAGTCGTACATGCTGCCCACCCTCTCAGACTGAGACCGGAAACGGAGTTGGTACGTGCCAGAACCTGCTTGGCGGGGTGACGCCTAGGCGGGGTCCGGCTCAAGGCCCGCGGCTTCGCCGAAGTCGGCGCTGGCGTGCGCGCCCGCGTCGAGGGCGGCGTGGTCCGCTCCGCCGGCAGGCAGCAGCGTGAAGTCGGCGGCGTTCAGCAGGCGCGTGGCCTCGCGGTAGTCGGCCATGTAGTCCGGCCAGTTCGTCACGATGCGGCCGCTCTCGTTGCGGTACCAGGAGTCGCAGGCCAGCCAGGCGGTGCCGGCGAAGCGCGCCTGCAGCTCGCGGTCGCTGCGCGCTTCGACCTCGCGCCGGACCTCGATCCCGCCCGCGCCGCGGCTCTGGACGAGCTTGAGCGCCTGGCGGATATAGGCCGCCTGGGCTTCGAGGAAGTAGATGATCGAGCCGCCCGAGGTGTTCGTGTTCGGCCCGTACATCACGAACATCGACGGGAAGCCGGGCACCGTCATGCCGAGGTGGGCGTGCGCGCCCTCGGCCCACGTCTGCGAGAGCTGCTCGCCGCCGGCGCCGGTGATCTCCATCGGGAACATCAGGTCGGTCGCGTGGAAGCCGGTCGCGTAGATCAGCGTGTCGACGTCGTGGTGGCGGCCGTCGGCGGTGTTGATCCCGGTCTCGTCGATCGACTCGATGGCGTCGGTCACGAGCTCGACGTTCGGGCGCCGCAGCGCGGGCAGGAAGTGCGACGTGAACAGGATCCGCTTGCAGCCGATCGGGTAGTCGGGCCAGACCTTCTTGCGCAGCTCGGGCGCGCCGCGCAGCTGCCAGCGCATGAAGAGGCGCGAGCGGACCGACAGGATCCGGCCGGCCGTGTTCGGGTGCTTGATCGAGCGGGTGAGCTGCTCGACGAAATGGAAGACGAACGAGCGCCGGAACGACTGCACGCCGGGCACGTGCTTCACGGCCCACTTCAGTGCCGGGCGGTAGGGCGTGTTCCAGCGGTGCATGAACCAGCTGCCAGAGCGCTGGAAGACCGACAGATGGCCCACCTCCCGTGCGATCTCCGGGACGAACTGGACGGCGCTCGCGCCCGAGCCGATCACCGCGACGCGCCGGCCCGCCAGCGGGAGGTCGTGGTTCCAGCGGGCTGAATGGAACGCCTCGCCCTTGAAGGTGTCGAGGCCCTTGATCGCCGGGAACTTCGGGCGGTTCAGCTGCCCGGCGGCGACGATCAGGGCGTCGGCGGAGAACGTGCGCCCATCCGCCGCCGTTGCCGTCCACTGCTGGGCGGTCTCGTCCCACTCGCACGCTTGGACCGACGTGTCCAGCGTGATCAGGTCGTCGATGCCGTACTTGGCCGAGACCTCGTGCATGTAGGCGAGGATGTCGGGCTGCATCGGGCAGAGCCGGACCCAGTCGCGCCGCTGCTCGAACGAGAACGAGTAGAAGTGGCTCGGGATATCGCACGCCGCGCCCGGGTAGGTGTTGTGGAACCACGTCCCGCCGAGCTCCGGCGCCGCTTCGAGGATCTGGATGCCGGTGATCCCGTGCTTGCGCAGCTCGATCGCGGCCGAGAGACCGCCGAACCCGGCGCCGATGATCAGAACGGACGGAGCGCTGGCCACGGCCGGAACCGTATCGCGTTTTCGCAGTTACACAACACTTGTTCGGTTTGTGGCCGGGCCGGCAGGCCGCGGGTCCGCGTGGCCGGGTTGCAGGTTTGCGCCGCAGTGGCGCATATGTGCGAGCTGGGCGTCCTGGGCCGAGCCATCTCCGCGGGGCTGGGTTGCAGGTTTGCGCCGCAGTGGCGCATATGTGCGAGCCGAGGGCTGGCAGGACGCGCGGTCTGCCGCCACCCGGCAACATGCGGGGCCGATGTCGCCGCCTGCCAGAAACCTCGTCAACCTGAAGTCGGTCGACAAGGGCTATGCGAGCCGGACGGTGCTCACCGACATCACCCTCGGTGTCAACGCGGGCGACCGGATCGGGATCGTCGGGCGCAACGGCGACGGCAAGTCGACGCTGCTGCGGCTGATCGGCGGGTTCGAGCAGCCGGACGCCGGCCAGGTCGTGCTCACCGGGGCGCTGCACCTCGCGACCGTCGGCCAGGGCGACGAGCTCGACCCAAGCAAGACGATCCGCGACGAGCTCGTCGGCGGCCGCGCCGACCACGAGTGGGCGGGTGACGCCCGCTTCCGCGACGTGCTCGACGGCCTCCTCGGCGGCGTCGAGATGCGCCGCTTCACGAACGGCCTCGACACGGTGATCGCGCCGCTCTCCGGAGGCGAGCGCCGCAGGATCGCGCTGGCCAAGTCGCTGCTCGACAACCCGGAGCTGCTGCTCCTCGACGAGCCGACCAACCACCTGGATGTGGAAGGCGTCGACTGGCTCGCCCGGCACCTCGCGGCCCGCCGCGGCTCGATGGTGGTCATCACCCACGACCGATGGTTCCTTGACGCCGTCTGCACCCACACGTGGGAGGTCGCCGATGGCTCCGTGCACCAGTACGAGGGCGGGTACGCCGCCTACGTGCTGGCGCGCGCCGAGCGCGACCGCCAGGCCGCGTCCCGCGAGGACAAGCGCCAGCAGCTGGTTAAGAAGGAGCTCGCGTGGCTGCGCCGCGGGCCGCCAGCGCGCACCAGCAAGCCCAAGTTCCGGATCGACGCCGCCAACGCGCTGATCGCCGACGTGCCCGAGGCCCGCAACAGCGTGGAGCTGCTGCGGTTCTCCAATGCGCGCCTGGGCAACAAGGTCCTCGACGCCGTCGAGGTGAGCAAGGCCTACGGCGACAAGGTCCTGCTCAACAAGGCCACCTGGCGCCTGGGGCCCGGCGACCGCGTCGCGCTCGTCGGCGTGAACGGCTCAGGCAAGACCACCCTGATCCGCCTGCTCTCCGGCGAGCTGGAGCCCAGCACCGGCGTCGTCGAGCGCGGCCAGACCGTCAAGCTCGCGCACCTCTCGCAGGACACCGCCGCGATCCCGGGTGAGTACCGCGTCCTGGAGTCGCTCGAGGCCGTCCGCGGGCGGATCACCACGAGCGACGGCCAGGAGCTCAGCGCCGGCGTGCTCTGCGAGCGGTTCGGCTTCCGCGGAGAGCGGGCGCGCACGCTGGTCAAGGACCTCTCCGGCGGCGAGCGGCGGCGTCTGCAGCTGATGCGCCTGCTGATGGAGGAACCGAACGTGCTGCTCCTCGACGAGCCGACCAACGACCTCGACATCGACACCCTCACGGCGCTTGAGGACCTGCTCGACGGCTGGCCCGGCACGCTCGTCGTCGTCAGCCACGACCGGTACTTCGTCGAGCGCGTCTGCGACAACGTCTACGCGCTCGCGCCGAACGGCACCGTGCGGCACTTGCCGGCCGGGATCGAGCAGTACGTCGAAGAGCGCCGCGCGGCGGGGGAGGAGCAGGTGCCGAAGGCGGCAGCCGCGCCGAAGTCGAGTGGCGGCGAGATCCACGCCGCCCGCAAAGAGGTCCAGCGCCTCGACCGCGCGATGGCCAAGCTCGACGAGCGCGAGACCAAGCTCCACGACGAGATGGCCTCCGCCGCCGCCGACCACGGCCGCCTGCGCGAGCTCGGCGACGAGCTCACCGCCCTGCGCGAGGAGCGCGAAGAGCTCGAGCTGGCGTGGATGGAAGCCTCGGAGATCGCCGAGAGCTGAGCCGGGTTTCTCGGTTCGCGCCCGCCGCGTGCCCGGAAGCGCACACCTCACCGTCTTCTGCGCCTTGCGAGGTGGTGCACGCACGAGTTACCGTCCGTGGAGTCCCTCGCGGTAAAGCACTTTACCCGGCGCGCCGCGTACCTCACCTGTCCCGAGGAACCCATGATCCGATTCCGACCTGCGCTCGCTGCCTTGCTCGCGGCGGCTGCGCTGCCTGCGGCGTTCACCGGCATCGCCGACGCGGCCGATGCCAAATGCAACCCGCTGTCGACTGACACTTGCCTGGCGCCGTTCCCGTCGAACTACTGGGCCGTCGAGGACCCGTCATCGCCGACGGGCCTGCGCGCGAACGTCACCGACGACGTGCTGCGTCCTGAGATCCTGAACACCCTCCCGCGGCAGGACGGCATCTCGCCGAGCGGCGTCTTCGGTGGCGCGTCGGGCTTCAGCGCTGGCGTCGGCGCGGTCTTTGAGTTCACGGAGAAGCCGGGCGCCGTGCCGTACAACGGCGGCGAAGCGGTCGTCGCCTACGACCTCGACACCGGCCAGCGCGTGAAGGTCCACGCGTTCATGAGCCCGCAGACGGTCAACACGAACCTCGTGTCGAAGGCCAGCAACGTGCTGCAGGTGTTCCCGCAGTCCCGCTGGGCCTTCGGCCACCGCATCCTTGTCGCGGTCACGGACCAGTTCCCGATCGCGCGCCCCACCGAGCCGTCGTTCAGCGCCCTCGCCGCGCAGGAGCCCGCAAACCAGCGCGCCGCCGACTACGTGCAGGACGTCCGCGACGGCCTCGCGCAGTCCGGTATCGCCGAGTCGGGCGTGCGCAACGCGACCGTCTTCACGATCCGCGACCGCGCGGAGTTCCTGGAGCCCGTCGAGCGCCTCATGCGCGACACCGCCGCCCGCACGCACGCGGTGCGGGGCCTGTCGATGTCGTGGGACCTCATCAACCCGGACATCGGCGGCCTCGTCACCGGCCAGATCCGCGTCGACAACTACCGCACGAGGGGCGGCACCGGCCCGGTCGACTGGTCCGGCAACACCCGCAAGGACGAGTGGATCCCGTTCCGCCTCACGCTGCCGGAGACCTCGACGAACGGCCTCGCGGGCGTCGTCCTCTACATGCACGGCATCGGGGCCTTCAAGGAGATGGACCCGGTCGTCACGCAGATGAACGCGCAGCGCGGCTTCGCGACGCTGTCCGTCGATTGGCCGAACCACGGCGCCCGCTCGGGCCAGAACGGCGGCAACCTGCTCAACCTGCTCGCGCCGGCGCACCTCGGGACGCTCTCGGGCATGTTCCAGCAGGCGACGATCGACATGATGGGCGTCTACCGCGCGCTGCAGACCATGAAGATCGACTTCATGAAGCCCGTGTCGGTGCTCTCGCCGTTCGGCCAGGGCGCTGACGGCCGCAACGACATCAACAACGCGAAGATCGCCATGCAGGGCACCTCGCTCGGCGGCGTGCTCGGCCTCAACTTCGCCGCGCTCTCGCCGTCGCTGAAAGGGATCATCTTCCAGGTGACCGGCTCCGGCATCGGCCATGCGATCTCGCAGACGTTCCTGTGGAACATCTTCGGGAACATCCTCCCGAAGGCCGCCACGGGCACCGAGTCGGCGGTGCTGCAGGCGTCGATCCAGCAGGTCCTCGACTCGGCCGACGGCATCAACACCGCGGAGTTCATCCGGCACCCGCGGCCCGGCCAGACGGCCAAGCCGCTCCTGATCATCGCGGGCGACGGCGACAACATCGTCCCGAGCCCGACGACCGTCTCGCTCGCGAACATCCTGGACCTGCCGCTGGTCGGCACCCAGCTGTACGGCATGCCCGACGTGCGCCGCACCTCGGCCTACGACGCCGGCGGCTACGGCGTCCGCCAGTACCCGCCGTTCACCGGCCCGATCAACATCCCGTTGATCAGCGGGTCCTCGTCGCACGGCGTGTTCCTGAACCCGAGCGCGTACACGGCGCAGCACGCGTTCATCGCGACCTACTTCAACCGGTAGGCCGCGCCCGTTTGGGCCCGCGCGGCGAGGCGGGCCCAAACCGGGGCGGCGGGGCTTCTCGCCGACGGTTGGTTCGCGCGCCAGCCGCCGAGCCGCTGCGTGCGCACGAATCCCTGCTCAGACGGTGAACCGCGGCGGGCTGTCTTCGAGGGCGCAGAGGTCGATGACCAGTTTGCCGCGGGCGATGAGCGCGTCGGCGTGCTCAGCCGTGAGGGAGGTGTCGAGCATCACCGGGCGCAGGTCGTCGAGCCTCCTGCCCTCCAGGTAGTTCTCGATCAGCCAGCTGATCCAGGCGTCGCCCTGGTGGAGCCCGTCGATCTGTTCGGAGAGCGAAGTGCCGAAGATGCGCTGGCGCAGCACCTCGGTCAACACGCCGCGGGACTGGAAATGCGGGACGACCGCGTGGAACGCGTGCTGGATCGACAGCAGCGAAGCCGCCGGGGTGTTGGCGAAGCGCACGGCGTGCACAGAGTCGATCGCGACCGCGTTGTGGGGGTGCACCTCATGACCGGGCGAGTTGCCGTAGATGATGTCGATGTCGGGTACCGGCCCGTCGTGCTCGGCGAGGAACTGCGGGAGGTCGCGGTAGGCGTCGGCGTCGATGCCGCTCTCATCCAGATCGCGGAGCGGCGGCAGCCAGCGGGTCTCGTTCATGATCGACCAGAGGCGGCCGTCGAAGCATGAGAGCGGACCGAACGCGACCACCTTGTCGGCGCCGATAAGCGTGCCGTAGAGGATCGCCCCGTACGCGCCCATCGACTGCCCGACCGTGATGACCGCGCTCGGCTCGTAGCGGTCGACCTGGTCGCGCAGAGCGGCAGCGGTCGACGCGACGTCGTCGCCCACGCCCTCGATCCCCCCGAGGTACCAGCGCATGCTCGGGTCGCGGACGAAGAGCTTGCTGATCGCGTGGCCGCTGACCGCCTCGATCTTCTTGAGGCGCCGGTAGAACTCGAAGACGGCCGGCTTCTGGGCCGGATCCGCGTAGGACCCGAACGTGATCACGAGCGGCCCGCCAGATCCGGACCGTTCGTACCGCACGTTGTCTCCCGCCGCGCCGATGCTCAGGGCGTCGTAACTCATCGCGACGACCGGCGACGATCGAGACTGGCGGGGCGGGGCATGGCCCGCGCAGTTTACGCATGAACCCGCTACGCAGCGAGGCGCTGCATGGATCGGATCCTCGCCCTGTGGGCGAGAGGATCCGACCCATCCGCCGTCAGCTGCCGCTCAGCAGGGCGACCAGCCGACCTTGACCGTCGTGCCGAGCGACAGCCACGGCGTGGAGAGCTTCAGGCACTGCCCGGCGGCGAGCTGCTGGTCGATCACCTTCGAGCCGATCGACCCCAGGGCGACGCCGACGCCGATCGCCGCGATCGTGCCGAGGCCGGCCGTCTGCGGGGCGAGCGCGACGCCGATCGCGCCTGCGACGACCCAGGCCCCGCCTTGGCCGACCTGCTTGGTCTCGGTGCGGTTGAGGTAGATCACGCCGGTGGTCGCGCCGATCTGGACGCGGATCGTCTTCTTGGCCGCCGCGTTGCGGTTGGTCGACGGCGCGGCCGCGGAGCCTGCCGGACCCGAGATCGTCGAGATCGACGAGCTGCCGCCCGCAGAGGTGAGCGGCCCGGCGGAGCCGGAGGGGCCAGCGAGGGCGGTGCCCGGCGCGGCGAGGACGAACGCGGACGCAGCCGCAAGCGCGGCGCGGTTCAGGTGGGACATGTACCCGTCTTCTCTGGAGCGCGCCAGCCCGGGGACGTCGGGACGTGGTCGCGGGTACGCGCCGGACGATAACCGAGCGGCGACCAGGGGGTAACGCGGTTTACCGATCGGCGGCGGACATCAGGCCGGTCCGGAACGAAAGGCGCAGGCGATGCGCCGGGAGAACGCCGCCATGCTCGGCTGCAGCGCTGCCGGTGCTGGGGCGAGTCGCACCGCTGAGATTAGAGAGCTTTGCTTGGCGCTTAAACGCAATTAGTGTGGAGCCCACTATGAGACGCACCACCCTGCTGCTCGTCGCGCTCGTGCCTGTGATCGCTGCGGGATGCGGAGACACCAAGAAAGACTCAGCCGCTGCGTCAAGTCCGCCTCCACCGGTCAAGGTGGCGGTCGACAAGGCGGCGGTCAAGACCCATGAAGGCAAGCCAGTCACCACTCTGCGGGGTACCGCCGAAGTTGGTTCGACGGTCCGGGTTGGTTCAAAGACCGTGTCACCGAACTCCGCAGGCGTTTGGGCGCTACGGGCAGGCTATGACCCAGAACGCGAATCAATCACCGTTCTGGCAAGAGCGCCCGGACGGTCGGACACGTCCATCTCGGTGGCTCAGCCAACTCGTCCCTCCTTCGCGATTGATGGACCCAGCGACTCACGAACCACCTATCAGGACGCCGTGACGCTCAGCGGCACGATCGCGGGAGTTCGCGGCGGGTCGGTCAGGGGCGCCCGGGTGACGATCAACGGCGCTCCGGCGAACGTCGACGGTTCGAAATGGACGAAGGCGGTAGTGGTCTCCAACGGTTCACGCCGTTTCACGATTGCGGTCAAGAAGCCCGGATACGACACCGCCACTGAACAGACGACGATCCGCCGGAAGCTCTCGAAGGCGGAGAAGGCCGCGTTGGCCGCGAAGCGGAAAGCGGAGCGCGAAGCTCGCATCGCCCAGCGCCGCGCGAACTACATCGCGAGCGCACAAACGATCCCGTTCAAGCAGCTAGAGAAGAATCCAGATCGCTACGCGGGTGAGCGAGTTGCCTATCGGGGGCAGGTATTCCAGATCGACGAGGACCTCGGCGAAACCGTGATTCTTTTGTCCGTCACGGACGAGGGATACGGATTCTGGACAGACGAAATCTGGGTAAATTACGCGGGTACGACCCCTGCGGTCGAGGACGACATGATCACCGTTTACGGCACGATCGACGGAAGCCGCTCCTATGACACGAGAATGGGCGGCACCAACGATGTCCCGGAGATGACGGCGAAGTACGTGGTGGCTGAGTAGCGACGCGGCAGGGCAGAGCCGCACGGGCGGCGCCCGCCAGGTTGTACGGCAGATCGTCACAACCGTCTGAGGGTGTGGAATGGCGCGCAGACGCAATGGATTACGCCCTGGCCAGGGCGTAATCCATCACTACTCGCGAGTCGGCCAGATACCGCTCAAGCGGTCTTGCGCTCAGGCTCGCGCGCCTGCGCGGCCTGCGCCGCAGCCGGGTCGAGGTGGACTTCCACCTCGACCTCGACTTCGATCTCGACGGTCACCTCGACGGCGAACGTCTGCATCGCTTCGAGGACCGGCCCGAGCTTCTGGCCCTGTTCCGTGAGCCGGTACTCGACCTGCGGGGGCGAGGTCGGGATGACCTCGCGCTCCATCAGGCCGGCGTCTTCGAGTTCGCGGAGGCGCTCGGTGAGCATGCGCGCCGAGACGCCGCCGACGGACTCCTGGAACTCGCCAAACCGCACCGCCCCCAGGTGGGCGGCGTAGAGGATGGCGAGCTGCCAGCGCTTCCCGAGGAGGTCGGCCACATCGCGGACCTCCTCGGGGACGGGTTCACATTTACGACAGCGAGACATCCTTGGCTGCGCCGGCCGCGACCGGTTCCTTCTCGAGGGCGAGCTCGAGCACCTCGGCGATCGTCATCACCGGGTGGAACGAGACCACGTCTCGCACCTCCTGCGGGATGTCGTCGATGTCGCCACGGTTGCGCTCGGGGACCACGACGGTGGTGAGGCCCGCAGCGTGCGCAGCCAGCGCCTTCTGCTTGAGCCCGCCGATCGGGAGGACCCGACCCTGGAGCGTCACCTCACCCGTCATGCCCACAGTGTGCTTGACCGGGCGGCCGGAGAGCAACGACGTCAGCGCAGTGACCATGGTGATGCCCGCCGACGGGCCGTCCTTCGGGATCGCGCCTGCTGGCACGTGCACGTGGAACTCGGTGTCCTCGAACACGTCCGGGTCGATACCCAGCTCCTCGGCGTGGCCGCGCACGTAGCTCAGGGCGATCCGCGCGGACTCCTTCATCACGTCGCCGAGCTGGCCGGTGAGCACCAGGCCGCCCTTGCCCTTCATGGTCGTCGACTCGATGAACAGCACGTCGCCGCCGGCGCCCGTCACGGCCAGGCCGGTCGCGACGCCTGGCACCGCCGTGCGCACCGCCGACTCCTGGAACACCTTCTGGCGGCCCAGCGCGTCGCGGACCCGTTCGAGGTCGATACGGACCGGCGGTTCTACGGTGCCCGACGCGATCTTCGTGGCCGTCTTGCGCAGCAGCGTGCCGATCTGGCGCTCCAGGTTGCGGACGCCGGCCTCGCTCGTGTACTCCGCGACGATCTGGCCGAGCAGCTGGTCGGAGATCACGACCTCGTCCTCGCGCAGGCCGTTGCGGTCGCGCTGGCGCTTCCACAGGTAGCCCTTGGCGATCGCGAGCTTCTCCGCCTGCGTGTACCCGTCGAAGCGGATCACCTCCATGCGGTCGAGCAGCGGGCCGGGGATCGTGTCGGCGACGTTGGCCGTCGCGATGAACATCACCTGCGAGAGGTCGAGCTCGACGTCGAGGTAGTGGTCGCGGAACGTCGAGTTCTGGGCCGGGTCGAGGACCTCGAGCAGCGACGCCGACAGGTCGCCGCGCCAGTCGGTGCCGATCTTGTCGACCTCGTCGAGCAGGATCACCGGGTTCATCGTCTTGGCGTCGCGCAGCGCGCGGACCAGGCGGCCCGGGAGCGCGCCGATGTAGGTGCGGCGGTGGCCGCGGATCTCGGCCTCGTCGCGCACGCCGCCCAGCGAGATGCGGACGAACTCGCGGCCGGTCGCGCGGGCGATCGACTCGCCGATCGAGGTCTTGCCGGTGCCGGGCGGGCCGATCAGCGTGAGGATCGCGCCGGACTTCGGGTCGGCTTCGATGTCGCGGTCCTGGCGGAGCTTGCGCACGGCCAGGTACTCGGTGATGCGGTCCTTGACGTCGTCCAGGCCGGCGTGGTCGGCGTCGAGCACCTCACGCGCCGCGACCGGGTCGAGGCGCTCCTCGGAGCGCTTGCTCCACGGCACCGCGACCATCCAGTCGAGGTAGTTGCGGATCGTGCCGGCCTCGGCGGACTCTTCGCCGGTGCGCTCCAGGCGCGCGAGCTCCTTGAGCGCCTGCGCCTCGACCTCTTCCGGCATGCCGGCCTCGGCGATCTTGGTGCGGTACTCCTCGACGACCGAGCCGTTGTCCTCGTCGAGCTCCTTGCGGATCGACTCCATCTGCTTGCGCAGGAAGTACTCGCGCTGCTGCTTCTCGGCGCCGTTCTGCACGTCTTCGCGGATGCGCGTGCGCACCTGCAGCTCGGTCAGGCGGTCGCGCTGGAGCTTGACGGCCAGCTCGAGGCGGTCCGTCACGTCGATCGTGCGGAGCAGCTCGACCTTGTCGTCGAACGAGATGTCGGGGGAGTAGCCCGCCGAGTCGGCGAGGGAGCCGGGCTCGACGATCGCGCGCAGGAAGGCGCTGATGCGGCCGTCGTCGCCGCGGAGCTCGAGGATCTCCTCGACGACCGCGCGGTACTCGCGCTCGAGCTGGCGGGTCTTGCCGTCGACCGGGTTGACGTCCGGGTACTCCTCGACCTCGACACGCAGCTCGCCGGTTGGACCGGTGTGGCCCGCGCCGATCTTCGCGCGGTGCACGCCGTTGATCTGGACCGCGTGCCCGCCACCGGGGAGTCGCACGTGGTCGACGACTTCGGCGATGAGGCCGACGTCGGCGAACTCGTTTTCGTGGCGCGGCACGAGCACCACGCGGTCATCGGTGCCGACCTCGACGGTCAGCGTCAGGCCCATGTTCGGGAAGACGACGACGTCTTCGAGCGGGATGAGCCTGAGGTTCTTGGTGATAGCCATGGTGCGGTACGAGTCCTCACGTAGTTACGAAACGTAAGTCTGAGTCTAGCCACATCAGATCGCCTAGGTCAACGAATGGAGATATCGGAGTGGACGCATCGCAGATTTGAGCCCGTGGGGAGGCCCGATATCGTGCGGAGCCGTGGCGTCCCTCCGCAGCGTTCTGGCCGTCCTCGCCTTCGTGCTCGCGGCGCCCGCGCAGGCAGCCGCGCTGCCGGGCGACGCGCCGTTCGGCGCGGTCGAGCCCGCTGATGGCGCGGCGCTCACGGTCAGCGAGAGCGGGATCCAGGCGTCGTACTCGTGCCCCGTCTACCGGGTGTCGACGGCCGGCGAGTTCTTCACCGTGTTCGGCGGGCCGAAGGACTACGCGGTTGGCGTCGCCACCGCAGCCGCGACCGACGCCGATGGCCGGCTGTCTGCCGTGAACCGGGTCGCGATCATCGGCGGGACCGATATCGGCTGGACCTCCGTCGGCGATGTCTGCTCCGGGCGGCTGAGCGCCTCGGGCAGCCCGGCGCAGCGGTTCCAGGAGATCCCGGGCACGTACTACTGGCAGATCTGGCGGCTGTGCACCGGCTGTGAGGGGAGCTCCTACGAGGTCGGACCCGTGCGTCGCTTTGCGCTCAAGACGGCGGCGAAGCCGGAGATCGGGGCGGTGAAGACCGCATATGCGGGCTACCCGGTGCTGGTCCCGCTGACGCTGCGCGGCGTCCCGACGGGGGCCGCCGCCGTGGTCGAACGCAGGTCCGGCGGCGCGTGGAAGACGGTCGGGACCGCGCATGCGGTGGGGGAGGCGGCGACCTCGGTCGCGACGTTCAGCGCCGTCGGCAAGCAGACGCTGCGCACCCGCGTGACGGTGGGCGCCGACACCGTCGTCAGCCCCGAGAAGACGGTCACGGTGAAGAAGGCGTCGTCGCCCCGGGCCACCGGGAAAAAGGACGACGGCAAGTACACCGACACGGGCAAGGGCATCGAGTCGCTCGCGCTCGAAGCGGCGGTCAGGCGCAGCGGCAAGGAGCTCGGCGGTCTCAAGGCCCAGGTGCCGGCGCTCTGCCCGGGCGTCGATCCCGGCACGTTCACGACGCAGATCGTCGCGGTGGCCTTCGCGCGGATCCGGATCGCGCCCGACGGCCGGTTCGTGGCGGCCCGCTCGCCGGATCCGTCTCAGGCGTTCTCCGTCAGTGGCCGGATCAAGGGCCGCAAGCTCACCGAGGGCGTCATCACCGTGTCGGTCGGCAGCTGCTCGGCCACCCGAACGTTCGCCGGGAGGCGCAAGTGATCAAGCCGTTCGTCTCCGCGTCGTGGGTCCTCGAGCGCCGCGACGAGGTCGTCCTCGCCGATGTGCGCTTCTACCTCGATGGCAGCTCGCCGCGTGCCGCCTACGACGCGGGCCATATCCCCGGCGCCGTCTTCATCGATCTGGAGCGGACGCTCGCAGCGCCCGCCTCGCCGCTGGAAGGCCGACACCCGCTGCCGAGCCCCGAGGTGTTCGCCGGCGGGATGCGCGAGGCGGGGATTAGCGAGGACTCGACCGTGGTCGCCTACGACGATGCCGGCGGCGTGATCGCGGCGCGTCTGGCCTGGATGCTGCGGGCGCTGGGCGTGGATGCGGCGGTCCTCGATGGCGGGGTCGACGCGTGGCCCGAGCCGCTGGTCGCCGCAGAGCCCGAGGTCTCACCGGGGACGTTCACGGCGCGGCCGTGGCCCGCGGAGCGCCTGGCGACGATCGAGGACGCGCAGGACCCGCGCAACGTCGTGATCGACGCCCGGCCGCGTGAGCGCTACGACGGAGCCCCGGATCCGGTCGACCCGCGTTTCGGCCACATCCCAGGCGCCCAGAGCCTGCCGTGCCGGGAGCACAACCGCGGCGGTGTCCTGCGGGCCAAGCACGATCTGCGGGCCGCGGTCGACGCGGTCGGCGCCGGCGGCGACAACCCGGTGGTCTCGTACTGCGGCTCGGGCGTCACGGCCTGCCACAACCTGCTGATCCTCGAGCACCTCGAGCTGCCGCCCGGGCGCCTGTACCCGGGCTCGTGGTCGCAGTACAGCCACACCGACCTGCCCGTGGCGACCTCCTGATGGCCAGCAAGTTCCAGCGGCCGACGGCCGACGATTTCGGCTTCGGCCAGGACACGCAGCGCGGCCTGATCTTCGTCGGCGCGATGGCGCTGGTGATGTGGATCTCCGAGATCATCGATGCGCTCCCGAACGTCGATCTCGACCAGTACGGCATCCGCCCGCGCGAGCTCCAGGGCCTGGAGGGCATCGCGTTCTCGCCGTTCCTCCATGGCGGCTGGGACCACCTGATCGGCAACACCATCCCGTTCGTGATCCTCGGCGCGACGATTGCGATGAGCGGCCTGGCTCGGATCGCCTGGGTCACGCTGATCGTGGTCGTGATCGGCGGCTTCTTCACGTGGCTCTTCTCGCCGGACCACAGCGTGATCATCGGGGCCAGCGGCGTCGTGTTCGGCTACGCCGCCTATCTGGTCGCGCGCTGGCTCTACACGCGGCAGCTGATCCACCTGCTCACGGGGCTCATTGTCGCGGTCGTGTGGGGCGCGACGTTGATGGCCGGGCTCGTTCCGACGCCCGGCGTGTCGTGGCAGGCGCACCTGTTCGGGGCGCTCGGCGGGTTCGCGGCGGCGCGGCTGCTGGATGGCCGCGACCGGGCCCGCGAGGTCAAGGCGCGCGGCGAGTCGCCGTCGGCGTTCACCGGGCGCTGAGGCCGCGCGCGATGGCCGCCAAAGCCACCCAGGCCACGCGCGTCGCCGAGCGCGCGAAGATCGCCTTCACGCTCCACGAGTACGAGCACGACCCGTCGGCCGCCTCGTTCGCCTTGGAAGCTGTCGAGCTGCTCGGCCTCGACGCGGGCCGCGTCTTCAAGACCCTCGTCGTCCTGCGCGACGGCAAACCCGCCGTCTGCGTCATCCCCGCCTCGGCCACCTTGGATCTCCGCGCCCTCGGCAAGCGCTCCGAGATGGCGCCGACCGACCACGCCGAGCGCCTCACCGGCTACGTCGCCGGTGGCATCAGCCCCCTCGGCCAGAAGCGCCCGCTGCCGACGCTCGTGGACGACAGCGCTCTGGAGTTCGACACGATCTACGTCAGCGCGGGCCGCCGCGGCCTGGAGATCGAATTGGCGCCAGCCGATCTCGTGGCGCTGACCAAGGGCGAAGTGCGCCCGCTGCGCCGCGACGCGTAGAACCAACGCAAAACGCAGCTCGGAATTTTTCCGACACAAGAATTGTGTGTCGGACATCGCCGACCACTTGATGCGTGCTCAACAGCTTGTCGGTGGTCCGTCTCCGCCGCCAGCCAGCGTGCCCGCGCATGTCCCACCCCCTCCGGACCGTGCGTGTCAGCTCACAGGTATGCGCTGCGATCGCTGGCCTGCTGTTCGCTCTGACGTTCTCGGCTTTTCCGACGCTTGCAGCCGCTGGAGTCCAGATCTCCGGCATCACTTCCGACCAAGAAGGCGTCGACATCGTCATGGGGCCCGACGCGACGTCGCGGGCGTATCCCAATGAGGCGAAGATCGCGGCCGGGAAACCGGCGCTGTTCATCGGAAATCAGCCGATCGACAAGACCGTCAACTTCGTGCAGATCTCGAAACTGCAAGCCGTTGCCGATTGCAACTGGCCGGTTTTCGTCGATCTGGCGGTGTACAGGTACCCCGACGGATCGAGCGGGCCGGTATCCGAGCGGGAACTCGTCGCCAAGTCGCAGTACCCGACGCTCGTCGACAACAACCAGCAGCAAAGCCGATGGCTGACCGAGGAGCCGCTGGATCTCAGGGAGGGCGGGAGCTACGGGTTCGTCGCGAAGGCCGTTGGCGTCGCATACGCCATCGACCCGGAAAACGACGACGAGGTCGAGCACCGCGAGCACTGCATCAACTCTCCGCTCCGCATCACGACCTACCCGGCGCTCAATCCGCCGAAACCGACCGACCGCGCGTGCGTGCCCATGGGCGTCGATTCGCTTCCGCGGCCGAACGGCGCACACTTCCAGTTCTACCGCGTCTGGACGACGATGCAGAGCGTCACCAGCGAACAGCTTGCGGCCACCGATTTCGGCCAGGAGGACTATCCGCTGAGCGGGAACATCTGCCAGTTCGACCGCAAGGTTGGTGAGGTCACCGGCGACCGCTGGTGGGTGGCCTACCAGTACGACGGGTTGAGGGTCCCTCACCTGATCGGGTCGGCGAGCCAGCAGTCGAGCGGAAATCCGAGTGTCGACGCGGTCAAGGCCGAAGCGTTGGCGCCGAGATGCGAAACCTACTTGCGAGAACTCATCGGCGATGGCTTGCAGTACGACGTCATCGACCACGTCAAGGGCACGTTCTTCACGGAGCAAAACGGGATCTTTGGCGCCGCTGCGCTTCACAAATGCTCTTGGGCGTCGTTCCCTCCGGACGGATCCGACGTCGACAAATCCGGTTGGTTCTGGGCGCTGCCAAACGGCCTCGGGCTGCCTGGCCCCGATGGGACCCGGCCGACCTCTACACGTCAGATCCTGGACGCGAAGCTCTCGGGAGTCGAGTCGTACCCGGGCATGAGCGACCCGCGCGAGATCCACGGCGGGATCAATCCGGCCGCTGAGGTGCCGCGGTGCAACACCGGCGACCCGATCAACTGCGCGAACGGGAACTACTGGGAGGAGTTCACCGACCTGTCTCTACCGGGCCGCGGGGCTGGCGTCTCTGTAACGCGCACCTACAACGCCCAGGCGGCGGTCCCGAACGCGGCGGGCGTGGCTCCGCCTCCCGGGATGTTCGGCCGTGGCTGGACGTCAGAGTTCGAGGCGAAGGTCGTTCCCTCCGGCCCGGCCACCGTCGTCGTCCAGCACGGCAATGGCTCCACCGTGCCGTTTGCGAAGGATGAATCGATCTGGGTGGCGCCTCCGTGGGCGCGGTCGACGCTCTTCAAGACCCCGTCGGGCCCGTACACCTACACGCTTCCGAATCGGACTCGGTACACGTTCAGCGCTGCCACCGGCCAGCTGCTCTACGTCGATGACGAACGCGGCAACCGGATCAGCCTGACGTGGTCGGGCGCGCTGCTGACGAAGGTCGCAGGCGGCGGCCGCTCCATCTCGTTCACGCACAATGCTGCCGGACGCATCGACACCGCGACCGATAGCGCGGGGCGCCTGGTGGTCTACACCTACTCGGGCGACAATCTCGCGTCGGTCGAGGACGTTGGGGAAGCCACGAGCACGTTCACGTACGACTCGCGCGGGCGAATCACGAAGAAGGTGGATCCGCGCGGTGCAGCGACGCGCAATACGTACGACGCGCAAGACCGCGTCGTTCTCCAGACCGACGCAGCCAACAGGAGCACGAAGCTCGAATACCTCGGCTCGCCGTCGGGCAGCAAAGTCAAGGTCACCGATCGCGACGGCGTCGTGACCATGAAGGTGTTCAACCACTTCATCCCGATTTCGGAGACGCGTGGCTACGGGTCGTCGAAGGCCGCCACCGTCAAGATGGCGCACAACGAGCGCGGGCAGCTGCGTCGGCTGATCGACCCGTTGGGTGCGGCAACGAAGTACCGGTACGACGACGCCGGCAACCAGACAGAGGTCGAGGACGCCCTTGGCGGGATCACGCGGACGACGTTCGACGGCCTGAACCGGCCGACGCAGACCGTGTCGCCGGCGGGCCGCCGGACGCGGATCACGTACGACCTGCAAGGCAATGTCACGTCGACGGTCAGGGACAGCGTGGGCGACTTGCAGGGACGCAGCGAGGTCAACCTGACCTATGACGCGTACGGCCAGCTCCTCACGTCGACGGACGACTCCGGCGGAGTGACTCGCTTCACGTACGACGAGCTCGGCAACCAGACCAAGATCGTGACGCCTGGCGGCCGGGCGACCACGATGACGTACGACGCCGCGGGGAACGTGGCGACCAAGACCCTGCCCGCAGGCAATGTCGCAGGGGCCAACGCGGCCTCGCACCGGATCACCTACACCCGGAACGTCTACGGCGCGCCGGTCAGCGTGAAGGACGCCACCGGCGGGACGACGACGATGGGCTACGACGCCACGGGCAACCTCGTTGCGACGACCGACGCCGACGGACGCACCACGACGTTCGGGTACAGCCTGCTCGGGCGGCGGACCTCTCAGACGCGGCCCGGAGGGCTCAAGGACACGTGGCTGTACACCGGAGAAGGCCATGTGGCGTACCGGACAGATGCGAACAGCGAGACCTACAGCTTCGGCTACGACGAGCTCGGCCGCCGGAGCTCATCGACTGATCCGTTCTCAGAGGTCACCACCTACGAGTACTACGCCGACGGCGCCCTGAAGCGGGCCAATGCCCCGGACGGGACCTCGGTCTCCTACGGCTGGGACAAGCTCCGCCGAGCGAACACCGTGTTGCCTCGTGGCACTGCGGCCCAGCCGACGCGCGGGACCACCACGAACTACTGGTACGACCCCGATGGCTACGTGACCGAAGCGAAGAACGGCAGCGAGCACTCAGTCCTGAAGTGGGACGCGCTCGGCCGGATGTGGCGCCACTACCGGTCCAATCCGCGCGATACCCGTGGCGATGTGGGGAGCACGTCACTTGCGTACGACTCGGCCGGGCGGCTGGAGTCGATCAGCTACCCGACTGGTGTTGAGTACCCCGCGACCTCAAACGGTGCCCGCACGACCGCGGAGTTCGGCACCGTGTCGTACACCTACGGCGCCGACGGGGAGATGACTGGGGCTCGCGGCCTCAGCGGAGGCGATTACGCGTTCGTCTACGACGCCAACGGCGACCTGACGCGGGCCAACTATCCGGGCTCGCGCGCCGCGGTGTACACGCGCGACGCGATGGGCCGGATCACGAACATCGTCACGCCAGCAGGGACTCGGGGCTACTCCTACACACCGGCGGGAGTGCGCAAGACGGCGTCGCTCGACGGCGTTTCCAACTTGCTCACCGTCGACGGCTCGAAGCACTTGACGGCGTTTGGGGCGCGGACCTACTCGTTTGATGCCGCCGAGAACCCGACTCGGACGTACACAGAGCTTGGCGAGCCGGTCGAACTCATGCTCTTCGGTCCACGGCCGTACGGGTACCAGCGGCCGACAGGAGCCACTGAGAACCGGACGATCGAACACGACCTGCAGGGTCGTCGAACACGCGATGGCTATACGAACGTCGGCGACACGCTGACGTACACCGATTACGTCTGGAACGAGCTGGGCCAGCTCGAGTCCGCGAATTTCCGGACCCGCGGCCGGGGCTACAAGTGGTCGGAGTTCAAGTACGGCCCGACCGGCCTGCGCAACCTCACATCGGACGCGTTCACGGTCAAGGTCGAGTCGTGGGAGGAGGGCCTTGGTGAGAACGCGCCGATGCTCACCCAGGGGCGCCGTGCGTTTGTCTACGGCCCCGGAGGGATGCTCCTTGAGGCGGTCGGCGACAGCGGGAGCAATCCGGTCTACCAGTGGCAGGACGCGATCGGCAGCGTGATCGGCGGCACCAACGCCGACACGAACGTCACCACCAAACTCAGCTACGACCCGTGGGGCCGCCACCTCAGCGGGACCACCGAGGACCAGGCGGTGGGCCCGTTCGGCTTCGCCGGCCAGGTCACGCAGCCCGGAACCAACTTCCAGTACATGCGGGCCCGTTGGTACGACCCGACGACGATGTCGTTCCTCTCGGTCGACCCCAAGCTCGAGCAGACGCTGCAGCCGTATCTCTATGCGGGAGGCAACCCGGCGCAGTACACGGATCCCAGCGGCGAGTCTTTCACGGACGACTTTGCGAACGGAATGATCCAGGGCCTAAGCCAGGACCAGATGCAGGTGGGCTCTGCCGAGGGATCGTGTTCGTGGGCCTACTTCTTGGGACTGCAGGCGGGCTACAACTTCAATCCGCTAGGCAAAGCCAAGAAGCTGAAAGAGCTACTCAGCTTCACGAAGGGGAGCGATGAAGCCGCGAAGGTCGCAGACGAAGTTCCACTCTTCAGTCAGTCGACGGCGTCTCAGACGTTCGGCAAAGGCGGTCCTTTTGCGGGTCGAACGATCGGCGACGTGGCGAACGGTCTGCGATCGGGAGCGATCAAGCCCAGTGAACTGCCCATCGAGGTGATCCGTCGAAACGGAGAGGTGCTCGCAATCAATACTCGGTCGACGTTGGCTCTGCGTCGGGGCGGAATCGACGTTTCGCAATGGAAAATCATCGACCTCACCGGTGACGCCGCAGCCGAGGAAGCAATGACGAGACGTCTAGCCGACAACGGAATGGACGGCGGATCAGACGTGATTCGGGTAACTGGGTTCGGACGCCACGCGAGCTCGATTCGATAAGACTGCCTGATGCAAGTGGTCTGGCGTCTCCCAACTAGGAGTCAAGAGTTCGATCAGGGGCCGGTCGTCCGCCAGACGGCCGGCGGGGTGACGATCTTCTATGACTACGAACTCGATGTTGGCGGCTACGCCTGGAACGCGCTGGAGTTCGATCGAATTGCGGCCTACCGCTTCACCGCGGCCGACGCATGCACCGTCGACCAGGTCAAAGCATACGACCGTCTCGAAGAGGTCAACGACTCGCCGTGGATCGCGGAGCTCTTGGTCGAGAACCGGCCTCCTCGGGTTCCCGACGCACGCCACTTCCGCATCTACTTTGACGAGATCGGGTGCTTCGAGGTCGCAGCTGCCCGATTCGAGCCGCGAATCAATGAGAACCCGGACTTCGCGCCCGTGAAGGACTGGCCCGGCTACTGACCTGCGGCGTCGGGGCGCGCGATGCGGATCGGGCCGCGGGCCCTCTCCAGGTTTGCGCGCTGGCAGTGGAACCCGGTGACCTAATGGAGTCCTGGCCACCACAGAAATCGACTGGGACCTGTAGACAACATGCGCGACTACACCGAACACCCGGAGATGAGCCAGTACCTCCTGGAGGACTCATTCGTGCTGGAGATCGCTGCTGCTCCAGGCGAGTTGACGCTTAGGGCCGACCTCGTCTTGACGTTCGCGCACCCGCTCGTTCAGCCTCCGAAACCGGGTGAACAGATGTGCTTCGCGTCGGGTCAGATTGAGTTCCGTGGCGTCACGGCGCTGACCTGGACGGAGCAAGGCAGCCCGCCCGCTCTAGGAGCTGACGGCGTCGTTGACTACGGCCACATCGACTCGTGCCGTTGGGACGGCTCGACCTTCGAGCTGTCGGGCGACTTCGGCTCGATCAGGACCGTCGCTTCGTCGGTCAACGTGGCTCTCGACGGCTGACGCTCAGGACGCCGTGTCTGTGCAAACCGTCCGGAGCTTCTGCGAGCGTCGGATGCTCCGATGAGTTTTGTGGAGCTCCGCGAAAAGCGGCATCGTGGTTGGCCACAGCCTCAGGCGTCGTGGGGCTTGACGCCGAGGTACGGCGAGACAGGTTGGTGCCCTGCTTGTGGGACGCCACGAATACCTCAATCGGGCTCGATGGTGCTTAAGCGGCAGGGCTTGGCGCACCTCACGCCGGCGTGGATCCCGAATTCGCAGTTCAACGCCATTTACCTGGAAGATTCGTTCGCGGCCGAGTTGGAGGATCAGTTTGCGCTGCAGTTGCTTGACGTGAACTGGTCCACCGGAGGGCCGGAACCGGCGGCTAAGCAGATCGTGATCCCGCCCAGAGCGCGCGACTGGTACGACCCAGAGGAACTGGCGGCGCTGACCGAACGCAAGCACGGCCGTTCTGGGGTTAAGTGCACCGACTGCGGCATCTGGCGATGGATGCCACTGCTCCCTGACGAGTTGCCGGCGATTACCGCTCCGCCAGACCTCGACGGGCTAGACATTGCTGCCAGCCCCGAATGGTTCGGCGACGGCTGGAACTCGTACCGCGAGGTCCTAGTCCGTCGCGAACTCGCTGAAATGCTCGCAGAACGCAGCCCGAAGGATTTCTCGATCGGCGCCGCGGCACGGTTCCGCTAAACGATCGATGAGACTCCTGGGGCGTCTTCGGTCGCCAACGCCCGGCTGACGGCTTAGGTTGGTTCCGTGGCGTGGGCCGTCGATGTCTGGAACCTTGAGACGCAGGACGGCGGCGGACGGTCGACTCGTCGAATCGCAGTGTCCGAAAGCGCTATCGAGCTGCCAGAAGGCGGTCACTTCAGCCACTGGTCGGTGGGCGTCGTCGGTTACCGGCAGCTGTGGATTCCGGACGACGCGTCTTGGCCTGCCAATCAGGCAGCGAGGGCCGGCGAGGAACGGTGGGTGCTCGTCGCGTACAGCGGGCTGATCGTCGGACTCGACCTCGAGACTCGCGCGGTCACCCACGCGGCCGAGCCAGCCGGGGAGTTTCTGGAGATGCGCGCAGCTAGCGACACCAGCGTGGTCGCGATCTTCGACCCGACGGTCGTCGAAGCGTCGCTCCAGGGCGGTTTGCTGTGGGAAGTCCCGGCGTCCGAGCAAGTCGTCGGGTGGCAATGGGATCCGGCTGGCGTCACGCTCGCGTTGGACGGGGGCACCGAGCAATGGGTCGACTTCCGGGAGTTCCGCCGCGACGCTCCGACTCAGCGGCCGCCCGGGGCGACCTGCCCGGCGTGTGGATTCGACGGGCTCTTCGCGCCGTGGGACGGCCCGACCCCGTCCGATGAGATCTGCCCCTGTTGCGGCATCCAGTTCGGCTATGACGATGCCGACCCGAGATCACGCTTCGACGTGCACGCGGCATGGCGCGCGAAGTGGCTCGACGCCGGAGCCCGCTGGTGGTCCTCGACTCGGCGCGAGCCTGTCGGCTGGAAGCCAGAGACGCAGCTACTCCGGATCGGTCATGAACGCTGAACTCCGGCGCATCTACAGCCCAGACGCCGCGGACCTCGCGCTCTGGCGTCCGGACGGGCCTTCGTGGTCCCTGCTCTTGCAGCTCATGGTCGGTCCTGCAGACGCGCCGGGCGAAGAGTCGTTCGAGGTCACGCTCTGCTCGGCCGCGTGGCTTCAGACCCGAGCGGCTCAAGACGGCATCGTTGATTTGCGGCACTGCTTCGTCACCGAGAACTACGACTACGCAACCGTGGTGAACTTCTTCGCCGCGCGCGTCAGCCGTTGCAGTGGCGACGACTGGGCTCAGGTCGCGGCGAAGCTGTCGCGCATCGGCCACTGGGAGTTCGAGGACTATGTCGGCTGAGTTCGCGCTCGAATGGCATCTGGATCCGAGCTGGTCTGGTGCGGGACGTGACTGGTCGCAGACGCCGGAGCTGGCCCTGCACTACCAGGCCTTCCGCGGCAACCTCGTGCTCCGCGGACGAGGCGTGTCACTCGATGCGATGTGGGGCTGGATCCCGCTGCTCGACCTCGCGGTCGGCTTCGACCGTGCTGGCAATGAACTCGCGTGGCGCGGGCCGGGCCACATTGCTCGGGTCGAATTCACAGAAAACGACGAGGAGCTTCGGTTCGAGCGACGCGTGAACTCGGCCGTCATCAGCGCGAGTTATGCGGAAGGCGAGATCGAGGTGCCCCTGCCGGTCTTGCTGCAGCGGCTCCGAGGCTTCCTCGATGGGTTGTGCGGCTCGCTCGGAGACGAGCACCCGTCGCTACGCGGGAACCGGTGGTTTACGTCGCTGCGATATCGGCCCGACCTGGAATCTGTGGCGTTTGCTGGCGAGCTTGTCGCCGGAATCGGAGGTGCGGAAGAGGTCCTCCGCAGCCACGTCGAGGACAATGACGAGGTTCTCCCGCACGTGTTCCTCGGAGACTTGATGCCCTGGCTCATCGACGAGCTCGAACGGCCGGGCGGTCCGGCGCGCGTTGGCGAGATCGTCGACCGGCTTGAGCGCGGCTTCGCGCACGGGCCGGAGTCGGTCGACAACCTCGTCGCGGTGTCGTTCCTCGAAGTGCTGCCGCGGCCCGGCGAACGCGGTGCAGAACTCCGCGGGATGCTCGGGTCGGCGTGCGCCGCGCACGTTGACGAGTGGCGCCTGTGAGCCGCGAGGTCGAAGGCTCACCGGTCGTCGCGCAGTTCGTGGACCTCGTGACCCAGGAGTTCGCGTTCCTGACCGAGCGCGGGTTCGAGACGGTCGTGAGAAGCCCGCGCTTGGTGGCGTTCGAGAGCCGGTCCGTGGCACTGTCGGTCGGTTTGGGTTGGGGACTGAACGACGTCCAGGTCAGTCTTGGCCGCATCCCGCGGCAACGCGTGCTCCTGCGGCGGCGCGGTACGACGGCCTATTCGCTCCCTGAAGTCGTCGAGGCGGTTGCTCCCTCGCATGACGCGCTCAGGCTCCGCGCGGGCTCCGTCGCCTACCTCCGGAAGGTCTTGCACGAGATCGCGGACATCCTCCGCTACCACGCCGCGCCGCTTCTGGCAGGCGACGACGCCGCGTTCGACGCCCTCGATCGCTCCGCCGCGCCAGGCCGCGCGGCCGGGACCCTGCGAGCGACGTACGGGGCCACCCGCGACCGCGGTGATGCGGCGTGGGATGCAGGCGACCGCGCGCTCGCCGCCGACTTCTACGAGGCGGCGCTGCCGCACCTCGATGCGACGCGCCAGCGGCGGTTGGTCTACATCCGACGACGCACGAGCAAGGAGACCGCGTGAACCTCCAACTCAGCGATGACGAAGCGCTGGTCTTGTTCGACTGGCTAGCGCGACACAGTGCCGGAGAGCACCTGCCGTTCGAAGACCAGGCCGAGCAGCGGGTGCTGTGGGATCTCGAAGCGCAGCTCGAACGCGTGCTGGCTGCGCCGCTCCGCGCCGACTACGCCCACCTACTCGCAGCAGCACGCGCGAACGTCCGCGACCCGGCGTCTGACAATGGGACTCAGCAGCCTTGACATGTGACGGCTTCCGCGCTCGGATGGAGCGCATGTCGGCGGCGTCGGATCAGCTCCTGATTCGAATGATCTTGCCGGAGCGATCTAGGAGTCCAGGTGAGCGATAGACCGAAAATCACGATCTTCTTGCCAGTGGACTACGACTTCCCCGAAGCGGAGTTCGACGTGGACGGTCGAGGATTCTCCGTGTTCAACGAAGCGGGGAAATGGGTCGTCGGTCTGAACCGAGGTGCGTTCGACCGTCCACTGTCCGCCGTTGAACTTGCTCGAGGCTTGGCCGACGCGCTAGCGACGCTTGAGCAACGACGCTTGCCTGACGAGCCCCCCGTTGAGCAGCCGTAGCCACCGGCGAGTCCAATTGTCCTTGACGATCCGGGCACGAGCGGTGGTCAAAGCCTGAGCGCGGGACTGGACTTTGCGCCCCTGACCGGCCAGCCCGGCTACTGACCTGTGGCGTCGGGGCGCGCGATCCGGATCGGGCCGCGGGCCGTTTCGGGGTCGACGCGGTGGCCGTGCTGGCGGATCTCAAGGCGGCCGGCGTGATGACCTTCGGCGGCGACGCGTCGGACGTCGTCCATGAGGGCGCGCCACTCAGGGTCGGGCGCGAGGGCCCGGGCGACGTCGGACGGGCAGATGGTGGCGCCGTCGGCGCGGGAGTCGAGCAGCGACGCGATGGTCGCGCGGATCTGCGCGGGTGTGGGAGAAGCGTCTGGCATCAGACGTGGCGCAGCAGGAACCCCGCCATTTCGGCCCGGGCTTCAGCGGCTTCCGGGACGGCGTGCTGGGTGTTGAACGCGTGCCAGAGGTTCTCCCAGACGCGCAGCTCGACGGGGACTTCGGCGCGGCGCAGGGCCCAGTGGAGGCGGGTGCAGTCGCTGAGGAAGAGGTCGCGGGTGCCGGTGGTGATGAGCGTCGGCGGGAAGCCGTCGAAGGTGGCGAAGATGGGGGAGACGAGCGGGTCGTCGAGCGGGGCTCCTGCGGCGTAGGCGTCGACGGCGACCGGGAGCTGCTCGGGCCAGCGCAGGACCGGGTCGCGGCCGTCGTTGCCGGTGCGGCTGTCGCCGGCGCCCGTGAGGTCGGTCCAGGGGGAGTAGAGGCCCAGCGCCGCAGGAACCGGATCGCCTGCGGCGAGCAGGCGCTGCGTCAGCGCGAGCGCGAGATTGCCTCCTGCTGAGACGCCGAAGACGACCCACAGGCCCGGAAACTGCTGGGTCAAGACACGGTACGCCGACTCGACCTCGTCAACGGCCGTGGGGAAGACAGCTTCAGGGGCGAGCGAGTAGTCGACCGACCACACGGGGATCCCGAGCGCGTCGGCGTTGAGGACCGACGACATGTCGTGCGCGAGGCCGCCGGTGAAGCCGCCGCCGTGCAAGAAGAGTGCTTGCGGGGCGGCCTTCGCGTCACCGCCGTCCGGCCCGTCGCTACCGCGGAACGCCCGGCGTTTGTCCTCTGCCGCCTCGACGCGCACCACCTTCACGCCGCCAACGGTGTGCCACGCCGCCGTC
Source organism: Actinomycetes bacterium (assembly GCA_023404805.1). Taxonomy (GTDB): domain Bacteria; phylum Actinomycetota; class Thermoleophilia; order Solirubrobacterales; family Solirubrobacteraceae; genus JAGIBJ01. The sequence goes on along the minus strand of JAEYAL010000012.1, from coordinate 8,543 downwards.
ACGCCGAGCTCGGCGGCGACGCGGTCGACGACTGGCCGCCGCGCTTGCGCCTGCGACTCCCGGATCGCCTGGGCGCGCTCGATCGTCAGCTCGCCGGTGAGGCGGGGCTGATCGGGAGCGTCGAGAATCGCCTGCGCCTGCGGGCTGAGCGGGTCGGGCTGCGTCGGCATCGGACGAGAGGCTACGCGCCCCGGGTCGACCCAGGCTCGAACCCGCGCGGGAACCGCCCGAGTGGGCCGCACCGCCTCAACGACCCCGGGAGCGCGCCAGCCGCGACCGAGAACCGATGAGATCGGCCCGGCTGGGGCGTCGATACTGCCGAGGGGCCGCGCTGCGGGCGTGCGCCCCTGCGGACACCGCCCCAAGGAGGCAGCCATGTTCAAGGACACCAAAGCGTTCAGCGGCTTCTCAGTCGACGACATCCCTGCCGCGACCGCGTTCTACCGCGACGTGCTCGGCATCGAGGTGACCGAGCACGACATGGGCATCCTCGTGCTCGAACTCGCGGGCGGCGAGCGGCCGACGATCGTGTACCCGAAGCCCAATCACGAGCCGGCGACGTTCACGGTCCTCAACTTCCCATCGACCGACGTCGCTGCGACGGTGGCGGCGCTGAAGGAGCGGGGCGTCGAGTTCGAGACGTACCCGGGCAGCGGCATGGAGATCGACGACGACGGCGTCTTCCGCGGCGGCGGCCCCGAGATCGCCTGGTTCAAGGACCCGGCGGGCAACGTCCTGTCGGTGATCGAGGACGACGGCTCCGACCGCTGACGGCGACGCCGCGCGCGACCCGAACAGCCGCCGCGCAGCCTGACCACCCCGTTGTGCGACACGCCTCTGTGGCGGGAGTCACACGCCGGGACCGATGAGTTGAACGGCGCTGTCCGGTCTCTACCCTCAGACGCGCTCGGTTCCACCCGGGAGCCCAGCGCGAAGCACACGAGGGAAGCCACGTCATGACCGCCGACACCACCGACCGATCGCGCTGGATCGCGCTCTACGTCCTCTGCACGGGGATGCTGATGATCGTCCTCGACGTGACCGTTGTGAACGTCGCGCTCCCGTCGATCCAGGACGACCTCGGCTTCTCGCAGTCGGGCCTCGCCTGGGTGATCAACGCGTACCTCGTGCCGTTCGGCGGCCTGCTGCTGCTCGCCGGGCGCCTCGGCGACATCGTCGGCCGCACCCGCGTCTTCAAGAGCGGCCTCGCGCTGTTCGTCGTGGCGTCGCTGCTGTGCGGCGCGGCCCAGAGCCAGGAGTGGCTCGTCGGCGCGCGGTTCATCCAGGGCGTCGGCGGCGCGCTCACCTCAGCCGTGATCCTCGGCGCGATCGTGACGATGTTCCCCGAACCCGCCGAACAGGCCAAAGCCATCGGCGTCTTCACCTTCGTCGCCGTCGCCGGCGGCACGATCGGCCTGCTCGTCGGCGGCGTCCTGACCGAGCTGATCAGCTGGCACTGGATCTTCCTTGTGAACCTCCCGATCGGCATCGCGACCTTCCTGCTCGCCCTCAAGTACGTCCCGACCGACCACGGCTCCGGCCTGGGCGACGGCGCCGACGCACCCGGCGCGATCCTCATCACGTCGTCGGTGATGATCGGCGTCTACGCGACGGTCGGCGCCGCCGAGACCGGCTGGACCTCGACCCAGACGCTCGTCCTCGGCGCGATCTCGATCACGCTGCTCGGCCTGTTCATCGCCCGCGAGGCGACGGCGAAGGCTCCGCTGATCCCGCTCGGCATCTTCCGCTCGCGCAACATCGTCGGCTCGAACATCGTCCAGGTGCTCACCATGGCGGGCCTCTTCGCGATCGGCTTCATGGCCGCGCTCTACCTGCAGCTCGTGCTCGGCTACTCGCCGATCGAGGTCGGCGTCGCGTTCCTCCCGGCCACGCTGATCATGGGCGTGCTCTCGATCCGCTACACCGCCCGGTTCATCAACCGCTTCGGGCCGCGCCCCGTGCTGATCGTCGGCTTGCTGCTCGTCGCGGCGAGCCTCGCCCTCTTCGCCCGCGTGCCGGTGCAGGGCGACTACCTCGTCGACCTCATGCCCGCGATGATCGTGCAGGGCCTCGGCGCCGGCATCGCCTTCCCGGCGCTGATGATGCTCGCGATGTCGGGCGCTGGCCCGGAGGACGCCGGCCTGGCGTCAGGCCTCGTGAACACCACCCAGCAGGTCGGCGGCGCGCTCGGCCTCGCCGTATTGGCGACGCTCTCGGCGTCGAAGACCGAGTCCGTCCGAGACGGCGGCGCCACCGTCAACGAGGCGCTCACCGCCGGGTACCACCTCGCGTTCGTGATCGGCGGCGTCTGCGTGCTCCTCGCCGCGCTGCTGGCCGCGACCGTCATCCAGACGCCCGCGGGCGGCATGCAGGGCCACGGCGGCCCGGGCGAAGACGGCGAGAAGGCGGCCGAGCAGCCCGCCTTCGCCGGCGCGCACTGACGCCGACCCGACCGGGGCGTGGCGCTCAGCCAGTAAGGCCGAGCGTCACGAGGTCGACGCCGTACACCGGGTGGTAGACGAGCGCATCGAACGCCACGCGCGCTGACGTGATCTTCGTCGCCCGCGCATGGCCGTACGGCAGCACGAGCGCCTGCTCGATCAGGCGCCGGTCGATGCCCGCGTAGATCGGTGCGGCCTGATCCTGGTCGGCGATCGCGTTCGCCTTTTCGAGGTCGGCGTTGATCTGGGGATCATCGACGTTGCCGGGGTTGATGTTGTTGCGCGGCTGGATCGACGCGCCGTCGATCAGCTGGAAGAACGTGGCCGCGCCCGGGAAGTCCTGCGACCAGCCGGTGACGCCGGCCTGGGCCTTCGTGCGCGCGTTCCCAATCGTCTGGAAGTAGACCGAACCCGACACGAGCCGCGGCTTGGCTTTGAACCCGATCTGGCCCAGCAGGTCGGCGAGGTACTCCGCGCCGGCCGAGAAGCCGGGCGAGTCGTCGCCGTAGACCACGACCTCCTTTCCGGCCGCGCCGGCGTCGGTGACGAGCTGCTTGGCCTTCGCCGTGTCGGCAGGCTGCTCCGGATCGCCCCATGGGCACGGGTCGAGCTTCTCGTAGCCCGCGATGGCTGGCGGCAGGAAGTTGCAGGTCGGCTCCTGCAGGCCGCCGGAGAGCCGGGCGAGCGCCCGCTCGTCGACGGCGGTCGCTACGGCCTGGCGCACCTTGACGTCGTCGAACGGCGGCAGCTTGGTGTTCAGGAAGAAGTAGTTGACCGCGTTGGTCGTGTACTCGGCGTACCGCCCCTTGGTGCCGTCGCGGACGGTGGCGAGCTGGTCGCCGCCAGGCGGCCCGAGCAGCGCGTCGACCTTGTTCGCGACGATGTCCTGCGCCTGGCGGCCCGCGTTCTCGACGGTCTCGACGGTGATCTCGTCGGCCTTGCCAGCGGGGACGTTCGGCAGCGGCTCGAAGTTGCGTGCGCGCTCCAGCACGAACGAGCGGCCGGACTTGATCTTGTCGAGCGCGTACGGGCCGACGCCTGGGATGGGCCGGTCGCCAGCGGGCTCGAACGGCGCCTTCTGCGGGACGAGCGCAGCGAACGTCGTCGCCAGCGCGAACGTGAACTGCCCGTCGGGTTCGGCGAGGCGGATCGTGATCTCGCGCGTCGCGTCGTCGGCGTCGATGCCGCGGATGTCGGCCTCCGCCTTGCCGCCCTCGATGTAGTCAGCGGCCCCCTCGATGCCCTCGAAGAAGAACGAGCCGCCGGACTCGAGGTTCAGCACGCGCTTGATCGCGTGCTCGAAGTCGCTCGCCTTGACGGGCGACCCGTCCGAGTACTCCAGGCCGTCGCGCAGCGTCAGCTTGTACTCACGCCCGTCGTCGCTGATCTCGGGCAGGTCCTCGGCGAGTCCTGGCACGACCTTCGCGCCGCCCGCGCCCTCGGCGTGCGGGTAGGTGAGCAGGCCCGTGTAGACGGGCCAGAGCGCCTGCCAGCCCTCGCCGGTGTACGACAGCGCCGGGTCGAGAAAGTCCGGGAAGGCGCTGTTGTAGGCGGTGAGCGCGCCACCCGTTTTGGCGCCAGGCGTGTTCGCCTGCGGCTCCTGCTCAGAGCCGCAGGCGGACAGGGCCAGGGTCGCCGCGGCGGCAAGCGCAGCCGAAGCGCGGCGGGTTTGGCGCATGGTCAGGCGACGGGCGACGCGGGCGGCGTCAGTCCTCGAGCTGCCAGCGGACGAAGAGGTTGTAGAGGATGACGATGTCAAGAGAGATCACCAGAATCGACCACAACGGGAAGGCGGTCAGGGCGCCGAACTGGGCAAGCGCGTGCAGCGTCGTGAACACGACCGCGAGCCAGCGGGCCGCGGCCCAGCCGAGCACGAGGCCGACCGACGTCGTGATCAGGACGATGCCGAGGATCAGGACGATCCAGCCCCACGTCGTGAAGTCGAGGACCACGACGCCGCGGCCGCCGACACGCAGGACCTCGTCGTTGAGGATGGCCGTCAGACCCCAGAACGCGCCGAACAGGCCGTTGATGAACAGCAGGATCGAGGCGAACGCGAGCCAGCCGTTGGGGCCGGCGCCAGGCGGCAGGGGTTCGCGAGCGGTGCTGGTAGACATGGACTCCTCCAGGTGGGTGCGGGACCAGCGCGAGCGCGCCAGCTGGGCGCAACGTAGCCGAGACGGAGGCGTCCTCCGATCACCCGAACCGGATGAGTTCACCATTTGGACCACGTGAGTTCCGGTGCGTCGGGTTATAGGCTCCGCGGGCCATGTCAGACGCCGCCGAGTTCGAAGCCGACGGACTGCTCGACGGACTGTCGGGCCCAGCGCGAGACGAGCGCATCGAACTGCTGCAGTGGCTGCGCGACGACTACCGGATGTCGCGCGAGGCCCTGCGCCAGTCGACCGACAACGGGACCATCGTGCTCGCCGCTTCCGGCCGGACCCTGGGGACCAGCGAGCGGTACAGCGCGAACGACATCGCCCGGCGTACCGGGCTCGACGCTGACCTGCTCACGGCCCTGCTGCGGGCCGGCGGGCTGCCAGCTCCGGTCGACCTCGATGCCATCCAGTACGGCGAGACGCACCTGGAGACCGCGCGCTCGATCAAGCGGTTCATCGACGCGGGCGTCCAGCCGGAGCAGCTGTTCAACGTCGGCCGCGTGCTCGGGCGGGGGCTCGCCCAGACCGCCGACCTGATGCGGCAGACCGTGATGGAGCTCGCGATCGCCCCGGGCATGAGCGAGCGGCAGCTGGCCAGCGGCTTCGCGGGGACCTCACAGGGCCTGCTGCCGATGCTCGGCCCGATCCTCGACCAGATGCTGCGCCTGCACCTCCACAACGCGGTGCGCGACGACGTGGTGACCGACGATGAGCGCCGCGCCGGCGCGCTGCCCGGCGCCCGTGACGTGTCGGTGGCTTTCGCCGACCTCGTCGGTTTCACGAAGCTCGGGGAAGAGCTGCCGCCGACGGAGCTGGAGCGCGTCGCCGAACGCCTCGTCCTTTTGACTGGCGACGCGATCGACCCCTCGGTCCGGCTCGTGAAGTCGGTCGGCGACGCCGTCTTGCTGGTCTCCGCCGACCCGGCCGCCCTCGCGCGGACCGCGTTCGGCGTGCTCGACCGCGTCGAGGACGAGGGCCCCGGCTTCCCGCAGGTCCGGATCGGGCTCGCCCACGGACAGGCCGCCGCCCGCGCAGGCGACTGGTTCGGCCGACCGGTCAACCTCGCCAGCCGGATCACCGGCGTCGCACGTGCCGGGTCGGTCGTAGCCGACGTCGCGGCGCGGCAGGCGATCGGCGACGAAGCGGGCGTGACGTGGTCGACGGTCGGCGACCGCCGCCTCAAAGGCATCCGGGCGCCCGTGCGGCTGTACCGCGCGCGGCCTGTCGAAGACAGCTAGGGCGTCAGGGCCGCGGCGGCGGCGAGCGCGAAGAGGGCGGCCGCGCCGCGGCGGGCTAACAGCCGCCGGACGGGCCGGCGCCGAAGGCGCCGTCGCACGGGTCGTCGGCGCCAGGGCACGCCGTGGCGGCGCCAGCGTCGGCCGCGGCCACGCAGGGCGTGAGGCCCGCGGCGGTGAACCGCTCGAAGACGCTCGCGAGGACCGCGGTCTCCTCGTCGGTCACATGCGCGAAGAAGTGCTCGTGGACCCACACGCTCGAGGCGTCCTGCGCGTCGCGGATGATCGCGCGGCCGGCCTCGGTGAGGACCGCGTTCGTGGCGCGGGCGTCTTCGGGGCACTGGACGCGGGCGACGAGCCCGCGCAGCTCCAGCGCGTCGAGCACGCGCGAGGTCCGGCTCAGGCTGAGTCCGATGTCTTCGGCCAGCGACGAGATGCGCATCCGGCCGTCGTCGTCCTGATGCAGCCGCCCGAGCAGGCCGAGCGCCGTCGGGCTGAGCCCGGTGCGGTCCTCGACAGCCTTTGAAAACCCGCGCGTGAGGTGGCGGTGCGTGCCGAGCAGGCCCATCCAGGCGATCGTCTGCTCGGGGCTCCACTGGGCCGCAGCAGGGCCCATCACATGCTCGTTCCGGCGGACGAGCGCCGCGGCTGCGGCGGATGTGGCGGGGGTGGTCACAGCTTCAAGGCTAGGGGGTTTGCACGCGGAACTCCAAACGCGGTCGGCGTTTTGCCGATCTGGGCGCCCGTGTCCAGGTGGCGTCCAGGTGATTACTTGCGCCCGCAAGCAAAATGGGTATGCTTGCCACAGCAACCAAATCCCTCCACCGGAAAGAGCCCCCCAAATGCCGCACCTGCTTCACATCGATTCCTCCGTCAAGGGCGACGCCTCCGTGAGCCGCAAGCTCACCGCTCGCGCCGTTGAGGCATGGAAGGCCGCGAACCCCGGCGGAACCGTGACGTACCGCGACCTCGCTGCTGACCCGCTGCCGGTGTTCGGCCAGGCCGACGCGTTCGCCCGGTTCGTCCCGGCCGAGCAGCACACGCCTGAGCAGGCCGCCGCCCGCGCGCTGAGCCAGACCCTCGCCGACGAGGTGCTCGCCGCCGACGTCGTCGTCCTCGGCGTGCCGCTCTACAACTACAACGCGCCGTCGACGGTGAAGTCGTGGATCGACCACCTGATCTTCCCGGGCGTCTCGCAGGACGCCGCGACCTCTGAGGGCCTGCTCGGCGGCCGCAAGTTCCAGATCATCGCCAGCCGCGGCGGCGGCTACGGCGAGGGCACGCCGCGCCACGGCTGGGACCACGCGACCCCGTGGCTCGTCCAGGTGCTCAGCACGCTCGGCATCGACGCCGACGTGATCGCCGTCGAGCTCACGCTGGCCGACGTCGTCCCGGCGATGGAGTCACTCAAGCCGCTCGCGGCCGAGAGCCTCGCGGCTGGCGAGCGCGACATCGACGCGCTCTTCGGCGACCAGGTCGCCGTCGCCGCCTAGCGCACGCCGGCGCGGCTCGGTACGACGAGGGAGACGCCGAGCAGCACGAGGCCCGCGAGGGCCAGGCCGACGCCGACCCAGGCCGGCGCAGCCCACGAGCCCGTGGCGGTGTAGGCGATGCCTGCCAGCCACGGGCCGAGGGCGTTGGCGGTGTTGAACGACGCGTGGTTCATCGTCGCCGCGAGCGTCTGGGCGTCGCCGGCGACGTCCATCAGGCGGGTCTGCAGCGCGGGCCCGAGCAGGAGGACGTTCCCGAGCACGAAGACGCCAGCGGCGGCTGTGTACGGGTTCAGAGAAGCGACCGAGAACAGCGCCAGCGCGCCGGCGAACGCCGCGAGCCCCCACGCCAGGGTCGGCAGGAGGGCGCGGTCGATGAGGCGGCCGCCGATCAGGTTGCCGGTCACCATGCCTGCACCCCAGAGGAACAGGTAGACGGGGATGAGGGCCTCGTCGACGCCGGTGCGCTCCGTCAGCGTCGGCGCGATGTAGCTGTAGACGGCGAACATGCCGCCGAAGCCGATCGCGCCGACCGCGAGCGTGGCCAGCACCTTCGGGTCGCGGAGGGCTCCGAGCTCGCCCCGCATGCTGGCGCCCTCGTCGGCGGGCGCGCGCGGGACGAACCAGAGGATCGACGCGACGGTGGCCGCGCCGATCGCTGCGACCGCCACGAACACGCTGCGCCAGCCGACCGCGTGGCCCATCGCGGTCGCGAGCGGGACGACGAGCAGGTTCGCGACGCTCAGGCCGAGCAGCACCATCGAGATCGCCCAGGCGCGACGTTCATGCGGCACGAGCGCGGCGGCGGCGAGCGAGGCGACGCCGAAGAACGCGCCGTGCGGCAATCCGCTCAGGAAGCGCGCGGCCATCAGCGCCTCGTAAGTCGGGGCGATGGCGCTGAGGAGGTTGGCGAGGACGTAGCCCGTCATGAGGAAGACGAGAAGGCGGCGGCGCGGCGTCCTAGCTCCGAGGACGCCGAGGAGGGGCGCGCCGACGACGACGCCGAGCGCGTAGGCGCTGATCACGTGGCCGGTCGCCGTGACTGAGGCGCCGATCCCGTCGGCGACGTCGGGCAGCAAGACCATCGGCACGAACTCGCCGGTGCCGATGCCGAGGCCGCCGAGCGCGAGCGCGACGAGCGCCCAGCGCAGGCCGTGCGGCGGCGCAGGATGGGCAGCGTCGACCTGCGCGCCGTCGGCGAGCGCGGCGTCGGCC
>JAEYAL010000253.1 GCA_023404805.1 Actinomycetes bacterium | reverse complement strand
CCGGCGCCCCGGCGGCGCCGGTGGGGTCTGGAACGCCGACGCCCCGGCGGCGCCCGTGGGGGCGGTCGGCTGGCGTGCGGTTTTTGATGTCGCGAGCCGACCGGCCCGGGGGGCGCGGGCGGGGTGGTCGGCTGGCGTGCGGTTTTTAATGTCGCTAGGCGACCGGCCCTTGCGGCGGGGCTGCCGAGGCGGTGTGGCACGGGCTACTCCGCCCGGATCGCTGACGGCGCAGCGACGCGCCGCAGCAGCGGCAGCGAGATCGCGGTGACGGCGACGACCATCCCGGCGCCGATCGCGAGGAGGCCCGCGGTGCCGGAGAGGTCGAGCTGGACGGGTTCGTCCTGCATCTTCAGCAGGACGGCGCCGAGCGCCGTGCCGATCGTGACGGCGAGCGCCAAACCGATCGTCACGGGGACGGCCGTCTGCCACCACAGCGACCGGCGCAGCGTGGCGCGCGGCGTGCCGACCGCCGAGAGCGCGGCGAGGCTGCGGCGGCGCTCACCGAGCTGCTCGAGGGTCGTCACGAGCAGACTCGCGGAGATGAGGAGCAGCAGCAGCGCCGCGCCGGCGAGCAGCATGCGGTGCAGCGCCGACTCGGTCGCGGCCTCCTGCTGCGCGTACGGCTCATAGACGTTGGCCAGCGGCGAGATCTGGGCGGCGGCGGTGCGCAGGCGCTCGAGGGCCAGCGGGTCGGCGGGGTCGAGCTCGGCCGAGAACTGTGCGCCAAGCGGCAGGTCGTCTGGCAGGGACAACGCCCCGGGCGTGGCGTAGATGCCGAGCGACATCTCGTCGTACCCCGCGTAGTGCTTGACGCGCGCGGGGACGGTCTCGGTGGTCTCGGGCAGGGCAAAGCGGTGCCAGTGGTCGTCGCCGTCGCTCGGAAGGCGCAGCTTGACCCGCTCGCCCGGCTGCGGAACCGCGGTGCGCGGATTGGCGCTCTCGGGCGCCTCGCCGGTCGGGAACACCGCGCGGTAGACGCCGCCCGCGCGGTCGTCGCAATCCGGGACCACCGCAAGCAGGTTGAGCGCCGCGCAGTCGCCGATGGTGAGATTGGGCGGCAGCCCGTTGCCCCCGCCGTGGCCCGTGACCTCGGCGTTGGTCGAGACTGCGACCGAGCGGACACCTGGCACCCGCGCGAGCCCGTCGCGCACGCGTGGCAGCTCCGCGAGCGTCGCAGGCAGATAGGCGGTCGCCGCCGTCTTGGACTCGTCGATCGCCTGGGGCTGGGTGGCCTCAGCGGTGAGCAGCATCTGCAGCGTGATCGCGCCCGCGACCGCAACAGCGACGCCGCTCACGATCCGGGCCGCGCCAGCGCCGTCGGATTGCAAGGTGCGCACGGCGAGCTGCGAGCTGACGCTCCAGCCGCGCAGGCGCGCCACGGAGGCGTCGACGGCCCACGGGAGCAGCGACACGACGCCGACGAGCATCAGGACCGCGCCGATGCCGACCTGCCACGGATGGTCGCCTGCGGCGTCGGGCGCGTGGCGGCCGACGGGGTAGAGCACGGCGAAACCGGCGATCACAGGGAGCGGCCGCCACCAGAACCGGCGGCGCGGGCCCCGGCCGCGGCGCGTCACGGCCAGCGGCTCGACGGCGACCCGCCGCATCGACAGCACCGTGGTACCGATCGCGACCGCGACGACGCCGCCGATGACCGCGAGCGCGAGCAGCGGATCGGGACGGGCGTCGGAGGTGTAGAGGCTGAACCCGAACGCTTCGACATGCGGGAGGACGAGCCGCGCAGCGGCGAACAGCGCAGCGCCGCCGGCGATGCCGAGCAGCGCGCCAGCGAGGCTCTCGCCCGCAGCGATGCGGCCGGTCTCGGCGCGGCTCGTCCCCACGAGCCGCAGGGCCGCGAGGCGGCGGTCGCGCCGCTCGCTGCCGAACCGCGCGGCCGTGCCGACGAGGATCGCGATCGGGAACAGCAGCGTGATGGCGCCGATGAGCACCATGACCCGGAGGAAGACATCGAGCTGCGGATCGGGCATGCCAGCGCCGAACGCCGCGATGCGGTTGATGCTCGTGCCGCCGCTCTGCATCGCGCGGTCGTCGATGTCGGCGTAGCCGTACCAGCGGTGCTCTTGCGGCCCGCTGAGGCCTTCGTCGGCGATCGTCCCGATGATCAGCGCGTTCCCGAGCCGCTCGCGCAGCAGTGCGGCGTCGTCGTCGCGCAGCGTGCGCGCGAGCGCCGGCGACACGACGATCTCGCCAGGCCCCGGCACACGGCTGACTCCAGGCGGCAGCGGCGGCGACGAGCCCTCGGGGCGCATGACGATGCCCAAGATGCGGTCGCCCTGCCAGATCGTGGCGACATCGCTGACGAGCGCGCTGTCGTCCGACGGCTTTGTCAGTGCGCTTGTGGTCTGGCCCGAGCTATCGGACACGACGAGCTGGTCTCCCCAGATGTTCCGCGCCGCGTCGCGCTGCTGCCGCGCCTCGATCGCGCCCGGTAGCGAGGCCGCGAACATCAGCACGCCAACCGCAAGGCCGATGCCGGTCGCCGTCAGCGCCGTCCGCACGCGCGCGCCGCGGAACGCGAACTGCAGGCCGAGGCTGAGGTCGCGCAGCCATGCGTGGGCGCGCCGGGTCATGCGTGCGGCGCGAGGTCGGCGGTTGCCGTGCGATCGCTGACCGAGAGATCGGCCGCCATGACGTCGGTGGCGCGCCCGTCGCGCACCGTGACCGAGCGGTCGGCGTAGGCCGCGACGCGCGCCTCGTGCGTCACCAGCACGATCGCCGCGGCTGTCGCGCGGGCGCTTGCGGTGAGCAGCTGCATGACCCGCTCGCCGTTCAGGGAGTCCAAGGCGCCCGTCGGCTCGTCGGCGAAGACGATCCGCGGCCGGTGGATCAGCGCGCGGGCGATCGCGACGCGCTGCCCTTGCCCGCCGGAGGCCTCGCCCTGGCGGATGTCGGCGACGTCGGCCACGTCGAGGCGCTCGAGCCAGTCCCGCGCCTCGCGCTCGGCGGTGCGCCGCGGCTGCCCAGCGAGCCGGAGCGGCAGCGCCACGTTCTCCAGGCAGGTCAGCTCCGGCACCAGGTGCCCAAACTGGAAGACGAACCCGAACTCGCGCAGCCGCATCGCGCTGCGCTCGGCGTCGGGGAGGTTCGTGACCGAGCGGCCGTCGAGCTCGATCTCGCCCGAGTCCGGTTCGGAGATACCCGCCAGGCAGTGCAGCAGCGTCGACTTGCCGGAGCCGGACGGGCCCATGATCGCCACGAACTCGCCCGGTGCCACCGAGAACGACGCGCCGTCGAGGGCGGCCGTCTGCCCGAAGGTCTTGCGCAGGTCGCGGGCGGCGAGCAGCGGGGCCGCGGCGGTCGGCGCCTGCATCGTGCCTTCCCCGCGAGGGACGCTCATCAGGCGACCGCCGCGCGGATGTCGTCGAGCCGGGCCGCGGTGAGCTCGAGCCACCGCAGATCGGCCTCCAGGTGGAAGAGGGCGTGGTCGCAGACGAGCTGGTCGAGCAGGTCGCCGCCGGCCTTGCGCTGCGTCAGCTCGCGCATCGAGACGAGGTGCGCCTCGCGCTGCGTGTCGAGGATCTGCGCGGCGCTGCGGCCGCTCATCAGCGCGAGGACGACCTTCGTGTAGAGCGCCGATTGCAGGTAGTCGGCGGGCCGCTCGGGCGTCGCGAGCCAGAGCTCGACATCCGCGACGCCGTCCTCGGTGATCGCGTAGCGCTTGCGGTCCGGGCCGTCGCCGCTCTCGACGCCTGCCTCCTCGACCAGACCGTTCTTGAGCAGCCGCGCGAGCGTCGAATAGACCTGGCCGTAGGCCAGCGGACGGTCACCGCCGAAGTGCGCGTCGTACGAGCGCTTGAGTTCGTACCCGTGCGCTGGCTCGCGCTGGAGCAGTCCGAGCAGGGTGGTTCCGACAGCCATGAGCGGGAACTATACACAGGGTGTATACGCTGTGCGAATAGTGGTGCACCGCGGGACGTCGCCAACCGACGCCCGGCCAATTGGCATGCACCACTTCCCAATTTGCGCTACAACACGGTTATGGCCTTCGCCTCAGACGCGTCAGACTCAGCCGCGGGCGCGCCCGCCGGGCCGTACCCGCACCTGCTCGAGCCGCTCGACCTCGGCTTCACGACCCTGCGCAACCGCGTGGTCATGGGCTCGATGCACACCGGCCTGGAAGACCGCGCGAAGGACTCCGGCAAGCTCGCGGCCTACTTCGCCGAGCGCGCCAAGGGCGGCGTCGGCCTGATGATCACCGGCGGTTACGCGCCGAGCCGCGAAGGCTGGCTGTCGCCGTTCGGCTCACGCCTGGCCACCAGGGGCGCGGTCAAGCAGCACCACGAGATCACGGCGGCGGTCCACGACCACGGCGGCAAGATCGCCCTGCAGATCCTGCATGCGGGCCGGTACGGCTACAACCCGTTCAACGTCTCGGCGTCGGCCACGAAGGCCCCGATCAACCCGTTCAAGGCGCGCGCGCTCACCGGCCGCCAGGTCGACAAGACCATCGACGACTTCGCCCGTTCCGCCGTGCTGGCCCGCGAGGGCGGCTACGACGGCGTCGAGATCATGGGGTCTGAGGGCTACTTCATCAACCAGTTCATCTCGGCGGCGACGAACCACCGCACCGACGAGTGGGGCGGCTCGGCGGCCAACCGGATGCGGCTGCCGCTGGAGATCGTCGAGCGCACCCGCGAGGCGGTCGGCCCGGACTTCGTGATCGTCTACCGCCTCTCGATGCTCGACCTCGTGCCCGGCGGGCAGACGTGGGACGAGGTCGTCGAGCTGGCTCAGGGCATCGAAGCCGCCGGCGCGACGATCATCAACACCGGCATCGGCTGGCACGAGGCGCGCGTCCCGACGATCGTCACCTCGGTGCCGCGCGCGGCGTTCACCTGGGTCACCGGCAAGCTGCGCCCGCACCTCTCGATCCCGGTGGTCGCGTCGAACCGGATCAACACGCCGGAGGTCGCCGAGGCCGTCCTCGCGCGGGGCGACGCCGACATGGTCTCGATGGCCCGCCCGCTGCTCGCCGACCCCGACTTCGTGATCAAGGCCGCTGAGAACCGCGCCGACGAGATCAACACCTGCATCGCCTGCAACCAGGCCTGTCTCGACCACGTCTTCAAGCGCCAGCACGCGAGCTGCCTCGTGAACCCGCGCGCGGGCCGCGAGACCGAGCTGAGCTACGAGCCGGTCGCCGAGGGCGCCGCCAAGCGGATCGCGGTCGTCGGCGCAGGGCCGGCCGGGCTGGCCGCGTCGACGGTGCTCGCGCAGCGCGGCCACACCGTCGAGCTGATCGACGCCGAGCCCGCGATCGGCGGCCAGTTCAACCTCGCGCGCCGCGTGCCCGGCAAGGAGGAGTTCGACGAGACCATCCGCTACTTCGGCCGCCAGCTTGAGCTGACCGGCGTGCGGCAGCGCCTCGGCGCGCCGATCTCGGCGCAGACGCTCGTCGCCGAGGCGCATGACCTCGTCGTCCTGGCGACTGGCGTCACCCCGCGCACGCCCGCGATCGAGGGGATCGACCACCCCAAGGTCGTCGGGTACGCCGACGTGCTCACCGGCAAGGTGGAGGTAGGTGCGCGCGTCGCGATCATCGGCGCTGGCGGCATCGGCTTCGACGTCGGCGAGTTCATCACCCACGAGACATCGCCTGCGCTCGACCTGCCCGCGTGGCAGAGGGAATGGGGCGTCACCGACCCGGCGGAGCAGCCAGGCGGCCTGACGAAGGGCGAGCACAGCCCGTCGCCGCGGACCGTCTACCTGCTGCAGCGCAAGACCACCAAGCTCGGCGAGGGCCTCGGCAAGACCAGCGGCTGGGTCCACCGCGCGGCGCTCAAGCACAAGGGCGTGGAGTTCATCGGCGGCGCCTCCTACGACAAGATCGACGACGCCGGGCTGCACCTCACGGTCGACGGCAAGCCGCGGCTGCTGGAGGTCGACCACGTGGTGATCTGCGCCGGACAGGAGCCGCGCCGCGACCTCCACGAGGAGCTGCTCGCCGCGGGGATCCCGACGCACCTCGTCGGCGGCGCCGACGTCGCCGCCGAGCTCGACGCCAAGCGCGCCATCGCGCAGGCCAGCGAGCTCGCCGCCACCCTCTGACCGCGGTGAACGTTCTTTTTCTTCCCCTATAGGGGCAACTAAAGAACGCTCAGTTTGCGCCGGCGCCGACCGGGATCTGCGTCGCCGGCCGGCCTGCACCCTAGGGTGGGCCGAGGATGACGTCGCACGCCTGGATGCCGTCCGACCACGTCGTGACGGTGGTCGGGATCGCCGTTGCGGCGATCCTGCTGCTGAGCGTGCTCGTCGTCAGCCGCGATGCCTGGCTGCTCACGCTGACCGCGCACACGCGCGAGCTGGTGCGGCTGCTGCTGGCGCTCGTCGTGATCGGCGTGCTGGTGTTCCTGTTCCAGCACCTCGACGACCTCGAGCGGCTCTTCTCTCGAATGCGCAGCGGCGACGTCGCGTGGCTGGCGGCCGCGATCGGGCTGGAGGTGGTCTCGTTCGGGGGCTACGTCGTGCTGACGCGATCGGTGTTCTCGCCGGCGGCGCCGCGGCTGAAGAACGTGATCGTCTCGACGGAGCTGACGCTCGCGGGCGTCGTCGCCACGCGCCTGTTCTCGGCGGGCGGCGCTGGCGGGATCGCCTTCACCGGCTGGGTGCTGCACCGCGCCGGCATGGCCAAGAACGAGGCCGCGCGCCGCCTGACGGCCTTCATGATCCTGCTCTACTCGGTCTACCTCGGGACGCTGCTCATCGGCGGCCTGCTCGTCGTGCTCGGGCTGTTCCACGGCGTGCCGCGCCTGCTCGGACTGATCGCGTTCATCGTCGGCCTCGGCGCGGCCGTGATCGCGTTCCTGCTGATCCGCATCCCGGGCGACCTCGAGCGCCGCGCACGCGAGGCCTCGCAAGGCTCGGGCGGGTTCGCGAAGGCTGCGGCCAAGCTCTCGACCGTGCCGCAGGTCGCGGGCCGCGGCACCCGCATGGCGCTGGCGGTCGCCAAGGACGACCCGTGGGTGATGACCTGGCCCGTGGTCTGGTGGGCGTTCGACGTCGCGACGCTGTGGGCGTGCTTCCAGGCGTTTGGCGAGCCGCCGCCGCTCGGCACGCTCGTCCTCTGTTACTTCCTGGGCATGATGGGCAACCTGCTGCCCGTGCCCGGCGGCGTCGGCGGCTCAGAGGGCGGCATGGTCGGCGCGCTCGTGGCGTCCGGCGTCGGCGCCGAGCTCGCGCTGGCGGCGGTCGTCAGCTACCAGGTGATCTCGACCTATCTGCCTGCCGCCCCGGGCCTCGGCGCCTACCTCGACCTGCGCCGCCGCATGAAGACGTGGGGGCCGGAGGTGGACGACGACGCCGACGGGCAACGGCCTTCGTTGACCAAGGCCGCCGCGTCGCCACATGCCGCGCCCGCGGCGCTGGCCGCCGACCGGTCCTGAGGTCTTCGCCGCCCACCAACGCTGGCGCCGACCGGTCCTGACGCGCAAGCGTCCCCGATCTCGCGGGACGCTGGGGAGGTGCTTGCCTTCGCCAACCGCACCGCCGCCGGCCGCGTGCTGGCTAGCCGCCTGCGCGGCGACGCGTGGGAGCGACCCGTCGTCCTGGCGCTGCCGCGGGGCGGCGTGCCAGTGGCCGCCGAGGTCGCTGCGGAGCTCGATGCGCCGCTGGGCATCGTCGCGGTCCGCAAGATCGGCGCCCCCGGCCATCCGGAATACGCCGTCGGCGCGCTGGCCGAGGGCGGCATCTGCGTGGTCGACGACGAGGCCGTCCACGCGACGCGCATGACGCCTGCGCAGCTGGACCGCACGATCGCCGCCGAGGGCCGCGAGCTGGAGCGGCGCGTGGCGCTCTACCGGCGGGCGGCGGCGGCGCCCGAGGTCGAGCGCCGCGATGTCGTCCTGGTCGACGACGGCCTCGCGACCGGGCTCTCCGCCGTCGCCGCGGCGCGGGCCGTGCAGGTGCAC
>JAEYAL010000055.1 GCA_023404805.1 Actinomycetes bacterium | reverse complement strand
CCGTCCTCGGCGTGACGCTGAGCGGCTGTGGCAGCGACGAGCCGTCCGCGGCCGCCGCGACGCCTGCGCGGACCACCCCGCCGTCCTCCTCCGGCGAGGGCTCAGAGGTCGGCACCGGCCGCATCTTCGCGGCCGACTCCGCGTGGAACCGCCGCGGCGACGGGCTGCCCGTCGACCCCGCGTCGACGGCGATGCTCACCGAAGCCGCCAAGCGCGCCGGCGTCGTCGACCGCGAAGGCAACGACACGCCGGTCATCGAGCGCCGCACCGTCACCACCGGCCTCACGGTCAACACGCGCCGCTGGACGACGCCGATCGTCTCGGGCGGCGCCGCCACGCGCGTGCACTGCCGCCAGAACGGCTGCGGCACCGGGGTGCGCTCGCTCCGCATCCCAGCCGACGTCGATCCGGACCCCCGCTACGACGGCTGGTTCACGGTGATCGAAGGCGGCAAGGCGTACGACCTCTGGCGCGCCCGCCGCGAGCGCGACGAGACGATCTCCTACCAGTACCTGCGTGCCTGGGACCTCGACGGCCCCGGCGCCGGCGAGCCCGGCGAGGATTCGGCCCGGGGCTCCGGCCTGCCGCTCTTCGCCGGCCTGATCCGCGCGGGCGAGCTGGAGTCCGGTGCCATCGACCACGCTCTGGCGATCTCGGTGCCCGGTCCGGCGCAGCGCCGCTACGTGCGCCCGGCCTCGGGCACCAACGGCAACGGCGCCCTGGACTCGCTCCCCGAGGGCGCGCGGATCCGGCTGAAGCCGGGCGTGCGCCTGGCCGCTGGCGACGTCGACGGCCGCTCGGTGACGCGCCGCCAGCAGCGCGCCCGCGACGCGATCCTCGTCGCGCTGCGCCAGTACGGCGCCATCGTCGTCGACCGCGCGGCCGTGCCCACGCTCTACGCCCAGCGCGGCATCTCGCCCGACTCGCTCGTCGGTGACGAGCTCCGCCAGCTGACCCTCGAGGACTTCGAGGTCACCAAACTCGGGCCGGTCCGCCTGGACCCGCCGGCGACCCAGGAGGCCGCACGATGACGCAGCGCACGACCCGCCGCGCCCTCGCCGCCGCCACGGCGACGGCGTCCGCCGCCTGCCTGGCACTCGCCGGCTGCGGCGTCTCAAACGAGGGCGCGATCCGCGAGCTCGAGCAGAGCACGCAGACCGCGAGCGGCAGCAGCCAGACGCAGGCCAAGCGCTCGAGCAAGCCGCTGCCGCAGCCGACGCCGGGCGAGGCCCGCATCGACGGCATCGCCCGCGGCTCGCTGACGCCGCTGGCCGTCGCCGCCTACGCCGAGGGCGGCGGCTCGACATCGGTCAACGTGCGCCGCAATGGCGAGGGCACCGCGTTCGCCGAGCTGTGCGCCGGCGACATCGACCTCGTCGACTCCTCGCGCCCGATCACCCGCGCCGAGCTTGCCCGCTGCCGCGCGGCGGGCCTCACGCCCGTGCAGTTCACGGTGGCCGCCGACGCCGTCGTCGTCGCCACGAAGGCCGGCAGCGACATCGGCGCCGACTGCCTGCCCGTCGGGCAGGTCCGTGAGATCTACCGCGCCGGCTCGCCGATCTACGACTGGAACCAGCTCGGCTACGCGAACGCGCCGCTCGAGGTCGGCGGCCCGTCGCCTGAGAGCGAGGCGTTCGTCTTCTTCGGCCACACGGTGCTCGATGCCGCCGACCCGAGCCTGACCGACGTGCGCTCCGACTACCACGTCGCGCAGGACGACCGCCAGAACCGGCTGTTCGTGACCGGCGACGACGCCGACGCCCGCGTCGCGTCCCAGCGCGAGCTCGTCGCCGCGCGGCTCGAAGCGCAGCAGGCGCGCGCTGCCAAGGCCGCCGAGTCGCTGCGGATCGCCACCGCCGAGCTGGTTGAAGCCCGCAAGGACGAGCGCAAGGGCCTCGCCGACAAACGCTCGGCCGCTGCCCGCGCGAAGGCCCGCGCGCGCGTGCGTCAGGCCGAGCGCGCCGTCAGCGACGCTCGCGCGTTTGTGGCGTCGGCTGCGTCCGAGGTCGCCGCCGGGAAGAAGTCGACGGCTGCCGCTGCTGCCGCGACCCGCCGCCAGACGCAGCTGCGAGGCCGCGTCTCCTACTTCCGCTTCTCGTACTACGAGCTCTACGAAGAGGAACTCCGGCCGCTGGAGATCTCCGAGCAGGACGGCGATTCGCGCGACTGCGTGTTCCCGTCGCAGGACACTGTCACCGACGGCTCCTACCCGCTTGCCCGCCAGCTCCTGATCACGACCACGACCGCGGGCTTGGCCCGTGCCGAGGTGAAGGGCTTCCTCACGGCGTACCTGCGCCGCTCGCGGGAGCTCGCGGTCCAGCACCGCCTCGTCCCTGTCCCCGAGCAGCGCATCGCGCAGCAACAGGCCTGGATCACAGGCGAACAACGCCCCACCATTGTGGTCGACCCGTCCGCGCCCGGTACTGTGCGCGGGGATTCATGATGCGCCAGCTCTTGTCCCGGGCCGCCACCGCCGTCCTCACCACCGCGGTCGGCCTGTCGGCCGCAACCTCGGCCACGGCCGCCCCCAAGCCCGCGACGACCTCGCTGCAGCAGCACACGGTCGTCAAGTGGAACAAGGGCGAGAGCGCCGGCAAAGACCGCGCGACGTTCAGCCTGCCGGGCATCGGCTACGGCGAGATCGTCTGCCGCACCGACGCGACCCACATCCGCATCTACCCGGACGACATCACGCGTGAGACGTCGATGTGGACGACGGTGACGCACGCGACGCCGGGCGGCTCCTCGTGGGCCGTCAAGAACGCGCGCATCTTCACCTTCGCCACGCCGACCACCCCGCTGATCGCCACCGGCACCGGCGCCTCCGCGCAGGAGGGCTTCAACATCGAGAACGGCGTCGAGGACTCCGGCACCGGCGTCGTCTACGGCGTGATCTCGCAGCGCACGGCCTTCAACCAGCCGGCGTCGCAGACCGCTCCGCTCACGTCGTTCAGCCTCGACTGGAAGTGGTCGGGCTTCGACGGCCCCGCGGGCAAGCAGAAGTGCAAGGTGGAGGCGCTGTTCTTCACCACGATGCCGGCGGGCAAGAAGATCAAGACCAAGAAGGCCGGCGGCACGAAGCGCAGCCCGGGCCTTCCGGCCGGCGAGGCGCTCGTCGACTGGCACGGCGAGGCTGATGCCGCGCTCGGCAAGTCCAGCAGCGCCGAGGTGCAGCTGCCCTACGTCGGCGTGCTGCAGGCGAACTGCCCGACCGGCCGCGACTCCGCCGCCGCGCTCACCATCACGGCCGACGACAAGGACGAGGGCATCCAGGCGTACGTCGAGACCTACATGGGGTCGAGCACCGACGCGCCGCTCACCACGACGCCGATCAGCGACCCGCTCACGGGCCAGCTGCGGATCCCGCTGCCGACGAACGGCTTTCTGCGGATCGTCGTGACGAACAGCAAGGGCCAGGGGTCGCAGCTCTACGTGAGCAGCTGGCGCCAGACCAACGACGAGAAGCCGGCCGAGAACTTCTGCGAGATCGCGGCGCACGCGCTCAGCATCGCGGGCGGCCAGGGCGAGGGCGAAGAGCCCGGCCCGACCTGATCTATTTGAGCTTCAGCGGTCCGCGCTTGCCGTAGGCGCGGACCCGCTGTTTGAAGAGGCCGCCGTCATCGTCGGCGCTCGTCGCGACGCGGCGGTTCCCCGTGACGGGCGCCGGATTCGTGACGCCGTCTCCGGCGTCGTCATCGGCGTGCGTGTCGTCGCCTTGGCCCGGGCCGAACAGCAGCGCTACGACGCCGGCGTCGCGGTAGGCGCGCAGCTTGCGGTACTGGTGGGCCGGGCTCAGGAACCACTGCACGCGGTTGTCCTGGTAGTGCCGGACGGAGTTGTCTGACGACCGCATCACCGTGTTGCCGAGCGGGATCTGCCAGAGCGCGATCGGCCGCTTGGTGCCCTCGTGCACGCGCCGCATGAACCGCAGGTGCCGGGCGAAATCGGCGCTGTCCCACCAGGCCTCGGGCCCGGCGCCGCTGCGGTTCTGGGCGTAGCCGGAGGTCCGGTCCGACAGCTCGCCGAAGACGGTGTCGAAGCGGGTGCCGAGCGAGCGGTAGAACCGCACGGACCGGGCCGAGAGCGCATCGACCGACGCCGCGCTCTCGTCCGAGATGACGATGTCTTTGTTCGTGCCCCAGATCGAGAGGCCGTAGCCCAAGACGACTTCCGGCGCGAGCTCGTCGCGCAGCGCCTTGACGGCCTGCGCGAGCCCGGCGACCGTGTCCGGCAGGCCATCCGTGCCGTCGACGCCAGTGGCGGCGACCTGGGCGTGGGCCTTGCGGGCGTCGTCGCCAGAGCGCTGCTGCACGTAGCCCCACAGGTCGGGCTCGACATGCACGACCGCAGGGCCTCCGACCTCGCCGAGGTGGTCGAAGAGCACGCGCAGGTTCTCGAGGTAGGCGCGCATCGTGCCGGTGTCGCGCAGGTTGGTGTGGATCGCCTCCTGCTCGTCGCTGAGGTTGCCGCCGGGCAGCGACTGGCGCAGCTCGTAGTAGGTGAAGACCGGCACCATCCCCGCCGCGCGCGACTCCGTGACGTAGTCGTCGACGAACCGGCCATCGCCGCGGCCCCAGCGCGTCCACGGGTCGCTCGTGTTCACGCCGCCCGCGAGGTAGTGGTAGCGCAGCTTCAGCGGCGCGCTCTCGGCGAGCTTGGCGGCGCCGCCCTCGACGTCCATGAGGCCGAGCTCGAGCCGCGGCAGCGGCCACTTCGGCGCCGCGGCCTGCGAGCGGCTGGCGTCGCTGCAGCCCGCGAGCAGCAGCGAGGCCGTGAGGCATGCGAGGGTCGCGCGGGCGTGCACGGGGAAAGCGTACGGGGCAGGTGGGCGCCCTCGCGGGGTCACCCGCCGGGCGGGCGCGCCAATAGGGTGGTGCGATCGAGACCTTCGCCGACCACCTGATCGCCGTCGCGCCGGCCGTCGCCGAGCGCGCGCTGCGCCTGACTCCGGTGCTCGTCGACATCTCCTCGCCGTACGGCGACAACGTCGGCGCGGCGCGCGCGGTCGATGCCTCGATCGCAGCGGTGCCCGCCGCCGAGGTGTTCCGGCTCCCGTCGTCGAGCCCCGGTCTCGAGGACGACCTGCTGCTGACGGTGCGCGGGACGGGGGAGATCCGCGTCGTCCTCGTCGGCCATCTCGACACCGTGATCTCGGCCGACCAGCACCGTCCCGCGACGGACGTCGGCGACCGCATCGACGGCTCGGGCACGATCGACATGAAGGGCGGCGACGCGATCGCGCTCGGCATCCTCGCCGAGCTCTCGGCCGACGCCTGGCGCTGCGCCTATGCCCAGCTCGACCTGCTCTTGGTCTGCGACGAGGAGTGGCGGCACGGGCCGATGCTCCATGCGCCCCGGTTCGCCGGCTACGACGCGTGCCTCTGCTTTGAGGCGGGCGAGCGTGACGACCAGGGCCGCGAGGCGGTCGTGGTGCGCCGCAAGGCGGCGGGGAGCATCGAGGTGTCGGCGCAGGGCCGCGCCGCGCATGCCGGCGCCGCGCCGGACGAAGGCCGCAGCGCGCTGCTGGCGCTGGCGTCGGCGGCGCTGACGCTCGCCGAGCTCCACGATCCGCACGGCCC
>JAEYAL010000187.1 GCA_023404805.1 Actinomycetes bacterium | reverse complement strand
CCACCCCGCCCCGCCCCCCGGGGGGGGGGGGGGGGGGGCCGGCCCGTGCAGCCGTCGGAGGGCGGAAGCTCTCTTAGGAGAGGAACTCCGGGATGTCGAAGTCGCGCTCGGTCGCCTGGTCGATGCTCAGGAAGTCCGGGACGCGCAGCTCGTCGTCACGCGACGACAGCGACGACACGGGCGTGTCGCGGCTCAGGCTCGTGGGCCGGGACGGCCGCTCGGACCGGAGGGACCGCGCGGTGATCTCGGATCGCCCCCGGCGCTCATCCTCCGGGACGGGGATGTTCGACACCTGGTCGAGGCGGGCGATCAGCGCGCGGTGCGCCTGCTGCGTGTCGCGCAGGATCCGCTCGGCGTTGGAACGCATCGAGGAGCCGAGCTGCTGCAGGTTCTGGCCGATCTCGGTGCCCTCGTCGAGGACCTCGCTGGCGACGGCGCGCGCGTTGGAGACGATCTCGCGGGCACGGCGCACGGCTTCTTCGCGGCGCTCCTTGACCTCGCGCTCGACCTCGGCGCGCAGTGCGGCGGCTTCCTCTTCGACGCCGGCCAGGATGCGCTCGCGCTCCCCAGCGGCCTCGTCGCGGATCGCCTTGATCTCCTGCTCAGCCAGCGCCTTCTCGCGCGTGGTCTCGCCGCGCACCTGGCGGCGGAGCTGGTCGGCCTCGTGCTCAGCGACGCCGATGATCTCGTCGGCTTCGCCCTGGGCAGACGACAGCAGCTCGTCGACCTCGCCGCGCGTCTCCTTCACGAGCCCCTCGGCCTCGGCACGCGCAGCGTCGAGCACCTGGGCAGCTTCGCGCTGCACGGCGTCGCGCTCAGCGATCGCGTGCTCACGTGCGCGGGCAGCGCTCTCGCGCGCTTTGGCTTCAGCCCGCGCTGCACGGGCCTTGCCCGCCGCGATGATCTCGCTCGCTTCACGCTCGGCGGCTTCGACACGCAGCTCGGCGGCGCGGTCGGCCTCTGCGATCCGCTCGCGCGCCCGGCGCTCAGCCTGGCGGCGCAGCTCTTCGGCGGCGCGCTCAGCGGCGTCGACGACCAGCTCGACCCGCGCGGACGCGTTGCCCCACGGGGTGCCTTTGTCGGCCTTCTGCGTGTTTCCGCCGGCCGCGTCACCCGCGAACGGGCGCACGGGCTCGGGAGTAGTGCCTTCGGCGTCTGCCATGCGGGCGATCGTACGCTGCGCTCCGGTCGTCATGGATATTTCCTTCGCCGGCAGGGCCCCTGAGTCCTGCGCAATCGGCACAAACTTTCTGGTGGTTGGACGCGTCGGCGCGCCTCTGGGATCCTGTCTCGCGTGACCTGGATCGCGCGCGGACTTACCTACGCCTGCGCGCTGCTGCTCGTGATCGGCGCGGCGGCGCCGTGGGTGATGGTCGACGGAGCCGCTGGCGGCGCCTCGCCGCTCGGCGTCGCGATCGCGTTCGGCGCAGCGCTCGTCGCGGTGGTGTCGGCCTACGCGCAGCGCCGCACCGCTGTCGCGCTGACCGGCGTCGCCGTCACCGCGCTCGCGGTCCTCGTGATCTTCGCGCTGCCCGGCGGCGCGCTCATGGCTGGGTCCGCTGCGGCAGCGGCCGACGCCGCCACCACGGCCGGCGCAGGCCTCTATCTCATCGCGGTCGCGGGCCTTGGCCTCTACCTCACCGCCCGCATCCCGGCGCCGCAGCCGCGCGCGCAGGACGCGCCTCCGGCGCTCACCGCCGACGCCTGAGCCACGCGCGAACGAGTGACGGTACTCTCAGGGCCGCTGATAGAGCGTGAATTCGCGGCGTTGCCACAGCGCCCGGGCGGCCGCCCTCATCGGACCCTGCGTTCGATGGGCACCGTGTAGCTGCATCGCCATGCGGTACGCCTCGTCGAGTGTGGCGGGCGGCCGCTCCACGACCAGTTCGAGCAAGACTGAATCTCGCGACCTGACCTCGACCCCATGCCGCTCGTGCCAGCTGCGCAGCACGGCGATGAGCCGGGCCGCCTCTCGGCGATTGGGCGCTCCTTGGAACGCGAGGTACGCCGGACAGGCCCATGACCAAGGCAACGGCAGGAGGTGGACCGCGCTCCAGGGCTCGTACGGCGGATGAAAGTCTTCGTCCCATTCGGGTTCGATGGTCGGGGCGCGTGCCTCTTCCCAGTCGAAGAGGAACCTGTCCAGCTCTGTGTCCTCGCGCCCGGCGATCACTCCTCGGCGAGGAACGCCAAGGGCGGCCTTGACCGCGTCTGCCGAGGGTGCTTCGCCGACGCGAGCAGCGGTGTAACGCAGCTCGCTGGCCAAGGTGTATTCGGCCCACTCCTCCAGCCGCCGCTGAGTCCGCTCCTCCGACCAGAGCTCGTCTTGCTCGGGCGGGTGGAGACGCTCGAATGCTTCCGCTTCGGTTTGGTCGGCTGCGACGTCGAATGACGCATCGATCAGCGCGCGCGGCAGCAAGCCGGGCCCGCTCGGATCGTTCGGAGCCCAGTGGGCACGGCCATACGCGGTCTCATCGCCGCCAAGTTGCGCAGCGTCGACGTAGTACTCCTCCGTGCCGATAGGGACCCGGCCGAGCGGCAGCACCGCGTCGCGAATGCGGCGCCACTCGTCGCGCTGCGCCTCGAAGGTTTGGTCGGCGTCGGCGGGCAGCAGCTGGACGCCGATGTCGTCCGTCCCGCAGATCCAGAAGGCCGTGACTTCGCTAGCGCCTATCTCCGCCGCGGCGAGCGCGTCCCGCACCGCGGCCGCCTCCCGCTCGAGCTCTTCTTCACTCCCGAGATCCGACATGGGCCGCACCGTATCGACCCCCGCAACCCCTGCCGGCCGCTCGGCGCCGCCCTCACATATCCTGCCGGGCAGATGGCCGAGTACCGCTACGACCCGCAGGAGATCGAGCCGCGCTGGCAGCGCGTCTGGGAGGAAGAGCAGACCTGGGTCGTCCCAGAGGACGGCCCGACCGACCGCGACGCCTACGTGCTCGAGATGCTGCCCTACCCGAGCGGCGAGCCGCACGTCGGCCACCTCAAGAACTACACGATCGGCGACGCCGTGGCGCACTACAAGCGCCGCACCGGCCACCGTGTGCTGCACCCGATGGGCTACGACGCCTTCGGCCTGCCGGCGGAGAACCACGCGATCAAGACGGGCCAGCACCCCCGCGTCTCCACCGAGGCCGCGATCGCGAGCTTCCAGGAGCAGTTCCGCCGCTGGGGCGTGTCCATCGACTGGACCCGCGAGCTCGGCACCCACACGCCCGAGTACTACCGCTGGACCCAGTGGCTGTTCCTGCAGTTCTTCGAGAAGGGCCTGGCCTACCGCAAGGAAGCAGCGGTCAACTGGGACCCGGTCGAGGAGACCGTCCTCGCGAACGAGCAGGTGATCGACGGCCGCGGCGAGCGCTCTGGCGCCCTGGTGGAGATCCGCCAGCTCACGCAGTGGTTCTTCCGGATCACCGACTACGCCGAGCAGCTGCTCGACGACCTCGACACGATCGACTGGCCCGGCCACGTCAAGACCATGCAGCGCAACTGGATCGGCCGCTCGCAGGGCGCGCAGGTCACGTTCCGCTGCGACGATCTCGGCACGGAATACGAGGTCTTCACCACCCGCCCGGACACGCTGTTCGGCGCGACGTTCTTCGTCATGGCCCCCGAGCACCCCGACGTGCTCAAGCTCGCCGAGGGCACCGAGCAGCAGGCGCGCGTCGAGGAGTACGTCCGCCAGGCGCTCACCGCCGACTCGCGCGAGCGCGGCGACGACTCCCGCGAGAAGACCGGCGTCTTCCTGGGCCGGTACGTCACGAACCCGGTGAGCGGCGAGCTCCTGCCGATGTTCGTCGCCGACTACGTGCTGATGGACTACGGCACCGGCGCGATCATGGCCGTCCCGGCGCACGACGGCCGCGACTACGAGTTCGCGAAGAAGTACGACCTGCCGCTGAAGCAGGTCATCGCCGACCCGGACGCAGCTGAGGGCGCCGAGACCGAACTGCCGTATACCGGCGACGGCCCGCTGATCAACAGCGCTCCGCAGTTCGACGGCCTGCCCAACCGCGAGGCGCTCGACCAGATTACCGCGTGGCTCGACCGCGAGGGCAAGGGCAGCGCGACGGTGAACTACCGCCTGCGCGACTGGCTGCTCTCACGCCAGCGCTACTGGGGCTGCCCGATCCCGATCATCCACTGCGACGTGCACGGCGCCGTGCCCGTCCCAGAGGACCAGCTGCCGGTCGAGCTGCCGGACATCACCGAGTACAAGCCCAAGGGCAAGTCGCCGCTGGCGGCCGCCGAGGACTGGGTCAACACGACGTGCCCGACGTGCGGCGCTCCGGCCAAGCGCGAGACCGACACGATGGACACGTTCGTCGACTCGTCTTGGTACTACCTGCGCTACACGGATCCGAAGAACGACCAGGCGCCGTTCGCGCGCGAGATCGTCGACCGCTGGATGCCCGTCGACCAGTACATCGGCGGCGTCGAGCACGCGATCCTCCACCTGCTCTACGCGCGGTTCTTCACGAAGGCGCTCGCCGACATGGACCTCATCTCCGCGCGAGAGCCGTTCAGGGCGCTTTTCACCCAAGGGATGATCACGAAGGACGGGGCGAAGATGTCCAAGTCCAAGGGCAACGTCGTCTCCCCGCGCGTGATGGTCGACCGCTACGGTGCCGACACCCTGCGCACCTACGTGCTCTTCATGGGCCCGCCGGAGCAGGACGCCGACTGGAGCGACGAGGGCGTCGAGGGCATGTCGAAGTTCATCGCCCGCCTGTGGCGCATGAGCGCCGAGGCCGCCGACACGCTCGAGGCTGGCGACCTGCCGTCCGAGCCGAACGCCGACGGCCTGCGCCTGCTGCGCAAAGCGCACTGGGCGATCGACAAGGTCACCGGCGACGTCGGCGAGCGGTTCCACTTCAACACCGCGATCGCGGCCGTGATGGAGCTGCTCAACGAGGTCTCGCCGGCCAAGCGCGGCGACGCCGAGCCTGCCGTCGTGCGGTTCGCGCTGTCGACCGCGAACTCGCTGCTCTACCCGTTCGCGCCGCACTCCACGACCGACGCGTACGCGCTGCTGAACGGCGGCACGCGCCTGTTCGAGGAGCCGTGGCCGACGGCCGAGGAGAAGTTCCTGACGGCCGATGAGATCGAGCTGGTCTGCCAGGTGATGGGCAAGGTCCGCGGCCGCGTGACGGCTCCGGCCGACGCCGATGACGCCGAGCTCGAGCGGCTGGCCCGCAGCGAGCCCAACGTCGCCGCGCACCTCGACGGCAAGACCGTCGTGAAGGTGATCGTGGTGCAGGGCAAGCTCGTCAACTTCGTCGTGCGGTAGCCGCGATCAGCGCGCCCCTCGGTCTCGACCTGGTCTCGGTCCTCGCCTCCTCCGGGCACGGCGGGACCGACCAGGCTGCGCTCGCCGGCGTGCTGGCCCTGGTGACGGCGCTGCTGCTCGTCGCCTACTACGTCTCGATCCCGTATCCGATCGTGCTGGTCCTCGGCGGGCTGGCGCTCGGCTTCGTGCCGGGACTCCCGCATGTGGAGCTCAGCCCGGACCTCGTGCTCGTGATCTTCTTGCCGCCGCTGCTCTACGGGGCGGCGTTCTTCTCGTCATTGCGCGATCTGCGCGCGAACCTGCAGCCGATCGCGTCGCTGTCGATCGGGCTCGTGGTGGCGACGATGCTGGTGGTCGGCGTCGTCGCGCACGAGGTGGTCGACGACCTCTCCTGGGCTGCGGCGTTCACGCTCGGCGCCGTGCTCGCGCCGACCGATCCGGTGGCGGCGACCGCGATCGCCGGGCGGCTCGGGGCGCCCCAGCGGTTCGTCACTGTGGTCGAAGGCGAGGCGCTGATCAACGACGCGACCGCGCTGATCCTGTTCAAGTTCGCGGTCGCCGCGGTCGTGGCCGGCAGCTTCTCCGCCCCGCAGGCGATCGCCGAGTTCGTCGTCGACTCGATCGGCGGCGTCCTCGTCGGCATCGCCGTGGCGTTCGTGATCGCGAAGATCCGCAAGCCGATCGACGACCCGCTCACCGAGATCTCGATCTCGCTGCTCTCGCCGTTCCTGGCATACCTGCCGGCCAACGCGCTCGGAGTCAGCGGCGTCCTGGCGGCGGTCACCGCCGGGATCTGGCTTGGCTGGCGTGCCCCGTTCCTGGTGACGCCCGAGACGCGCCTGCAGTCGACGTCGGTCTGGCAGGTGCTGATGTTCGTGCTCAACGCCGCGCTGTTCATCCTGCTCGGCCTGCAGCTGCCGGGGATCGTCGAAGGGGTGTCGGAGCAGTACAGCACCCAGCAGCTGGCGTGGTGGGGGTTCGCGGTGACGAGCGCGGTGATCGCGGTGCGGTTCCTGTGGGTGATGTCTCGGGGGGTGTTCGATCGCGCGACCAACAACCAGATCCGCGAGCTGAAGCGGCCGGTCGCGCCGTGGGGCGAGACGTTCCTCGTCGCCTTCACGGGGATGCGCGGCGCGGTATCGCTCGCGGCGGCCCTGTCGATCCCGGTCGCGACCGAGTCCGGCGAGCCGTTCCCGGGGCGCGACCTGATCATCCTGCTCGTCTACATCGTGATCCTCGTGACGATCGTCGGGCAGGGGCTCGCGCTCACGCCGATCATCCGCGTGCTCGGGCTGAGCGACCGAGAGGGGCATGAGGCGAAGGAAGCCAAGGCGCGCCTGAAGGCCGCCAAGGCGGCGATCGCGCGGCTGGATGAGCTCGGCTCCGAGGCTTGGGTCGGCGAGGAGACGGCCACCCGGATGAAGGGGCTCTACGAGTTCCGGATCCGGCGGTTCAAGGCGCGCTTCGACGAGGACGACGACGGCGAGCTCGAGGACCGCTCGCAGGCGTACCAGCGCCTGCGCCGCGAGGCGCTCGAGGCCGAGCGGGCCGAGCTGATCCGCCTGCGCGACATCGGGTTCATCCACACCGACGTGCTCCACAAGATCGAGCGCGACCTCGATCTCGAAGACCTGCGGCTCGACCGCCGCGACTGACGGTGCCGGGCCGCGCGGGAGTCCTGTCTGGGCGGCTGTCTCGATCGGACCTCGCCGGGCCGCCGCTCCCGCCGTCTGCGCAGAATGCGGGGCGGTTCTGCGCAGAGTTGGTGCAATCGCGTGGTGAGATGAGGACGTCTCGTCCATAGCGTCGCGGGCGTGGACTTGGTGGACGTTGCGAGGCGCTGGGGACGGGGTGCGCTCGCCCTCGTCTTGCTCGGCACGCTGTGGCTGCTCGCGGGGCCGAAGCAGGACGCGACGGCGCCGGCGTCGTTCGGCGGGCCGGGGCTTGGGGCGGCGCACGGGGC
>JAEYAL010000154.1 GCA_023404805.1 Actinomycetes bacterium | reverse complement strand
CGGGCCCGGGGGGGGGTCGCCGCGGCGGCGCGCGCCGCCGCGCGCCAGCGGGCCGGGATGGAGATCCGCTCGCGGTACCGCGCCGTCACCGCCGAGGACTACGAGTTCCTCGCCCGCGAGGCCACGCCCGTCGTGGCGCGCGCCGTCTGCGCGGCGCCCGCTGCCCCGGGCGACCCGGTCCTGCTGCGGCTGCTGCGGCGCGTCGACCCTGCCGACCGGCCGCTCGCGTACGCCGAGCTCGTGCCGGACGAGCTCACGTACCGCACGGTGGGCGAGTACTTGGACGACCGCCGCCTGATCGGCACCGAGCTGGAGCTCGCGCCCGTGAAGCTGCGCGGCGTGAGCGTCGTGGTCAACGTCCAGGCCCGGCCGACCGCCGACGCCGTGCGCGTCGCCCGTGACGTGGAGCACGCGCTGTACACCTACCTCAACCCGCTCGTCGGCGGCCTCGCCCACGGCCCAGGCGGGGGCTGGCCGTTCGGACGCCCGCTCAACCAAGGCGAGCTCTACGGGATCATCCACTCCATCGACGGCGTCGAGTTCGTGAAGCTCCTGCGGATCTACGAGACCAACCTCGAGACGGGCGAGCAGGACCCCAAGCCCGCCGGCACCCATCTCGAGCTGGCCGCCGACGAGGTCATCGCGTCCGGCACCCACATCGTCCGCGCCGTGACGCGCGAGGATTAGCGAGGGCTCGTGGCCGGCGACACCGTCATCCCCACCGATCCGGCAGCGGGCGCCGCGCAATTCGCGGGCCCAGGCTTCGGCACCGTCACCACGCGCCTGCCGCTCGCGGAGCTGACGCGCGCTACGCCGGCGGCGGTGTCGAGCCGTGGCACGCTGCGGTATGGCCTGCCCGCGGTCTACCAGGACAGCGACTTCACGATGCGGTTCGTCGGTGCGCTGGAGCAGGTGCTCGACCCCGTTGGCGCGATCCTCGACGGCCTGCACCATTACGTCGATCCGGGCCTCGCGCCCCGGAACGTCCTGGAGCTCATCTGCGCGTGGCTCGGCGTCGAGACGTCGGAGTCCATGACGGTCGATGAGCTGCGCGACCTCGCGCGCCATGCCGCGGACCTGGGCCGCCTGCGCGGCACCGCCCGCGGCCTGGAGCTCACGCTGCGGCTCGCGTTCCCTGAGCTCCCGCTGCGCGTCGAGGGCGGTGGCGGCGTCACCTGGCCCGGCGGCGAGGCCGCGGGCAAGCGCGAGCTCGTCGTCTACTGCGACAAGCCCATCCCGCCCGAGAGCCAGGCCGCGGTCGCCCGCGCGATCGAGCGCGAGCGGCCCGTCGGCGCGGCCTACCGGCTGCGCGTCAAAGCACCGAGGAAGGCGTCATGACGGCCCAGACCTGCCCGAGCTGCGGCCGCCCGACCGAGGGCGCCGGCGACTTCTGCGTCTGCGGCGAGTACCTGCGCTGGGAACCGACGACGGTCCTCCCCGCGATCCCCGAGCCTGCGCCTGGCGAGCGGGCTGTGGCACCAGGCGAGACCGCCGCGCCGGGCTCGCGGCCCGACGTCAAGACGCGCTCGCGCTTGGAGGTCCCGCAGGCCTCCGGCCCCGCATCGCTGACGCTGCGGCTGCCCGACGCCGACGGGCCGGCCGCCGGGCCCGTGGCGCTGCCCGTCACGCCCGGCCAGCGCGCGACGGTGCTCGGGCTGGTGCGCAACCAGAGCGGCATCGTCGACAACTACGACATCGTGGTCCGCGGTCTGCCGTCGGCCTGGTGGACCATCACCCCCGGCACGCTCTACCTCGTGCCCTACGGCTCGGCCGGCACCTACGAGCAGGAGGTGCAGATCGAGCTGCACCCGCCGCGCTCCGCCGAAGCCGAAGCCCGCGTGTGGGATATCGAGGTCGTCGTCGGCTCGCGCGCTGAGGGCCGCGAGGTCGCGACGGCGCCGGTCGCACTCGGCATCCTGCCCTACGAGGACTTCGAGACCAAGCTCTCGCCCGAGCGCCGATCCGGCCGGCGCCGCGCCCGCTACGAGGTGTCGGTCCGCAACCGCGCCAACGCACCGGCAGCGGTCGCGATCGGCGCGCAGGACACCGACGGCGAGTGCCGCACCAAGCTGACCGACCCGACCCTCGAGCTCGCCGCCGGCGAGACCGGGACGACGACGCTCGAGGTGCGCCCGCCGCGCCAGCGCATCATCGGCCGCCCGACCGAGCGGCGGATCGAGGTCACGACCGCGACCGGCGAAGATGGCGAGCGCTTGCTGGCCCGCGACATCGCCGCAGCTGCGGGCGGCCAGGCGCGTGGCAAGCGCAAGCTGCCCGGCGGCGTCACCGCGCCGAGTGTGAGCAAGGGCAGCGTGCGCCTCGGGCCGGGCGGGCTCGATGTGCAAGGCCCCCGCCTCCGCGGTCCCGACTTCCACCAAGTCGACCTCACCTCCCGCATCCCCGGGCTCGATATGCGGAACCTGCGTGCCGGCGACGACGCCGCGCCGCCGGTGCCCGCGACGCAGGTCGTCTTCCGCCACCGCGCCTGGCTGCCGTGGTGGCTCGCCGTCGCCATCCCGCTGCTGCTCGCGCTTCTCCTGCTGCTCTTCCTGCTCGTGCCGCGCACCACCGAGGTGCCGAAGGTCGTCGGGTCGCCGTCGGTGTTCGCCGCCCAGCAGAAGCTCGAAGACGGAGGGCTCAAACTCGACCCGAGCGTGCAACAGGTCGCGAGGCCCGCCGTCAAGCCGGGCACGGTCATCGGACAGGCGCCGGCCGCTGGGAAGACCGTCGACAAGGGCTCGACCGTCGTGATCCAGGTCGCGGTCGGCACCGGTTCGGTCGACGTGCCAGACCTCGTCGGCCAGACGCTGCCCGATGCCGAGAAGACCCTGCGCGACGCGGGCCTCGTGGTCGGCAAGCTGTCGGTCAACCCGCCCGACCTCAACGCCAAGATCGGCAGCCAGATCCCAGCCGCGGGCGAGTCGGTCCGCGAGGGATCGCCGATCGACATCTACTACGGCAAGCCGGGCCAGAAGGGCGGCGCTGGCGGCGCGGCGGCAGGCGGCGCAGGCGCTGGCAGCGGCAAGAAGGTCGCCGTGCCCGCCATCGATCCCAAGGACGCGGCCGGGTACTCGGCCAAGCTCACCGACGAGGGGCTGCAGCCGCAGGCCGTGCAGCAGTTCAGCTCGGCGCCCAAGGGCGAGGTCTTCGCGACCGACCCCGCCGTCGGCACCGAGGTGCAGGAGGGGACGCCCGTGCGGATGCTCGTCTCGGCTGGCTTCCCGCAGCTCGTGTTCGACGACGACCGCAACGTCCTGCGCATCGACGGCGCGACCGGCAAGCGGCTCGACGCCGTCGCCAAGACGCCAGCCACCGAGAAGGACGCGACGTGGGCGCCCGACGGCCAGCACGTGGCATACGCCAGCAACGGCCGGATCATGCTCGCCGACGTGGCCAAGCCCGACGAGGCGCCGATCGCGCTCACGCCAGCCGGCCAGCGGTACGCCGACCCGTCATTCGCGCCGACGGCTGAGGGCCAGGTGCTCGCGGTCGCCCGCCTCAACTCCACGCAGGCCAACGACCGCGACTTCTGCGTCGGCCTCGTGACCGAGGACGGCCTGCGGCCGACGTGCAAGGAAGACGACGACACCGGCGTGTCCGACGCCAAATGGGCGCCGGACGGCAAGACCGTCCTCTTGCCCGCGGTCCGCAAGGACGGCGCGGTCGGCATCATCCGCTACCGCTCCGAGGACGCGTTCTCGCCGCGGGCGGATTCCTGGAAGGGCGGCGACTTCGTGACGCCCGTCGACCCGAGCGGCGGGACCGGCGTGATCGACATCGCGATCGCCCCCGACGGCAAGTCGGTGGCGGTGGTCTCCAACCTCGACTCGCCCGAGTTCCGCTTGGCGTTCGCCGACATCGACGACCTCGGGCTCGAGAAGGCGCGGCGCCGCCCGGTGCAGGCCTGCAAAGTCGTCTGGCGGCCCGACGGCCAGGAGGTCGTCGTGGTGCAGGCCGGCGCGGACTGCGGCCAGCCGACCGGCCAGCTGTTCCGCATCGCCGCCGACCGCGACGCCGACGCCGTGCCGCTGAGCGCCTCCGGCGACAACCCGTCGTTCCAGCCGCTGCTGGCGGGCGGCTAGGAGCCCGGCCTCGGTGCTCTGCTCCAGCTGCCGGCGCAGGGTCACGCGCGGCGCGGCGGCCTGCCGGTCGTGCGGCGCGGCTCTGCCAGGCGCCGCGGCGCCGCCGCTCGACCTGGTCCTCGATGACGGCACCCGCGTCGCGGTGATCGATGCGCTGACGATCGGCCGCGCCGAAGGCAACGACCTGCAGCTCGTCGACCCGAGCGTGTCGCGGCACCATGCGCGGGTCGTCGCCGCCGGGCCGGGCGGTCCGGCGCTCGAAGACGTCTCGTCGAGCCACGGCACCTGGGTCGACGACGAGCGCGTCGCCACCGCCGTTCCTGCGCCGCTGAGGAGCGGCGCTCGCATCCAGATCGGCGACCGGTTCCTCGTCGCCGAGCAGCGCGGTGTCAATGGCGCGGCGAGCCCGGGCGCGACGATCGTGGTGCCGCTCGGCGCGAGCCTCGTGCTCCCGGCCGTCGGCCGCGCGGCGCTCGAAACCGGCGGCGGCGAGCGGGCTGGCCAGCGCCCGCGGC
>JAEYAL010000130.1 GCA_023404805.1 Actinomycetes bacterium | reverse complement strand
CCACCGCAGGAGATGCGGTGACGGCCGTCGGGGGGTGGCCCGTCAGGCCCGGTGCGTTCCAAGCCGGGCCTGCGGGCGAACGCTTGCTCTTAGAGCTTGGCGGTCAGCTTGGCGTTGATCGTGTTGCCACTGCCGGCGGCCAGCGGGCTGACGATGCCGGTCAGGAAGCCGCAGTCGTTCATGTCGCTGATCGCGAACGTGCCGGAGATCGTGCCGCCCGCGATCGGGTCGAAGTTCGGCGCGGAGCGCAGAACGATCGTCGACAGGTTCTTCGTCTGGCAGTTGTTGCCACCAGCGATCGCCACAGCGCCGAAGAGCTTGACGTCGAGGAGCTTGATGCGCAGGCGCGAGGTGGTGGTCAGGACACCGTCGCTGTTGAGGTCACCCGTGGTCTTGCCGGAGCTCGAGAACCCGACCTTCGCCGTCACCGGGAGGAAGCCGAGCGCGTTGAGGCGCGCGGTCCGCGGGATCAGGTTGAGGTCAGCGCTGATCTTGCCGTCGATGGTCGTCAGCTGGGCCGAGATGCTGCCCTCGAGCGGCACGGAGCCGGTGATGAGGTTCTTCATCTGGGCGGTGCCGCCGAGCGCCGCGTTGTAGTTCGCGACGGCGGCGTTGTTGATGGCGTTGGCCGGGTTGCCGATCGAAACGGCGCCGCTGGCGGCGCTGCGGTTGCCCGCGGCGTCGACGGCGACGACCGAGTAGCTCGAGCTGCTGCTCGGCGAGGCCGGAACGGTGACCGAGGGCTTGTTGACGGTCGCCACGACCGCGCCGCCCTTGGAGACCTCGTAGGCGACGACGCCGACGTTGTCGCTGGACGCGTTCCACGTCAGCGACGTGGACGTCGCCGTCGCGGTGCCGCGCAGGTTGCCGGGAACGCCCGGAGCCGAGGTGTCGCTGCTCGGGGTGCCGTTCTCCGTGATGTTGAACGAGGCGAGCGAGGTCGGCTGGCCGGCGACGAGCTTGCAGGGCACGTCGAAGGTGGACGGGTCGCTGTCGGACGCGGTGACGGGGTTGCCGTCGATGTCCTTCGTGACCGGAGTCAGCGGGATGGCCTGGCCGGACGCGTTGCGGGCGATCAGGTTGAGGCTGATGGCGTCGACGGCGACCGAGGCCTTACCGAGGTCGTCGAAGGTGAGCGACGGGGTCGAGCCCTGCGCGTTGAGCACGAGCGGGTTCGGCACCGTGGAGCCGGACTTGGTCCAGTTGGCGATGCCGATCGGCACCTTGAGGGGCAGCTTGGCGCCGGTCGGGAGCGTGATCGCGGCCGAAGCCTTCGACGTACCCTCGAGCGTGGTGGCGCCGAGGAGCTGGATCGCGCCGGCGGTCGAGCCGCCAGCCGATGCGACCGCGTTGATGACGAACGCGTTCGTGGCCTCGCCGACCTGCCAGGAGGTCGGGATAGCGGCGTCGATGTCGATCTTGAGCGGCTGAACGCCGATCAGCGGGTACTTGCACTGGTAGTTCTGCGTCAGCTTGGCTGCGGACGCGGACGACGCAGCGGTGCCGAACGCGGCAAGGGCGGCAACGCCGGCAACAGCCAGCTTGCCCGCCTCACGGGACTTGAGGGACACGGATTCCTCCTGGGCGCCGCCGGAAAGGGGTGCGGAGCCTCTGATGGGTTTGGAACGCCTTGGAACTTGGCGCCGCCTGGGACTAGGCGAGGAGGCAAGTTCTACTCTTCGTGTGCGGGGCAGCACAGAGCATTGCTCCATCGTTTGGTTGAACGGGTGTTCAAAATCAGCGTTTGCAGGGGATTCAGCGCTTATTGAGCAATACTCAATGAGTCTCGGCTCATGACGCTAGGTTGGCACGACTGGAGAAACGTCCCCCGGGGGTCCGATTACCCGGCGGGGAGCTGACGCTGGATCCAGGCGACCACCGCAGCGGAGACCACGTCGAGGTCGCGCTTCAGCCCATGGTCGCCGCGCACGCGCACGACCTCGCGCCCCTCCCCCGGCTCTGGCATCCCGAAGCGGTCGCTCTCGCCCTGCGCGATGAACACCGGGACGCCGGCCGCGTCGAGCTCGTCCTGGCGGCTCGCGCCCTTGGGCGTGATCAGCGGGAACGCGAGACACACGACGCCGGCCGCGCCGGTGGCCTTGGCGGTGCGGCAGGCGACGCGCGCACCCGACGAGCGGCCGCCGGCGAAGAACGGCACGGTGCTGCCGGCGAGGCCGAGCTGTTCGACGACCGACGCCCACGCCTCGTCGAGCTTCGGCGCCGGCGCTGCAGAGCGCTTGCCCGCGACGCGGTAGGGCTGCTCGACGAGCACGACGTCGATCCCGGCCGCCGTCGCGGCGCTCGTGACGGCTTGGATGTCGGGAGCCTCGACCGAGCCGCCCGCGCCGTGGCCGAGCAGCAGCGTCGCCTCAGCCGACGCGCCGTTCGCCGAGCGGCGCTTCGCGGCATCCGCGCCTTCGTCGGCAGGCCGCCGGAAGACGCGCGCGGGGCCGTGCGGGGTGTCGAGCAGTTCACCGTCAACCATCAGCGCCGACGCTAGCCGTCCGAGGCCGTTGCGCCGAACGGCTCGCACGCGCGGCCGCCTCGGCGCGGCGCTCACGGCCGCTACTCGGATACCGCTGGTCGCTCGCATTGCAATCGACCTCGTTGGCGCGTCTGCGGTCCTGGACTACGGTGCCCATTCATGCGCCAATACCAGCATCGGGTGGCCGTGCTGCTCGGGACCGCTGCTCTCGCCTGTGCGAGCAGCGCGGCCCCGGCACAGGCTGCCGCCTCCACCCCACTCAAACCCGTCAGCACTGCGATCACGCAGCAGAAGTCCGGACTCGGCAAGAAGGCCGCGAAGGACCTCAAGGGACGGGTCGACAAGGCCAAACGCGACTACAAGGCGCGCAAGTGGTGCGCCACCGTCAAAGACCTCTCGGGCGTCGTGAACGCCACGAAGAAGTACAAGACCCCCGCGAAGAGCACGGCCGGCGTGGTCGTGGCTGACGCCGCGCGCGAGGCGCAGCAGACGATCTTCGGCAAGTACGCGAAGTCGACGAAGTCCTGCGGCCTCGCCGCGCCGAAGGTCACGGTGGCATCGGTCCCGCACGAGACCAAGTCGATCGCCGGCATCGACGGGGGCCCCGCCCGCTCCGTCGCGGCGTTCAAGGGCGAGGGCACCACGATGGAGTTCGTCACCGACGAGGTGCTCGTCTCCAGCAACGACAAGCCCGCCGTCGAGAAGTTCGCCGCCAAGTGGAAGGGCAAGGTCGTCGACTTCCACGACGCGCCCGCCGACGGCGTCGACACCTGGCTGCTGCGCATCGACGCCTCGGGTGCCGACACGTCTGGCCTGCCCGCCGACCTGCGCACGCTCGACCCGGCTTCGCGCGGCACCGCCAAGACCTCCGACCAGCGCTCCCTGAAGCTGCTGGCCGTCGTCGCCGATGCGGCGACGCACGGCCTGAAGGTCTCGCTCAACACGATCGTCGGCGGCACGGCCGTCGAGGACCGCACCACGGCTGAGAAAGACGGCGGCGACGGCTTCGGCCAGTGGTACAACGCGTCCCCCGGCCCGATCGCGGTCGGCGAGGCGTGGCGCACGCTGCTGATCGGCGGCGCCGCGAGCCGCCACGTCAAGCTGGCCGTCGTCGACGGAGGCTTCGCCACGACGCCAGCCACCATTGCCGACTTCGGCGTGCGCACCGGCGACTGGGGCCAGGGTCAGAACCTGATGCAGTGCACCGGTGGCAACCAGTGCCTCTGGCACGGCACCAACGTCGCTTCGGCGGCAGCCGCCACGATCGACAACGGCGTCGGCGTCGCTGGCGTCGCCGGCCAGGTCGCCGACGTCCAGGCCGTGCAGATGCAGGGTGCGACGATGTTCGACTCGATCGACGCGATCTACGAGGCTTTTGAGGCCGGCGCCAAGGTCATCAACATCAGCTCCGGCTATGAGATGGACGCCCTCGTGTCGTTCATCAACATCCCGTTCGAGGACGCCACGCAGGAGGCCCGCGAGCAGGGCGCCCTGGTCGTCGCCTCGGCGGGCAACGACGACCGCGACGTCGACGCCGAGGACTGCTTCATCGTCTGCTGGGAAGAGGAGTGGATCGCGCCGTGCGAGAACGACGCGGTGCTCTGCGTCGGCGGTGTCGGCAGCGACCTGCGCCGCCAGCGCGCCCCGAAGGGCAAGGAAGTCGGGTCGAACTTCGGCTTTGAGTGGACCGAGAACGCGGCCACGTCGGACGTCGACATCTTCGCGCCGTGGACAACCGCCGTCGGCGCTGACGGATCGACCAACAACAACCAGACCAAGAGCGGCACGAGCTTCTCGTCGCCGTTCGTCGCCGGAGTCGCGACCATGATGCTCGCCGCCAACCCGTCGCTCACGCCGCAGCAGCTCGAGCAGGGCCTCAAGGAGACGGCGAGCTCGTCGCCCGACAAGGAGGTCTCGCGGATCGTGAACGCGGACGCCGCCATCAAGTGGGCGTTCCCGTCGTCGGTCTTCCCGCCGTTTGTGAAGATCGACCGCGCGGCGACCCAGTCCGGCGGGCCGTACGGCGGCTTCGGCGGCCTGCAGATGCAGGCCAAGGTCTACACCGTGTTCGGCTCGCCGAGCTGCTGCTCCTACGTGTGGAGCTCGCCGGAGGACGGCCAGCTCGGCACCGGTGCCAGCATCAACGGCGTGCTCTCGTCGGCTGGCAAGCGCACCGTCACCGTGAAGGCGACCAACGGCGCAGGCCTCAGCCACACCGATTCGATCGAGATCACCGGCACCAACCAGGCGCCGACGGCTGCGATCGCCTCGCCGTTCGCGGGCGACAAGCTCTACCGCGGCATTCCGTACAAGTTCGAGGGCTCGGGCCTGGATCCGAACCAACTCGGCGGCGT
Source organism: Actinomycetes bacterium (assembly GCA_023404805.1). GTDB lineage: Bacteria > Actinomycetota > Thermoleophilia > Solirubrobacterales > Solirubrobacteraceae > JAGIBJ01. The sequence continues at coordinate 12,474 of JAEYAL010000130.1, read as the reverse complement.
CGCCTGCGGCAGCCTCGCCTGGGAGATCACCGGCACGGGCGTGCCGACGCAGACCGCCACGGGCTGCCAGCCGCAGTTCACGTTCGCTCAGAACGGCGCGCGGTCGGTGAAGCTGACCGTGACCGACGAGGCGGGCGGCAAGGCGTCGCAGACGCGGTCCTTCTCGGTGGTCGACCCGCCGCTGAACGCGCCGCCGATCGTGTCGATCCTGCAGCCCGACAACGCCCAGTCGCTCGACCCGGGCACGACGTACGTGCTGAAGGCCAGCGCGGTCGACCCGGACGGCACCGAGACGATCGCCGGCACGTGGACCCTCAAGGACGGCTCGACGACCTACACGATCGGCACCGGCAACCAGATCAACTGGAAGCCTGGCGACACCGTCCCGTTCAACTGCGGCGGAGGCTCGGCGACGCTGATCTTCACCGCGACCGATTCGAACGGCACGAGCAAGGACGAGATCGGGATCTTCATCCCGTACCCGGTCTGCTGACCGCGAGCGCAGAAGCGCCTGGCGAGAGCGCCGCTGTGGCCCGGGCCGCAGCGGCGCTTTTGGTTAAGCGCGCCCTCTTGACCCTCGTGGGCGTGCGGCCGAAGTCGCGAGCAGTAGGGCCTTGGCCAGCCCGGCCGGGCCGAAGCGGAGAGAGCCGCGCAACGAATGCGCGGGAACGAGTCCGGTCGCGATCCATCCCCTCAGCTGCCCGGAGTCAACTCCTGAGAGGAGGACTACTTGTTCCTGCTCGAGAGGATAACGCGCACCTTCCAGAGCCACGCCTGGATCGCGCACGAGAGCCCGCTGCGCGGCTTGCAAGCGCTCCGGAAATCCTTCCCGCCGCGCACACACGTCGTCTGCCGCGACCATGGCCTCAAAGGTGAGACGCTCAAGGTCTGCCGTCGAATCCGTTTCCCGCGAACAAGCCAGATCGTGCTGAACCTCAGTTGCGGTGTCCGAGTCGAAGGCGACTGCCCAGCGGGCGATTCGCTTGCGCGCGCTGAGCGCAGCGTCAGGCCTGTCGGCGAAGCCGAGGAAGTGTTCGCCGTCTAGGACGTAGCCGTCGCGACTCGGCGAAAGAAATGGAACGCCAGGAAGCTCCGGCATAGTTCAACCAAGGTACAACAGACCGGTCCGCTCCATCGGCAGCCGACGGATCAGCAGATCCGGAGGCTTGCGCTTAGAGACCAGCCAGCGGGGCCCAAGACCCCTACTCCGACGATGAAGTCGAGCGGAATCGGCGTGTTGGCGGGGCGGCTCAACAGCCACTCGTGGCTAGACACCTGTTTGAGGGGGTTCAGCCCGTCCCGCCACACCGCGACTACGGCCGGGAGCGGCCCGAGCAATAGAAGCTTGTCGTAGACGCAGAACCCCAGCGAGCCATCGAGTTCCGAGACGGGCGGGACCTCCGAAAAGACCACTCCCTCACCGAATCCCGTCTCTGCTCGCGAGACGACGGTGCCGGTGCGGGCGACGAGGAGGGCTTCATCCGACCCCGTGTACAGAAACACCAGGTCGGCGCCAGGGACCTCCCAGGCATACGCGTAATGCGGCGGCATTGGCTACCCGTCCCGCGTCGTCCGGCCCGACACGGACGCAACCGCTGCCCGGCGCCCCTTGAGGGCCAGGTCATCGCCTTTAGCCAACTCAAATCCCACGCGCCGAGCCTACCATAGAAGGCGCAGCCACCAAATGACCTTGCGCTTTTGCCTTGTACGGTTAGAATGACGGCGTGGCGCATCACGTGTTCTTCTCCTTCGCCCTGGGCCGGTACGACTCCGACGAGGCGATCGACACGCTTCCCGCTCAGCTCGAGGTCCTACGCGTGTTTCGCGACCTCGCCAACCCGGACGTCGCGCTGATCTACCGCCTCGAGACCGCGACGGAGCCCGAACACGACATGGCGGCGCACTTCAAAGTGCTGCTCGTCGGCAGGACGGCGGACGTCCTCTCTGACCAGGAGCAGCGCTCCCTTCGAGATCAACTTGCGGTGGCGTTCCTCCCTGCGTGGGGCGTATTCGGCAGCAAGGACAAGCTGCTCCCTCCCGGCCGCAAGCGTCTCCGGCTGGAACCGGCGGAGGCCCTCAGCCACATCCCCCTGAAGCGCGACGGCGGCCCTCTGGTCGACGTTCTACGTCGACTTGACGACCCCATCGCAGTGGACTGGGTCTGTACCGCAACCGACGCGTCGCATCAGCTCCACTCCGGACTACCGCTTTCGGGCCTTCAAGAAATGGACGCTGCCACCCGGTTCTTCGTAGCGGCAGCACTGCAAGCCGAGCGTTCAGACCACGCACTCGAAGTTCGGGTCATCGTCCACTCGACGTCAGAGCTCGACGACCGCGTTCTCGTCCAAGCAATTGGTCGCAGCACATTGGGCGTGGCCGTAAAGGGCGTGCCTGCACCCAGGTCTCCCGTGTTCCAGCAGCGCCGCGGGGACAGCCGCGTCATCGCTGCGCCAGAAGACGCCATCAGACTCTTCCACCCGCCGCATGGTCGAATCCAAGGCCGGGGGCTCTCTGACTCAGACGCGACGCGCCTGCCAGCTCGGTTCCGAGTGCCCGGAGGGACGGAGGCGGCCTTCGGACAGGTCACTCGCCAGGGCCCGAGATTCGACGAACAGGTCGAGGTTAGACCCAGCGCGGAGGATCGGACCAAGCACACCTACGTGATCGGGAAGACCGGCTCCGGGAAGACCAACCTCCTCAAACACCTGATCGCGCAGGACATCCAAAATGGTCGAGGGGTGGCGGTCATCGACCCCCACGGCGATCTTGTGGATCACTTGCTATCGCGACTCGGCAATCGCATCGACGATGCAATCCTGCTGGATTTCAGTGAGTCGAGCCACCTGCCGGTATTCAATCCTCTGATTTCCGATGTACGCAATCCCCAGGAAGCGGAACTTGCGATTGCGGAATTGCTCGAGGTAATTATTCATAGAAGCTTCAATCAGTGGACCGGGCCCGTATTCGAAGACAACGTTCGTATGTTCTTGGCGACCATTATGAATGACAGCATGCGGAGCCTAGTCGATGTTCCATCGATCGTGGCAGGTCTCACCCTTTTCCTCTCTGACAAGGGTCGGCGCTGGGCTCCGGATCATCTAGGAGTCGAGAGTGCGGGCCTCATCGAGGAGTGGCAGGCGATGCGCCGCGTCGGAGGCTCCGACCTGGCCGAGCTCACCCGCTGGGTCAAGAGCAAGTTCAGTGACTTCACCTTGTCAAGCGTCCTAGGCCTCGTGACTAGCGGACCGTCTACAGCTCTCTCAATAGAAGATCTCATGCGGCAAAACGGGATCCTGCTCGTCAAGCTGCCTGAGTCGCAGATGGGAGCCTCAGCCGCCGCGTTCCTTGGAAGTTTGATCTTCTCACGACTTCGGCGGGCTGCGATGAGCTCCAAACGAGACTCGGACGATCCGTTCTTTGTTCATATTGACGAGTTTCAGAAGTTCGTTTCAGCGGATGTAGAAGGGCTCGTGGCAGAGGCTCGCAAGTTTGGCTTTGGACTCACGTTTGCACACCAGAATCTTCGGCAACTGGAAGCGTTTTCGCGTTTCGAAGGCGCACCCTCGACCCGCATCCGCGAGGCCATCTTTTCAAACGTAGGGACCATCGTATGCATGAAGATTTCTGGCACCGACGTCCGAACGTGCGCCGAGGAGTTTGCCGTTCCAGAAAGTCAGATTCGGCGCATCGGCCAGTACCAAGCGCTCGTGCGAGGAGTGGTAGACGGTGTTGAGCGCGACCCGTTTACCCTGAGCGTGCCAAAGGCGGAGCCGGAACGCCCTGAGGACGCGGAGCGCGTCAGGCAAAACATGATTGATCGTGGGATCTGGCAGCCGCGCTCGACTTTGGAGGAGCGGCTCCAAACCGAGCTGGATGCCCTCAGGCTTGCGTGGAACGCTCACAAACCGAACGATCCGCTCGCCGGGCCCTTGCGAACTGCTTCGGCTTCGAATACTAAATCGGAATCCATACCAGCGAGTGATATCCCGAGCGGCGAAGAGTCCTTCCTCAAGGCATTCGAAGCGAATCGCGCAGCTCGCACCCCATCCCTATCCAAAAAGGCTCCGCGATGAGCGATCCCAAGGCAACCAACCCTGAATCTTCCCCTGAGGCGGGAGACGAGGCCGCTGTGCGTCACGAGGCCGATATCTCCCGCCTGGACGAGCGACTCCGGTTGGCAATCGCCGACGCAGCAACTGAGCTAAACATCTCCGAAGAAAACATCATTCGCCGGAGTGTCTTGCTGCTGGCGCGTGCTTTGCGCGACCGCACGGCCGCACCCCGTGTTGCCGTTCTAGTAGTCGAGGGCGACGTGCGGTTGGTCGACGATCCATCGGACGCTTCCGACGGGCAAATCAACCTCGCCATCCTTGGGCACCTGCGTCCGTACGACAGCGCGTTCGAGGCCCTGGTCCTGGAAGGCTACGAGGAAGACGAAGCCGAGCTGACGGAACTGCTGCTTGAGATCATCGCCGCGCGGGGTGGTCGGTGACCACCTCCCAGCGTCTCCGAACCGAGCTTCAAGCTCGCGGCCTCAGCACATCGCGGTCGTCACTGGTCGACGACCAACGCCTACTCCTCGGTTTCACACTTCAGCGCGTCTCAGCGAGCGGCCAGATCGTCATCCCGGTATCGGTACGGGAACCTTTCGGGATCGCCAGCGGAGGCTTCGTCGAAGTGCTCGTTCCCCAAGGCGAAGACAGGCTTCCGTCAAGCGTAACGATCATTCGGCGCAAGGCGCTGAGCAATACGGCCGCGCATGTCACCCCCGGTGGCAGATGGGTGGCCTACAAGGTCGCTCCAAACGGCCAGCTCAGCCTGCCGGCTGCTCTCCGGCATCAATGGTCATTGCAGCGAGGCGGCAGCGTCGAGCTCGCGGCGTTCGAAGACAAGGTGATCGTTACACCTGCTGGAGGCACCGATCGACTTGCCGCGCAATGGTTGTCGCCGGCAGCTATCGACTATGTCGTACTCGAGCGGGAAGGAGCTAGCGCGGTTCTCGTCGCTGAGCCACTCGTTGGACGGCTCCTTGCGGGGCTTGACGTTGCTGGTGGACGACAGCTTCTTATCGCAGCGTCCGAGGCCGACCTCGCCGTCAGGCGGTTGGTGGCCCGCACCAGGTCCCGGGAGCTACCCCGCGACTTGGTTCAACTCAGCGGAGTGGGTGCCGGGCTCAGCAGATGGGACTGGCGGCGCCTTCTGGTATCCCTCGATCGCCCGTCACAGATACATCCAGGGATGACCATCCGTGTCGAAGCGGCTGGCGCCGACGCTGCGATTCGCGGCATGAGATTTGCCGCGCGACACAAGCGGGCGGGCGGAGACGAGATGTCGCCGTTGGAACTTGAGCAGGCAGCCTTCACGTTGGCAGCCGCCGACTCGTTCGGCGCGGCGCTGATGACCCCGACTGCTTGGTTGCACCACTTCACGGCCGCAGAGCTCCGGCTGTTCGGGCTAACTCCGCCGCCAAGCCAGAGCTCTACGCACTCCAGCTCCTCAAGCGCCCTCAGACCTCTGTTTGATTTCTTGCTGCGACCGGACGGCTCGAATGCGACGACGGGGTCGGACACGCTCGTGGTTGATGACCAGTTGATTCACGACGTCGGGCTTGACGACCTCCCCGACGAAGACCGGGAGTTGGTCAAGCGGACGTTTTACGGCACGCTCGAATCGCGGACCGGCATGGTGATCGCCCGCAGGCTTAATGAGGACCAGCTCGATGAGTTCGAAGCCATCATGGACGAAAGGGACGACGAGGGCGCGCTTCGTTGGCTTGAGGCCAACGTCCCTGATTACAGGGACGTCGTTCGTGAAGAGTTCGAGAAGCTCAAGCTTGAGGTCAGATCGCAAGCGCCGCAGATCCTGGCGAGCGTGACCGCTAGCGAGACGCTGCCTTAGATCGGCTCCACCGACCAGGACCGAGCAGGTCCTGGTTCGTACTTGACAAGATGGTTAATTAACGACTACGTTAAATGCGTGGCCGCTTCCGACCCGCTCAGCCTTGTCTTCTCGGCGCTTGCCGATCCGACGCGCCGCTCGATGCTCGAGCGGCTCTCGGAGGGCGAGGCGACGGTCGGTGAGCTGGCCGAGCCGTTCCCCATCAGCCTGCCTGCCATCTCTCGCCACCTGAAGGTGCTCGAGCAGGCCGGGCTCATCGAGCGCGGGCAGCGGGCCCAGTGGCGCACGAGCTCACTGCGCGCCCAGCCGCTGGAGAGCGCCACCGGATGGATGGAGAGCGTCACCCGCCTCTGGGGCGAGCGGCTCGACCGGCTCGACGCCCACTTGGACTTCATGAAGCGCCAGCTCGCCGCCCAGCAGCGGCAGCCCGGCGCAGCCGCCACGCCCACCGGCGAATCCACGACCGCTGGTGCGGACACCACGTCTGCTGCTGGCGCCAACCCCACACCCCATACCGACAAGGACGACTCCGATGTCTGACACCTACGAAGTCACGATCTCCCGCTACTTCGACGCGCCGCCGTCGATGGTCTACGACGCGTTCGTCGTGCCGGAGCAGATGGCGCAGTGGTTCGGGCCGCTGCAGTTCGTCGTGCCTGCCGACACGATCGATGTCGACGTGAAGCCCGGCGGCCATTGGCGTTTCACGATGGTCAACAAGGACAACACCGAGCAGACCTCGCCGGTCAGCTCCGTCTTCGAAGAGGTCGTCGAGAACGAGCTGCTCGTCGGCTACGAGATCGCCAACGGCTTCCCCGGAATGGAGGATGGCACCAAGATCACGGCGCGGTTCGAGTTCATCCCCGAGGGCGACGGCACCCGCCTGAAGATCACCCAGGGCCCGTTCCCGGAGTTCATGTCGGAGATGAGCGAGGTCGGCTGGACCCAGTCGCTCTACAAGCTCGACGCGCTGCTCGCAACGCCCGCGAAGTTCCGCACCAAGCCCGAGGGCGCCGACGACTTCCTGCTCGCCGAGTAGACGGGCGGTGTGCCTGCGACGCCGGGCGCCGCCTGCACCGGCTGCACGGCTGCGCCGCAGCTCGCCGCCGAGCCTCGCGGGCCGGCTGCTTGGGCGAGCCGGCGCCGCAACCGGCTGCGGTCCAGTGTTGTTGAGATCACTGGACCGCAGCCGGTTGCGTTTTGGCGATCGAACGCGTCATGTGCCGCACAGCGGCTGAGCATCCGTCAACGCGCGGTGGACTCTGCCGAGGCGAGGTGGCGTGCGCTGGCGCGCAAGCACTAGGTTGGCGCGCATGCGTCCCTTGAAGCATTACCCCCGCAAGATCGTCGTCCCGACCGTTGCCGCCGTCGCGGTGACCGGTGCGATCGCTGTCGCCGCCATCCCGTCGGCAAGTGGCACGATCAACGCCTGCTATGCCACCGGCGGCCTGAACAAGGGCAACGTCCGCATCGTCGACGAGGGCGTCGCGTGCCGCAGCGGCGAGCTGGCGATCAGCTGGAACCAGAAGGGCCAGAAGGGCGATACCGGCGCGGCTGGCGCCGCTGGCGGGAAGGGCGACAAGGGCGATACCGGGGCGGCAGGCGCTGCTGGCGCAGTCGGTGCCGCTGGTGCCGCCGGCGCGAAGGGCGACAAGGGTGACGCGGGCGCCGCGGGCGCCAACGGCCAGGACGGAGCGGCCGGCGCCGTCGGCGCGCCTGGTGCCAAGGGCGAGCGTGGCGACACGGGCGCGACGGGTCCCGCGGGTCCGCAGGGTCCGGTTGGCCCGCAGGGTCCGGCTGGTCCGGCTGGTCCGTCGGGTGCTGCTGCGGCGTTGCAGCTGGGCGGCGAGGCGCTGGCGGGCGGTACCGCTGACGCGTTCCTCTCCCTCCCGGGGGTTGAGGGCGAGTCGGTCGTGCGCGGACACGAGGATGAGATCGAGCTCCATTCGTTCGGGTTCTCGCTGGAGAACACGTTGAGCATCGGCAGCGCGTCCGGCGGCGCTGGCGCCGGCAAGGTGCAGTTCGGCAACGTGCACCTCACGAAGTGGATCGACAAGTCGACGCCGCTGCTGATCAAGGCGGTCGCGATCGGCTCCCACTGGAGCGAGGGCAAGATCACGTTCCGCCAGCGCAGCACCGGCGCTGACTTCCTCACGATCAAGTTCTCGCTGGTCGCGGTGGGCAAGTGGGAGCAGGGCGGCAAGGCTGAGCCGCCGCTGCTTGAGAACGTCGATCTCCAGGTTGGTTCGTTCCAGCTCGAGTACCGCCCGACCGACCCCAAGGGCGGACTCGGCGGCGCGGTGAAGTTCGGCTGGGACCGCACGAAGAACAGCGAAGAGAACGGGCTCTAGGGCGCCCGCCGCGCCGCTGGTTCGCGCCGGCGAGCGCGTGAGGCCTCCGCATGGAACGCCGTTTTCCGGCGCTCCATGCGGAGGCCTGTGCCGGGCTGCGCCCCGGAAACGCCGAAGGGCGCCGGATTTCCCCGACGCCCTTCAGACGAGAGTCCGTCAGCTTGCTGATGCCCTATCGCGCCGGAGATACGCCGCGCGCGCGACCGAGTAAGTACGAACGTACGGCTCGGTTGGTGCGTGGCGTAGGTCCAAGCGAGAGGGGTATCAGCCGCAGCCCGGCCGGCTGTGGCTGACGTGGCTATCGCGCCGCAGATCCCGTTCGCGTGGAGCCGGTTTAGGCCGCTAGGCCGGGCCGGATCCACGCGGACGGGAGATGCAAGCGAGAGTCCGTCAGCCGCAGCCGGTGTTGTTGCCGCAGGAGGGGCAGGTGTAGCAGGCGCCGGTGCGCTGCATCATGCCGCCGCATTGGTTGCAGGCGGGGCCGAGGTCGAGGCCGAGCATCTTGGCCGGGACGACGGGCGGGGTGTCGGTGAGGGACGCGGCGGCCGGGGTCGCGGCGGCCTTGGCGGCGGCCTTCGCGGTCGGGCTGGCGACCTTGGCGGCGGGCTTCGCCGCTGCCTTGGCGGCGGCACCGTTGCCGTTGGCGGGGCCGGCGGTGTCGCCGCGGTTGGCGACGGAGGCGGCGGAGCCGGTCTCCTTGGCGACGACGGCCGGGGTGCGGAGGCCGAGGGCTTCCTGGTGGTCGGCGTCGAGGAACCGCGAGGCGAGCCAGCGCATGAAGTAGTCCGGCATGGACTTTGCGAAGGGGATCTCGGGGTTCTGGGTGATGCCTTCGGGCTCGAAGCGCATGTAGGCGAACTTCTCGACGAGGGTCTCGAGCGGCACGCCGTACTGGAGCGAGATGCTGATCGCCGTGGCGAAGGCGTTCATCATGCCGCGCATGGTGGAGCCTTCCTTGCCGACGTCGGTGAGGAAGATCTCGCCGACGGTGCCGTCTTCGTACTTGCCCGCGGTGATGTAGCCCTCGTGGCCGCCGACCGAGAACTTGTGGGTGACGGACTGGCGCTCGCGCGGCATGCGGCGGCGTGCCGGACGCGGGGCGTCGGCCTCGGCCTTGGCGGCGATGACGGCCGCTTCGACAGCGGCGTCGACGTCGGCCTGGGTGAACGAGCCGCCGGCGCCGGACTCGACTTCCTTCTGCGCGTCGGTGCGCAGCGCCTGAGCGGTCTTGGAGCCGTCGCGGTAGATCGCGAGAGCCTTGACGCCGAGCCGCCATGCTTCGACGTAGGCGTCGTAGATGTCGCTGATCGTCGACTCGTGCGGCATGTTGACCGTCTTGGAGATCGCGCCGGAGAGGAAGGGCTGCGTGGCGCCCATCATCTTCACGTGGCCCATCGCGCTGATCGCGCGCTCGCCGACGGCGACGTCGAACACCGGGAGGTGCTCGTCCTTCAGCTCGGGCGCGCCGATGATCGTGCCGTGCTCGTTGATGTAGGCCTCGATCTGCTCGATCTGCGAGTCCGAGTAGCCGAGCGTCTGGAGGGCGAGCGGGACCGTGCGGTTGACGATCGTCATGGAGCCGCCGCCGACGAGCTCCTTGTACTTGACGAGCGAGAAGTCCGGCTCGATGCCGGTCGTGTCGCAGTCCATGAGGAACGAGATGGTGCCGGTCGGCGCCAGGACGGTGGCCTGGGCGTTGCGGTAGCCGTGCTGCTCGCCGAGCTCGACGGCCTCTTCCCACGACTTGCGGGCGGCGTCGAGGAGGGCGGTGTCGACCGTGTTCTCCTCGTCGATCGCGTACGCCGCGTCGCGGTGCATGCGCATGACGTTGAGGTGCGGCTCAGCGTTCTCGGCGTACTTCTCGAACGGGCCGACGGCTTCAGCGATGACGGCGGACTGGCGGTACGCGCGGCCGGTCATCAGCGCGGTGATCGACGCGGCGAGGGCGCGGCCCTCGTCGGAGTCGTAGGCGAGGCCGTTGGCCATCAGGTAGGCGCCGAGGTTGGCGTAGCCGAGGCCGAGCTGGCGGAAGGCGCGCGCGTTGGCGCCGATCTCCGGGGTCGGGTAGCTCGACGGGCCGACGATGATCTCCTGGGCGAGCAGGACGATGTCGATCGCGTGCTCGTAGGCCTTCACGTCGAAGGTGCCGTCCTGGCGGCGGAACTTCATGAGGTTCAGCGACGCGAGGTTGCAGGCCGAGTCGTCGACGTGCATGTACTCCGAGCACGGGTTCGACGCGTTGATGCGGCCCGAGTTCGGCGACGTGTGCCACTTGTTGATGGTGCCGTCGTACTGGACGCCCGGATCGGCGCAGCGCCAGGCGGCCTCCGCGATCTCGTTCATCAGCTCGCGGGCGCGGATCGGCTCACCGATCGGCTCACCGGTGACGCGGGCGGTCAGGTGCCACTCCTCGTCCTTCTCGACGGCCTCCATGAACTCGTCCGACACGCGGACCGAGTTGTTGGCGTTCTGGTACTGGATCGACTTGAAGCCGTCGCCGTCGATGGACATGTCGAAGCCTGCGTCGCGCAGCGCTTCAGCCTTGTCCTCTTCCTTGGCCTTGCACCAGATGAACTCGCGGATGTCCGGGTGGTCGACGTCGAGGACGACCATCTTCGCGGCGCGGCGGGTCTTGCCGCCCGACTTGATGGTGCCGGCCCACGAGTCGGCGCCGCGCATGAACGAGACCGGGCCGGAGGCGGTGCCGCCCTTGGCCAGCGGCTCGTTGCTGCCGCGGATGTTGGAGAGGTTGATGCCGGAGCCGGAGCCACCGCGGAAGATGCGGCCCTCGCGGGTGTTCCAGTCGAGGATCGACTCCATCGTGTCCTCGACGGACAGGATGAAGCAGGCCGAGCACTGCGGCTCGTCTTCGAAGCCGACGTTGAACCAGACCGGCGAGTTGAACGCCGCGACCTGGTGGAGCAGGATGTGGGTGAGCTCGGCCTCGAAGGCGTCGCCGTCTTCCTCGGAGGCGAAGTAGCCTCGGTCGCGGCCCCAGCCCGCGATCGTGCCGGCGACGCGGCCGATCATCTGCTTGACGGAGCGCTCACGCTCCGGCGAGTTCAGCTGTCCGCGGAAGTACTTCTGGGCGACGATGTTGGTCGAGTTCTGCGACCACGTCTTCGGGAACTCCACCCCCGTCTGCTCGAAGGAGACCTTGTCGCCAAACCCGATGCGCGCGTCGCGGATCTCCCATTCGACAGATTCGAAGGGATGCACGCCTGCCTTGGTGAACATGCGGGCGACGCGCATCGCGCTACCGGTCCTGTTCTCCGTGTCGAGCGTGGTCTGCGACGGCGTGGTCATGGCGCTTCTCTCCTTCTTCCGACGGCGGGGTCCGCGGTCGTTTCGTCCCGGTGTTTTGCAGTGCTGGAGTCCGGGTGTGGGCCCTTTAGGGGGTAACACCTGATCCTTGCGAACGCACCGGACGGAAAAGTTTCCCCTGGTGGATGCCCGCGCGCTGCACCTGGGGTGCAGTCGCGCCAGCCCGGGAGGGGGTCCAGACCGTCGCTTCGTTCGTCCTTCGACGCTAGCGGTCTTGGGGACACCCCGTGGGGGCGTTTTTCGCTGAGAGCGGGTTCTTTGCCGCGGCGCCCGGTGCACGAAAAAACCGGTCATTGCGGGGATGGCGCCCACGCACACGGGTCGGCGGAAGCCGGCCGGCCGGCCACCTCGCCGCGCCAGCTCTCTGACCGCTCGCGCCGCAGCCGCTGGGTAGTGGATCGTGCGTGCGATGGGCGGCGACGACCGCAGGTGGGCGCCGGCCCATTGAGGATCGGCGGTGGCGCAGCGTGCGTGCGAGGCGCTGCTCAGCGGCTGTGGCGCAGGAAGTCGCGGACATCGTCAGCGACGGATGAGACGCGGTCCCGGATGCCTGTGCGCGCGCCCGCGTGAGGGGCGTCGGGGACGACGGTCGCGGGGATGCTCCGCAGGCCGAGCGTGCGCAGCAGCGTGGCGCCGGCGAGGAGCAGCGTGGCGATCAGCGCCGCGATCAGCGCGGCGAGGCGGAGGGGCTCGAGCGGCACTTCGGGCGCATCGAGCTCGGCAACGGCCGAAACCGGCTGGACCTGCGCGCCGGGCCCAGGCGCGAGATACGGCGGCGGCACCGGCGTGGCGCCGGACTGCGGGGTCGTCCCGGCGGGCGACTCGGTGGTCGACGCGGGAGGCAGCGACTGGGCGTCGTCGGGGGCGATGCCGCCGGGCGTGGTGCCAGGCGGGGTCACGG
>JAEYAL010000044.1 GCA_023404805.1 Actinomycetes bacterium | reverse complement strand
GGGCAGGATCCTCGCGTCGCTCGCGCGCCGCGGGCTTGCGGGCGGGTTTGGCCGCGCCGCGCCCCTTGCGCGCGGAGCTAGCGCTCGTCTTCGCCGCTCGGGCCGCTGGCGTCGATGGCGGCGCGTCGGCCGCCGCGCGGTCCGCGGCCGCCAAGTCCTCGCCCGCCACCGACGCCGCCGAGGACCCGCTTGCCAGCGCGTCGCCCCTCAAGGCGTCAGCGCCGCCAGCCGCGTCAGCCGCGCCGAGCTCGTCGGTCACACCGCCGTTCCCGGCCGTGTCGGCGCTCGCGGGTTGCAGCGCGTCTGACGGAACCACGACCGGCGCCTGCCCGGACGGGAGGACCACTGCCGCGGCGGTCAGCCCGATCCCGAGCAGCGCCGCGAAGCGCACCAGGCCGCCGCCCCGGTCGGCGCCGTCACCGCGAGCGGTCGCCCGGAAGCCGCTGCGGCGCTGGAGTCCAGCCGACAGCGGAGCGGCGTGTTCGCGGTGGGCCTGGCGTTTGATCCCCATATAGATAAGAGGGTTTGGCGAGCACAAATTCGCCCCCCTTTGTCGCGGTCGCGGCGCGCCCGGGTGCATGTCAGGTGTCTGGATGCCGCCGCGCGGTCCGCTGCGGCACCACGATCCACCTGCCCCGGCGGACCGCCGCAGCCGGGCCTGTTCAACGCCTCGCGGACCTGCCGATCTGGACGCCGGAAGCACACGACGCGGCGGCAACACCCCCCGTTGCGCTACCCTGCCTGGTCGCATGGCAGCTCAGGCCCCTACTTACGACCTCGTCGCACTCCTCGACCCGACCGTTGACCACGACGTCCGCGAGACGCTCCTGGCAGAAGTCGAGCAGCAGATCATCGCCCAGGGCGAACTGGTCGGTGCGCAGGACTGGGGTGTCCGCCAGCTCGCGTTCGAGATCGAGGACTCCAAGGAAGCCGCCTACCACCTGATCCAGTTCAAGGGTCCGGCGCCGCTCCTCACCGAGATCGACCGCCAGCTGAAGATCGCCGACCCGGTCGTGCGCTTCCGCATCATCAAGAACAAGAACAACCAGCCTGAGCCGGTTGCTCCGGGCGAGCCGGTCGCCGGCACGGCCGACCGCTCCGACCGCGAGCGGTAGTCGCCACCGGCCTGTGGCCGGTGTCACTGTTCTGAAGGGCGCCAACCGGCGCCCTTTGTCGTTCTTGGGCGTAGCGTCGAAGGCATGGCGTCCCCCGAACTGCTCGCTGGTCTTCTCCTCGTCCTCCTCGTCGCGCTGTCGGTCGAGTTGGCGGAGCTGAGCGCGCGGCTGCGCACCCTGCCGCTCCGCTACCGGGACCGGGTCGAGGTCAGCGAGCCCTCCGCGGGCAGCACCCTCGACCGCCTTGGCGGCCTGGCGCTCGCCGCGATCGTGATCTGGTTCTTCGCGCTGCAGTGGGTGTCGCAGGCGCAGAACCCCGCGTGGGCGCTCGCGCTGTTCTTCGGGATGTTCGTCCTCAGCGTCGGGCTGCTCGGCCGCCTGCGCCTCGCCGCCGTGCGCTACCCGCTGGCGACGCTCGCGCCGCTGGCCGTCGTCGCCGGCGCAACAGCGATGACCTAGCCGTCGGGCGCCGCGGCGCGAACTGCCGTCATCCGAGGTCGTCGGACAACCGCAGACCACGGGAGTCCGCCGCGGGCCCGCGCCTTCGCGCGAACTGCCGTCATCCGAGGTCGCCGGACAACCGCGAACCACGGGAGTCCGCCGCGACGGCGCCGCGACGGCCTCGGCCGCGGCTATGCCGTGCGCTCGGCCGGCATCGCCGCCGTGCGCCGCGAGAGCTTGCGGGCGTAGGACCGCCGGTCGGCCACTGCCGCCACCTCGGCCAGCGTGCCGCCGTCGACGCCGAACTGCGCCGCGCCGACCGACCCCGCCGCGACGCCGCTGAGCGCCCCGTCGAGCCCGCGGGCGGCCAGGTCGAGCGCCGATTGGGAGATGAGCGGCGTGAACGCCACGAACTCGTCGCCGCCGATCCGACCGACGACCCAGGTGTCACCGAGCGCCGATTGCATCGTCGTCGCGACCGCGGTGAGGACGCGGTCGCCCTCGGCGTGGCCGTGGCGGTCGTTGACGCCCTTGAAGTCGTCGAGGTCGACCGCGATGAACCCAGCGGGCGACTGGGGCGCATCGGTGCGATCCCGCATCACGGTGTGGACGAAGGCCCGGCGGTTGAGGACGCCCGTCAGCGGATCCTCCAGGGCGAGGCGGCGCTCGGTCCGGGCCGCATCGGCCAACGTGCCACGCGCGACGACGCCCAGGACCGTGCTCGACACCAGCAGCGACGCCGAGAACGGCGCGGCCCACAGCACGTCGGCAGGGCCGAGCACGGCGGCCCCGAGCCAAAACGCGGCCAGCACGGCCGTGCAGCGCAGCGCAACCGGCCGCGGCGCCACCGAGCCGAGATTGATGATCGCGAGGACGAACGCGCCGACCACGGGGGCGGCGATGCCGCCGCCGTCGGCCAGAGCCGCGTCCATGATCCCGACGCCGGCGAGGACGACGGCGGGTCCCAGCAGCCACGGCGACGGGCGCTCTGGGTCGATGTCGCGGCTGCGCAGGACGAGCGCCCACGCCAGAGCGGCAGCGATCCAAACCAAGCCGCTCCAGCGCAGCCACTGCGCCCAGAACGTGTCTGCGCCCCACAGCCACGCCCCGCCGATGACGACGGCGCCGGTGACGAGGCTGATGAGCTGCCCGTGCAGGACCCAACTGGGATCACCAAGGCTCGGAGGCGGCCCACCCGCCGCGCGCCGGACCGCCGCCGGGCGAAGGTCAGCGAAGCGCAGCCGCGGCGCCCGGGCCGCGGGAGGCGCCTCCCCGGCGACGCCGTCGGCGAGGTGGACCCGGCGGACCGGATCGGCCTTGGCGCGGTAGAGGAGCTCGTCGGCCCGCGGCATGAGCTTCGACTGGGCCGCCAGCGACGCCTCACGCGCCGCGGCGATCCCGATCGACACGCGCGTCCGCGGGGCCAGCGTCGCCTGCAGCGCGGACGCCGCTGCCGACGCCTCGGCGGCCGAGAGCCCTGGCAGGAGGATCGCGAACTCGTCGCCGCCGATCCGGCCCGCGGACGCCGCCTCCGGAAGGCACGCGGCGAACTGGTCGCCGACCCAGGCGAGCAGCTCGTCGCCGGCGGCGTGGCCGCGGCGGTCGTTGACCTGCTTGAAGCCGTCGAGGTCGATCAGCGCCAGCGCCACGGGCTGCTGGGCGCGCGCCGCAGCGTAGAGGGCGTGGTCGGCCTCCTCGATGAACCCGCGGCGGTTCAGCAGGCCGGTGAGCTCGTCGGTGCGGGCCAGGCGCACGCTGCGGGCGATCAGCCGCTGCTGGGCCTGGCGCGGCAGAAGTCCGGCGACAAAGCTGACCGCGACCATCGCGAACAGGACCACCGCCGACCCTGGCTCGCCGAAGCCGCCGCCCGCACCTGCGGCGGCGATCAGCAGGAGCAGGCCCGCGAGCGACGGAACCGACCATCGCGGCGGCAGCACGAGCGCGAGATAGGCCGCGATGGGCATGAACGCGAGGGGGACGATCGAGTCCAGGCCGCCGTCGAGGGCGGCGACGACGGCCATGCCGATGGTCATCGATCCGACGTAGAGGCCGACGAGCACGCGCGGGTACGGGATGCGCTCCCAAGCCAGCGCGATCGCCGCGAGGCCACCGACGGAGAGCACCACGAGCGCGCCGCTCAGACCGAGCACGAGCAGCTCGGAGACCCCGGTGAGCGCTCCGGCCGGACGCAGCAGCTGGCTGGCGATGAAGGCGACCGTCGACACCAGCACGGCGACCAGCGGCGCGAAGACGCCGTCGCGCTGGCCGACCAGGTCGTCTGTTCCCGCGGGCGGGTGATCGCTCTGCGGCGCGCCAGCGGCGCGTGAAGAGGGATCCCGGGTCACCTTCCGTGCATCGGCGCGCGCGACGGGCGACCCCAAGCGCACACCGCCGTTCATGCGCCAACCACACATCCGAACCGGCGGAACCGGACGCTTGTCGCCCGGCAGCGACCGGGCTTGCCCTGACGCGCCAGTTCGCCATCGCGGGACACCTGGAGGGCCGGACCTGGCGCTCCAGCCTCCCCCCTTCCGCGCAGACGACGCGCAATTTGCGGCAACTCTGCGCAGCGGGCGTTCCAATAGGCCCCGGCTGGCCGCCGCCGCAGACCCTGCCGCTTAGACTTTTCCTCAAGCGAAGGAGCACCGATGGGTTTTCAGATCAATCAAGTCACGGTGTCGGGCAACCTGACCCGAGAGCCAGAACAGCGCGCGCTGCCAAGCGGCACGTCGGTCACCACGATCGGCCTCGCGCACAACGAGCGCCGCAAGAACCAGCAGAGCGGCGAGTGGGAGGACAAGCCCCACTTCTTCGACGTGACGATCTTCGGCGCCCAGGGCGAGTGGCTGAGCCGCAACGCCAAGAAGGGCGACCCGGTCACCGTGGCCGGCCAGCTCGAGCAGCAGCGCTGGCAGGACAAGACGAGCGGTGAGACGCGCTCGAAGGTGAGCATCATCGCCCGCGACGTCGTCCTCGGTCAGCGGGGCGGTGGCGGTGGCGGCGGCCAGTCCTACGGCCAGGGCGGCGGGTACCAGCAGGGCGGCTACGACGGTGGCGGCCAGCAGGGCGGCTACGGCGGCGGCCAAGGCGGCGGCTACAACGGCGGTGGCGAAGGCGGCTACGGCGGCGGCCAGCCCCAGCCCGGCGGCTACGGCCAGGCTCCGCCGCAGCGCGAGCCCGCAGCAGCAGGCTACGGCCAGCGCTCGGAGACGCCCGTCGACCGCACCGACTTCGCGCCTGCTCCGCGCGGCGGCCTGTCGGACCCGGGCGAGGACGACATCCCGTTCTAGGCCTGCGCGCCTGAGTCCATGACTCCTTGAGGGACTTCCGCCCGCCGCCACCATGGCGCCAGGCCCAGTTCCCCCACCGAGGCCCCGGTCTGCGTCCAGCGCGCCGGGGCCTCGCCCGTTCTCGGGCCGGGCGGTGCGGGGGTGGCGATCCTGCACGTCCGCCGCTGCGAGCGGCGACGGCGCCCGAAAAGTGCCCTAGACTGGGTGTTCGCGCGCTCTGGTGTGCGCCGTCTCCACGGGCGGCGGTGGCCGTAGCGCATGAGGCGGACGACATCCCAGGAACGTTCCTGGCAGTATTCGCCGTCGGCTCGCGGCACCTCGCGGGCATTCGTACGTCTTTTTTCTTCCTCGGAAACAGCTAGTGGCCAAAAGCAGAAGCAGCAGCAAGCCGGCAAAGCGCCGGGACAAGAAGCTCGGGGGCGGAGCGCGCCGCAAGTCGTGCCCGTTCTGCAAGGACAAGATCGTCGACATCGACTACAAGGACACGACGACGCTGCAGAAGTTCGTGTCCGAGCGCGGCAAGATCCGCACTCGTCGCATCACGGGCTGCTGCCGCAAGCATCAGGCCGACATGGCTGTCGCCGTGAAGCGCTCGCGCGAGCTGTCCCTACTGCCGTACGTCGTCGAGACCGTCCGCGAGACCCGCGCCGGCCGTGCCGACCGCGGTGAGCGCAAGGAACGCGACGCTGAGAAGGCCGAGGCCTAGTCATGGCCCAGGTCATCCTCCTCAAGGACGTCGACCAGCTCGGCAAGAAGGGCGACGTCGTCGATGTCGCCAAGGGCTACCTGCGCAACTACCTGATCCCGCGCAACCTCGCCTCCCACGCCACTGAGGCCGCCATCGGCGCCGCGCAGAAGCGTATGGACGAGGAAGAGCGTCAGAAGCGCGAAGCCGTCGAGCGGGCACAGGAGAACGCCGTCACCCTCGGCCGCACCGTGCTCACGATCGAGCAGCAGGCCGGCGAAGACGGCCGCCTCTTCGGTTCGGTCACGGCGCAGGACATCGCCGACGCGATCAAGGACGCCCGCGGCATCCGCGTCGAGAAGGCGGCCGTCCGCCTCTCGGAGCCGATCAAGTCGGTCGGCACGCACATGGTCGAGGTCGAGGTTCCCGGCGGCGCCGTGGCCACGATCAAGACGATGGTCGTCGCCCAGGGCTAGGCGCCCGCCACACCAACCTTCGCCGGGCCCGCGCTTCCGACCAGGA
>JAEYAL010000104.1 GCA_023404805.1 Actinomycetes bacterium | reverse complement strand
CTCCAGGAGCGCGGCGACGACGTGACCGTGCTCAGCCGCAACGCTGATCGCGCGCGTGCCGCGCTCGGCGAAGTGGAGGCCTTCACCTGGGACCCCGAAGCGGGCCCGGCGCCGGTGGAGGCGCTGCGGGGCCGAGACGCGGTGATCAACTTCGCCGGCGAGTCGGTCGCCCAGCGCTGGACCGACGACGCCAAGGCGCGGATCTACTCGTCGCGGGTGACCGGCACGCGCAACCTCGTGGCCGGGATCGAGGCGGCCGGCGATGCCCGGCCCGTCGCGCTGATCTCGGGCTCGGCGATCGGCTTCTACGGCGACCGCCGCGAGGCCACCGATGAGACGGCCCCCAAGGGCGAGGGCTATCTGGCCGACGTCTGCGCCGACTGGGAAGCTGCGGCGCTCGAGGCTGAGGGGCTCGGCCTGCGCGTCGCCCGGATCCGCACCGGCGACGTCCTGATGCACGGCGACGGCGTCCTGCCGGTGCTCGCCAAGCTGACCAAGTTCGGCGTGATGGGTCCGCTCGGCGGCGGCAAACAGCACTTCCCGTGGATCCACGTGACCGACCACGTCGGCCTCACGCTCCACGCCCTCGACAGCCACCGCGCGACGAGCGCGATCAACGCCGTGGCTCCCGGCATCGTGACCCAGGCGCAGTTCGCCCGGGCGCTCGGCAAGGCGCTGCACCGGCCAGCCTTTGCTCCCGCGCCCGCGTTTGCGGTGCGGGCGCTGCGCGGCGAGATGGCCGACCTCATCCTCGACGGCGCCCAGGCCGTCCCCGCGGCCGCCCGAGACCTCGGCTACGCCTTCGCGTTCCCGGAGCTGCCCAGCGCGCTCGACGACGCGCTGCGCGGCTAGCGCTGGGTCCAGCGGCCGCCGCTGAGGCGGTCGACCGATACCGTCCCGAGGGTCGCATCGCCGACCGCGCCGGCAGGCAGGTTCGGGTCCTGCGGCGCGGGGCCGGTCAGCGCTTTGGCGAAGACCACGCGATCGATGGTGCGCTCGGGCTGCCGCTCGCCGAGGTTGAGAATGCGCTGCGCCGCTTGGTAGCCGGCGACGACCGCGTCACCGCGGTCGCGGCCGAACAGTTCGCGCTCACGCGCGCGCACAGCCTTGGCCTGAGCCGCCTCGGCGTTCGCGACCGTCCGCCGGATCCGGAACGTCGGCCCGCTGCGGCCGTTGCCGGCGGCCCTGGGCTCGATCGGGCGGTCGGCGGCGTCGATCACCAGCAGCGGCGCCGAGCGCTCCAGCCCGATCTCGCGGACGGCCGCCAGGACCGCTGCAGAGGCGTCCGGTTCCGTCGGGTCGGCGACGATGACCGTGGGCTTTGAAGCGCTGGCCTCAGATGCGCTGACCACCGATCCCTTCGTGGCGTCGGCGATCGCGTCAGCGAGGCGGTCGGCGTCGGGCACTTCGGGCGACGGGTTCGTCAGTGACGGGTCCGTGCCTGGCAGCGGGTCGTCGCCGTCCTCCGCCGCCTGTTTGCGCGCCTCCTGGAGCTGTTTGGCACGCACCTTGGCCGCGGCCTCGAGACTCGCCTCGTAGGCGCCGGTGACCGGCACGACCTGTGCGCCGTCGAAGGTCGGGATGCCCTTCACGCGCGCGGCGATCGCCACGTCGGACGGCACGCTTCGCAGCGCGTAGCGGCGGCCGGACGGCTCGAACCGGCCGGGCTCCCCCGGCTGCTCGCGCTCGGTCAGGCCGCGCATGCCGGTGCCGTACTGCAGAAGCGAGAGCTCTCCGCCGTTGAGCTGCGGCGCGGCGAGCGGCAGCTGGGTCGCCGAGTACGTGCCGAGGACCGCGATCGCGCGCGAGTCGCGCAGGATGCGGCCGCCACCGATCGCGGCTGACACCGTGGTGCCGTCGCGCTGCTCGATCGGCACGACGACCGTCGACACCGCCCGCTCGCCGATCAGGCCGTTGCGCTCGGCGATCGCGATCTTGACGCCGTCGGCAAGGCCTTCGGTGCGGGCCTTCCACGGCCCTTCCGGATCGCCGGCGACGTAGATCACCGAGATCGGCCGGTGCGCAGGGCGCTCGGCGACCTCGCCCCCACCGCACCCGGCGGCGACGGTCGCCACGCAGGCCAGCGCCGCGGCTGCGCCGGCGAGAATGGAGCGGTGGTGCATGCAGCGGGCGCGGGACGCAGCCCCGCGCGCGGCGTCAGCCGACGTCGGCGGAGCTCTGCTGGCGCACCTGCTCGCCGACCGTGCGGACGGCAGCAGCAACGAGGAAGATCGTGAAGGCGATCATGCCGGCGTCACGCGCAGCAAATCCGAGCGCCCACAGCACGAGCCACAGAACGAGGGCGAGAGTGGAAGCGACGATCAGTCCCATGGCTGAGATCCTACCGATCTGGCCTGCGGACGGCTCGCCGGGGGCGGCTCAGCGCAGGCCGTTGGCGAGTTCGCGGACCGCGTCCCGGACCGTGCTCACGGGATCGTCGCCGCCTGCGAGGCGGACCAGCTTGGAGCCGACGATCACGCCGTCGGCGCCAGCGGCTGCGGCGTCACGCGCCTGATCGCCGCTGGAGATCCCGAACCCGAGCGCGACCGGGACGCCGGTCGCGCGGCGAGCGCGGTCGATGACCTCCTGGTATGCCGCTGAGCCCTGGCGCTCGCCGGTGATGCCGGTGACCGACACGGTGTAGAGGAACCCGCGGGCGCGGCTTCCGACGAGCGACAGCCGGTCGTCGGGCGTCGTCGGGGCGATGAGCGGGATCAGGGCCAGGCCAGCGCGGTCGGCGTGCTCGAGCAGCTCTCCGGACTCCTCCGGCGGGAGATCCGGGACGATCGCGCCGCTCGCCCCCGCCTCGATCAGCGCCGCGCAGAACGCCTCGGCACCGCGGGCCTCGACGATGTTGGCGTAGGTCATGATCACGACCGGCACGAGCGGCGCCAGCTCGCGGCAGACGCCGAGGATGCTGGCGAACGTCGCGCCGTTCTGGAGCGCGACGGTGCCTGCCGCCTGGATCACCGGGCCGTCGGCGAGCGGGTCGCTGTAGGGGATCCCGAGCTCGATGAGGTCGGCGCCGCCTTCGATGTAGGCCTTGCCGATCTCGACCGACGTGGCGAGGTCCGGGTATCCGCCCATCATGTACGGCATGAGCGCGGCGCCCTCGGCGCCGCGGATGGCCTGTTCGATGCGCTCGGCGCCAGCGTTCTGCGGGCGCGCCTGGGTCGCTTGGTCAGTCACGGGCCAGTACCTCTGCGAGATCCTTGTCGCCGCGGCCGGACAGGCAGACGACGTCGAGCGTCGAGTCCTTCGGACCGTCGAAGAGGTGTGCGAAGGCGTGGGCCGTCTCGAGGGCGGGGATGATGCCCTCGAGGCGAGCGACCTTCTTGAAGGCGGTCACGGCCTGGTCGTCGGTGACGGCCACGTACTGCGCGCGCCCGCTATCGCGGAGCCAGGCGTGTTCGGGGCCGGTGCCGGGGTAGTCGAGGCCAGCCGAGATCGAGTGCGCTTCGAGGATCTGGCCTTCGTCGTCCTGCATGATCGCCGAGAGCGACCCGTGCAGGATCCCCGCCTTGCCGCCCACGGTGAGCGGGGCGCCGTGGCGTGGGGTGTCGATGCCGTCACCGGCGGCTTCGACGCCGATCAGCGCCACTGCCGGGTCGTCGAAAAAGCCTGCGAACATACCCATCGCGTTGGATCCTCCGCCGATGCACGCCAGCGCGCGGTCGGGGAGGCGGCCGGCCTTCTCGAGGATCTGGGCGCGGGTCTCGTCGCCGATGCGGCGCTGCAGGTCTTTGACGATCGCCGGGAACGGCGCCGGGCCGACGACCGAGCCGAGGATGTAGTGGGTGTCGTGGACGTTGGTGACCCAGTCGCGGATCGCGGCTGAGACCGCTTCCTTGAGGGTGCGGGTGCCGTCTTCGACGGGCCGGACCTCGGTGCCGAGGAGCCGCATGCGCTGCACGTTGGGGGCTTGGCGGCGCATGTCCTCCGAGCCCATGTAGACGATGCATTGCACGCCGAGCAGCGCGCACGCCGTGGCGCTGGCGACGCCGTGCGAGCCGGCGCCCGTCTCGGCGATCATGCGCGTCTTGCCCATGCGCTTGGCCAGCAGAGCCTGGCCGAGCGCGTTGTTGAGCTTGTGCGACCCAGTGTGCATGAGGTCTTCACGCTTGAGCCACACCTCGTGCCCGACCTCCTCGGAGATGCGGGCAGCGAGGTACAGCGGGGTCGGCCGGCCACAGTAGTCGGCCAGCAGCGCGTCGAGCTCGCCCATGAACGCGGCGTCGCGAGACGCCTCGATCCATGCCTGCTCGAGTTCGTCCAGGGCGGGGATCAACGTCTCTGGGACGTAGCGGCCGCCGTACGGCCCGAAGCGATCGGGCAGGCTGGTTTCGGTCTGCGAGGCAGGCATGGTCGTCAGTGAGCGTACGCGGCGCGCGGCCGGGTCGTCCTACTTCTCCCGGTCGTCGTTCTCGTTGCGGCCGCGGTCGTCGTACTGCTTCGGACGGCCGGGGCCGCCCTTCGGCCGCGGGGGCCGGCTGCCGCCGTCGCGGTAGCCGCCACCTCCGCCGCCGCGCGGGCCGCGGTCATCACGGTCACCGCGGTAGCCGCCACCAC
>JAEYAL010000017.1 GCA_023404805.1 Actinomycetes bacterium | reverse complement strand
GCCCCGACGGCATCCCCGAGGGCCCGCGCGTCGTCGCCGTCTCCGAGCTGCTCTCGAGCGCCGGCACCGGTTCGATGACCGAGGGCACGCGCGGCACGCTCGCCGCCCGCGCGATGGAGGCCGACCGCCTCGCCGAGCGCGTGGTGGCCGAGCGCAACCGCCAGGCCGCGAAGGCCGAAGCCAAGGCGGCGGCCGACTCGAAGGACGACGACGGAGGCGCGGCATGAGCGTCACCTGGTACCTCGCCGTGAGCGCGATCCTGTTCGCGATCGGCCTGTTCGGCGTGTTCGTGCGCCGCAACCCGCTCGTCCTGCTGCTGTGCCTGGAGCTGCTGCTCGGCGCCGCCAACCTCTCGCTGCTCGCCTTCGACCGCTACCACGCGTCGGGCGACGGCTCGATCCTCGCGATCATCGTGATGGTCGTCGCCGCCTGTGAGGTCACCGTCGGCCTGGGCATCGTCGTCGCGATGCACCGCCGCGGCCAGGCGATCGACGTCGACAAGACCCGGGAGCTCCACGGATGACTTCGACCGTCGGCACGCTTGCGTGGCTGGTGGTCCTGCTGCCGCTGGTCGGCAGCCTCACCATCGCGTTCTTCTTCCGCCAGCTGAAGACCGGCCGCGGGGCGGGCATCATCGCCACGAGCGCGCTGTTCGGCTCCTTCGCCCTGACGATCGCGGCGCTCGTCGCGCTGCAGGACCTCCCGGAGGAGGAGCGGCATGTGACCGCGACCCTCTGGGACTACGCCGTGACCAGCGGCCTCGACGTGAAGCTCTCGCTGCTCGTCGACCCGCTGAGCATCGTGATGATGATCGTCGTCACGGGCGTCTCGGCGCTGATCCACCTCTACGCGACGGCCTACATGGTCTCCGACGAGGGCTACGCGCGGTTCTTCTCGTACCTGAACATCTTCGTGTTCTCGATGCTCGTGCTCGTGCTCGCGGGCAACTTCGTCCTGCTGATCATCGGCTGGGGCCTGGTCGGCATGGCGTCCTACCTGCTGATCTCCTTCTGGTACCGCCGCCAGACCGCCACGAGCGCCGGCATCAAGGCCTTCCTGATCAACGTCGCGGGCGACGTCGGCATCGTGCTCGGCTCGTTCCTGATCCTGCGCCACACCGGGTCCGTCGACTTCCTCGAGGTCTTCGAGAAGGCGCCGGTCGCGTTCCTCGGCCAGACGGGCGACCTCACCTGGGGCCTGGGCCTGGTCCTGATCGGCGCGTTCGCGAAGTCCGCGCAGTTCCCGCTCCACACCTGGCTCCCAGACGCGATGGAGGGCCCGACCCCGGTCTCCGCCCTGATCCACGCGGCCACGATGGTGACCGCGGGCGTCTACCTGATCGCGCGCCTGCACCCGCTCTTCGAGCTGGCCGAGACCGCCGCCACGATCGGCGTCATCTTCGGCACGATCACGTTGGTGATGGCGGCGACGATGGCGATCGTCCAGACCGACCTCAAACGGATCATCGCCTACTCGACCATGAGCCAGATCGGCTACATGATCGTCGCGGTGTCGGCCGGGGCGTATACCGCCGGCATCTTCCACCTGATGAGCCACGCCTTCTTCAAGGCCCTGCTCTTCATGGCCGCCGGCTCGGCGATCTCGGCGATGGGCGGCGTCCAGGACATCAACCGCATGGGCGGCCTCAAGAAGGTCCTGCCCTACACCTACGCGTGCTTCCTGATCGGCTCGCTCGCGCTCGCCGGCCTGCCGCCGTTCTCAGGCTTCTTCTCCAAGGACGAGATCCTGTCTGGCCTGATCGAGCGCGGCGACTGGTACACGTGGATCGCGATCATCGGCTACGCCGCTGCGCTGCTCACGGCGACGTACTCGTTCCGCGCGGTCTACCGCGTGTTCCACGGCGAGCTCAACGAGGAGACGGCGAGGATCACGCCGGGCCACTACCTGCACTTCGCGCCGGCCAACCCGTCGACGGGCGAGCCCGAGGACGCCGACGTCGGCTTCCCGGGTCCGGCCCACAACGTCGCCGAGGACCACCTCCCGATGAAGATCGCGATGGGCGTCCTCGCCTTCTTCGCGGTGTTCGCGGGCCTGCTGCAGATCCCCCACGTGACCGATGGCGTCGGCCACTTCCTCGAGCCGACCTTCCACGACAGCGCGCTGATCGAATACACGCACGCGTCGTCGAGCAACGCGATCGTCGGCATGCTGCTCGGCGCCGCGATGGCGATCGGCGGCATCGCGATCGCCACGCAGCTGTGGCTCAAGTCGCCCGAGACGCCTGGCCGCATCCAAGCCAAGCTCGGCGGACTCCACACGCTGCTGCGCCGCGGGTACTACATCGACGAGCTCATCGACTTCCTCATCGTGCGCCCGGCCCGCTGGGCTGGCGCGGTGCTCGAGCGCCACGCTGAGCGCCTGATCACGGGCACGGCGATCATCGGCAGCACGACGGGCATCGTCCGCGTCGCCTCAGCCGCGGTGCGCACGGCGCAGACCGGCTCGCTGCGGGTCTACGCCGCGGTGATCACGTCCGGCGTCGGCGCCGTCCTCCTCTACGCCCTGGTGCAGCGATGAACGGTGTCCTGATCGCGCTGCTCGTCGTCCCGACGGCCGCTGGCCTGCTCGGCCTGCTGCTGGGCCGCCGCGTCGCGCCCGCGCTCAACGTGACCGCGGCGCTGGCGACGCTGGTGCTCGCCGTCCTGCTGCTGCTCGAGGTCGAGCACGGGGCGAAGATCGCCCCGGTCGACATCCAGGAGGAGTGGATCCCGGCGCTCGGCATCTCCTTCCACATCGCGATCGACGGCCTCAACGCCGTGCTGGTCACGATGACCGCGTTCGCATGGTTCCTGGGCACGTGGTGGTCGCTGCGCGACAAGGAGCTCGCCACGCCGACGTACTTCCTGCTGCTCGGGCTGGGGCAGACGGCCGTCCTCGGAGCGTTCGTCGCCCAGGACCTCATGCTGTTCGTGCTCTGCTTCGACCTGATGCTGCTGCCGTTCGTGCTGATCACGGCGCAGGCGTCGACGTGGGACGGGCCTGGGCTCTCGCCCGCGATCAAGCTGCTCGTCTACACGCTGGTCGGCTCGCTGCTGATGCTCGTCGCGTCGGTCGCGCTGGCGATCCTCACGGCGAAGGCCTCGGGCAACAACGTGACCTTCGAGGTCGCCACGCTCTCGGCGGGCGCGCTGGAGCCGGGCACGCAGCGGTGGATCCTGCTCGCGTTCCTCGCGGCGTTCCTGATCAAGATGCCGGTGGTGCCGCTGCACGGCTGGTTCGCCGACGCGTACCGCGCGATGCCGCTCCCGGCGCTCGCGATCTTCGCGGCGGTGCTCAGCAAGGTCGCGGCCTACGGGATGCTCAAGCTCGCGCTGCCGATCCTGCCGGACGCGGTCGTCGACTGGCGCGTCGCGCTGGTGGTCATCGCGCTCGTCTCGATCATCTACGGCTCGCTGTGCGCGTTCACGACGAACGAGCCGCGGCTCATCCTTGGCTACTCGTCGATCGCGCAGCTCGGGTTCATCCTGCTGGGCATCTCGTCGCTGGACCCGGCGGGGGCGCAGGGCGCGATCCTCCAGTCGGTGACGCATGCGCTGGTGGTCGTCCCGGCGATCATCCTCGTGGCGCTCGTGAGCGAGCGGGCCGGCGGGGTGGAGCGCCTCGACCAGCTTGGCGGCCTCGCGCGCCGCGCGCCGGTGCTGACGGCGATCTTCCTCGTGGTGGCGCTGTGCTGGCTGGCGATGCCCGGCACCGGCAACTTCGTCGCGGAGTACCTCGTGCTGCTCGGCCAGTGGCGCCTCTCGCCGTGGGCGACGATCATCGCGTCGCTCGGTGTGGTGCTCGCGGCCTTCTACGCGCTGCGCCTGATGATCGGCGCGCTGCAGAACGCCCGCGGCGCCGCGGTGCCCGAAGACGCTCCCGAGATCGGCCGGTTCGACGCAGCCGTGCTCGGGACGGCCGTCGGCGCGCTGGTGCTGCTGGCGCTGGTTCCGCAGCTCGGCCTGAACCCGGGTGAGGCGGCGGCCCGCCAGGCGGTCGGGTCGCCCCGCGCGGTTTACGAGAGCGAGCGGATCGCCAGCGGCGCCCAGCCGACGAACGCGACCGACGCCGACATCCTCCGCGAGGCGATCATCCAGGGCAACACCCCGCCCGGCCAGACCGCCGTGGAGGGCGAACCGCCCGCCGACGAATCCCAGGTGGTGACGCCCAAGTGATCCTCGCCGTTGCCAAGGCTCCGTCGTTCGACTTCGAGTCGCTCGCTCCGCTGGCGGCGCTGGCGATCGGCATGGTCGTCGCGCTGCTCGCGGGCCTGCTGCCCGGCCGCCTCGGGCGTGCCGCTGCGGTGTGGACCGGCGTCGCTGCGACGGTCGCCGCTTCGATCGTGGCCGTGACGCTGTGGGATGAACCCACGTCGATCCGCGCGGTCGCCCGGTCGCTGATCATCGACAAGGGCGCGCTCGCGGCCACGATCATCGTGTCGCTGTCGGCGCTCGCCGGCATCGCATTGGCGTCGCGCTCTCGCGGCACCGAGGATGCGGGCCATGGTGAGACGGCGTCGCTGATCCTGGCGTCGGCCGTCGGCGCCGCGATCCTGGCGTCGGCCAACGATCTGGTGACGGTGTTCCTCGGCCTGGAGCTGCTGTCGATCCCGCTCTACGTGCTGTGCGCGTCGCATGTCGACCGCACCGCGTCGCTGGAGTCCGGGCTCAAGTACCTGATCCTCGGCTCGGTCGGCTCGGCCACCGCGCTGATGGGCATCGCGTTCATCTACGGCGCGACGGGCGAGATGCAGTTTGAGCAGATCGCGGCGGTGGCCGGCAACGCCGAGCTTGCTGGGCTCCTGATCCCCGGCGTGGCGCTGCTGCTGGCCGGATTCGCGTTCAAGCTGTCGCTCGCGCCGCTGCACCAGTGGACGCCCGACGTCTACGACGGCGCGCCGACCGCCGTCACCGCGTTCATGTCGGTAGCGACGAAGGCCGCGGCGCTGATCGTGACGTCGCGCCTCGTGCTGACGGCGTTCGGCACCCAGGAGCTCTACGACTTCTGGCACCCGGTGCTGATCGTGCTCGCGGCGGCGTCGATCATCGTCGGCAACGTCGGTGCGCTCGGCCAGCCCAGCATGAAGCGCCTGATGGGCTACTCGTCGATCGCGCAGGCCGGCTATCTGGTGGCTGCGATCGCGGTCGGCGCGTTCGGCTCGATGCTCACCTACTTGATCGCCTACGCGCTGGCGACCATGGCCGTGTTCGCGGTCGTCGCGGCGCGCGAGGCGGAGCGCCCCGAGCTCGGCGACGATGTCGCGGCGCTGGATGGCCTCGGCCGAGAGCGTCCGCTGCTGGCGTGGATCGGCACCATCGGCCTGTTCGGCCTGGCCGGCCTGCCGCTCACCGCTGGGTTCTTCGGCAAGATCGCCGTCGCGGGCGCGCTGATCAACGGCGGTCCCGGCAGCGGCGTCGACGGCGACACGTGGCTCGCGGTCCTGCTCATCATCGGCTCGATCATCTCGCTGGCGTACTACGCGCCGCCGGTGCTGCGGATGTGGCGCTCGGCGCCCGCGCCGGCGCTGGATGGCGCGGACGGGGTTGCCCCTGGTCGCGTCGGCGGTCCTGCGGACGACGCGCCGCTGGGCGCCCTGGTCGCCTCGGAGGCCACCGCTGTGGCTGCGGCAGATGCGGGCGACGCGGGGCTCGCG
>JAEYAL010000362.1 GCA_023404805.1 Actinomycetes bacterium | reverse complement strand
CCCCCGGCCGCGCCGGCAGACTGTCGGCCATGGCCCGCCGCAGCCGCGCCCGCACCCTCCTCCCGCTCGCGGTCCTCGCGGCGGCCGGCGTGGCGGTCGGCGCGCTCTGGGCGCTCACCGTGGAGCCGAGCGGCAAACACGGTGGCGAGGCGGTCGAGCGCGAGCTGGCGGATCTGAAAGCCAGCGAAGCGCGCCGCCGGCCAAAGGCGGCCGATGCGTCCGTGCCGCCGCTCTGCCGCTCGCTCAAGGTCTCGCCGCGCGGGACCGTCCGCGACGACGACCTCGAGGAGCTGTCTGGACTGGTCGCCAGCCGCCGCAGCCGAGGCCTGTTCTGGGCGATCGAGGACAGCGGCGCCGAGCCGGTCTTGGCGGCGCTGCGCGAAAACGGCACGCTGGCGGGGCGCTGGACCGTGCCTGGGGCCGAGAACAACGACTGGGAAGACATCGCCGCCGGCCCCGGGCCGGACGGCCCGGTGCTCTACGCCGCGGACATCGGCGACAACGCCGAACGGCGCGACGAGGTGGTCGTCTACCGCGTGCCGGAGCCCGCCTCGGCGACCGGCGGCGGGACGACCATGCCGCCGCAGCGGCTCGCGCTGCGCTACCCCGACGGCGCGCACGACGCCGAAGCGCTTGTCGTCGACCCGCGCCGCGGCACGCTGCTCATCTTCAGCAAGAGTGTCCTCGGGGCGAGCGTCTACGCGCTGAGCGACCCGCCGTTCGGCCGCGCGGCCAGCGCCAAGCTGCGTCGCGTCGGCAACGGCCCGCTCGCGATGGCCACCGCCGCCGACGTGAGCGCCGACGGCACCACCCTCGCGCTCCGCGGCTACTTCAGCATGGTGGTCTGGCAGCGCCGCGGCGACGAGCCGCTCGCCACGACGGTGCGGCGCCAGCCCTGCACACCGCCCACCGGGCTCGAAGACGGCCAGGGCGAGGCGCTCGCGCTGTCGGCCGGCGGGTCGACCGCGTGGACGGTCGCCGAGGGCACGAACCCGCCCGTGCTCCGCTACCGGCCGCGCTGACCGTCCGGACCCGCAACGACCGGGGCGCGCTGGAGGAGCGCGGCGGCGCTAGGCCGCAGAAGACTCGTCGCGCTTGACCTCGATCAGCTCCAGCCCAAAGCGCTGGAGGCGGTCGAGCACGCCATGGAGTTCGGCTTGATCTCGGATGTCGCCGCGGATCACGGTCTCGGACGGCCGCACGGCGGCGGTGAACTCAGCGAACTCGTCGAGCATCGCCACGTCGAAGGTTCCCGCAACGCGGATCTCATACCGGTCAGCCACGTCCCCGAGCCTGTCGTCCGGTCGGGTGAGACCAGGTCATCCCCGCTGGGTGAATCTGGCACATCCGCAGGCGTCCACAAGCGAAACCGGCGCCCGTTCTAAGCGGGCAAGAATGCCCAATACGCTGCGTACCGAGATACGGCAAATCATAAGACTGGTTATTTGTCCTAACAAGTTCACCAAAATCATTACGATCCGCCGCAATGGCCACCGCTGCCGACCCCCACCTGCCCCGTCCCGACGGGGCGACCAGCCTTGCCCACGCTCGGGCGGCTCGTCCGCTGACCGTCCTGGTGGGCAGCGAGTCCTACCTGGTCCGCGCCGGCCTGGCCGCGCTGCTGTCGAGCATGGACGGCGTGCGCGTCTCCAGCACGCACCTCGACGGCGACGCGCTCCTAGCCGCAGCCGACACCAGCGTCGATGTCGTCGTCACCGACCTCGACCTCCCACCGACCGGCGCGAGAGAAGGCCTGCGGATCGCCCAGGCGTTGAGCCAGCGGTCCAGCCACGTCGGGCTGGTCGTGCTGAGCGAAGAAGACTCTGCGGCCGCCGCCCTCGCGCTCTTCGCCGACGGCACCACAGGCCGGGCGTTCCTCGTCAAGGACCGGCTCCGCGCCGCCCCAGACCTCGAGACCGCCGTCCGCGCGGTGGCGGCCGGCGAGTCGTGGTTCGATCCGAGCACCGCCAGCCAGTTCGCGCGCCGCCCCGACGCGCAGCGCGCCTCGCGGCTCTCCGCCTTGTCACCGCGCGAGCTCGAGGTCCTCGCTGCGATCGCCGACGGCAAGAGCAACGGCGCGATCGCCGAGCAGCTCGTCCTCACCAAGCGCGCGGTGGAGAAACACGTCGGCGCGATCTTCGCGAAGCTCGAACTCGACGAAGAATCACTGGTCAGCCGACGGGTTGCCGCCACCTTGGTGTACCTCGGCCAGCACGCTGGGTAGTGCACGCACTACGACTGGGTGGGCGACTACGGCAATTCGTGGACGCACGCTTGCCGACCCGGCCGTGCTGTGGGAGCTTGGTACCAGACGACCGGTCCTGCCCATCTCCGGACCGGACGTCGGGGAGAGAGTTATGCAGGCACCCGCAGCCAGCATGAGCAATGCCGAAGCGCCGGTGATCGCCGCGCGCCTCGTTCCGCCGGGGACCACGGCGCTGGTATCGCGTACGAGGCTCCTCGACGCGCTCGACGCGTCCGCCGATCTCCCCCTCACGCTGCTCGCCGCCCCGGCCGGCTCCGGCAAGACGGCGTTGCTCACCGATTGGATCCAGCAGCGCCAGCCCGAACG
This sequence comes from Actinomycetes bacterium, assembly GCA_023404805.1. Lineage (GTDB taxonomy): Bacteria > Actinomycetota > Thermoleophilia > Solirubrobacterales > Solirubrobacteraceae > JAGIBJ01. The sequence goes on along the minus strand of JAEYAL010000362.1, from coordinate 6,281 downwards.
GGTCGCTTGGCTCTCGCTGAACAACGCCGACGACGACCGCCGCCACTTCTGGCGCGACGTCAGCGCCGCCCTCGCGCGCGTGCTCGAGCCGGGCGTCGACCCGCTGGCAGGCCTGCGGCCACCGCCGCTCGGCTCCTTCGACGGCTTCATCGCGAGCTTCATCAACGCCGCCGCCAGCAGCCAGCGCCGGGTGACGCTCGTGCTCGACGACGCGCAGGAGCTGCGCCGGTCCGACGTCCTGTCGGATCTCGACCTGCTGCTCGAGCACGCCCCGGAGGGCCTGCGCCTGATCTTCGCGACGCGCGTCGATCCCTCGCTGCGGCTGCAGCGGCTGCGCATGGCTGGCTCCGTCTCCGAGCTGCGCCTGACCGACCTCGAGTTCACGCTCGACGAGGCGCGCCAGCTCCTGCACCAGGAACAGCCCGCCACGCCTGCCGATGCCGTCGATTCTCTCTGGGCCAAGACTGAAGGATGGGCCGCCGGCCTGCGGATCGCCGCCCTCTCGCTGCGGCAAGCGCCGGCCGGGCACGACTTCGCCCGCGACTTCGCCGGTGACCACCGCCCGGTGCTCGACTACCTGATCGACGAGGTCTTCACCGGCCTGCCGAGCGAACACGCCGACTTCCTGCTCGCAACCGCAGGGGTGTCGCGAGTGTCCGCGTCACTCGCCGACGCGATGCGCGACGCGACCGACAGCGCGGAATTGCTCGACGATCTTGTGCGCCGGAACTTGCTGATCGTGCCGCTACTCGACACGCCAGAGCAGTGGTACCGCTACCACCCGCTGTTCGTGCGCGCGCTCCTGCTGCTGCAGCGCCGCCAGATCCCCGCCGAGATCCCAGGGCTCCACGGCCGAACCGCGCAATGGCACGCCACCCACGGCGAGCCGCTCGAAGCCATCAGCCATGCGATCCAGGCCGAAGACTGGGAGCTCGCCGGCCAGCTCCTCATCGACCACTGGCTGCCGCTCACCCTCGACGGCGAGGCGGCCGTGCTGCGCTCGCTGACGAGCAAACTGCCCGTCGAGGTCGTGCGGTCCTCGGCGGAGGTCGCGCTCGCGGTCGCCGGCATCGAGCTCGAAGAGGGCGGCGACGACGCCCAGGAGCTCCTCGACATCGCCGCCGAGCTCGCGCCGGGCCTGCCCCCGGAGCGGCGGCGCCCGTATGACGTGAGCCTGGCTATGACGATGCTGTTCCGCAGCCGCAGCGAAGGCGATCCGGCCGCCGCCGTCGACGCCGCCCGGCGCGTGCTCGCAAGCCGCTGGGATCGGTCGATGACGAAGGCGCTGCGGGCGCTGGCGCGCGTCAGCCTCGGCGTCGCGGAGATCTGGCTCGGCGACCTCGACGCCGCCGCCAGCGACCTGAAGGCCGGTGGCGCGCTCGCCGACGAAGCCGGCAACGAATCGGTGCTCGTGAGCGCGCGCGGCTGGTCGGCGCTCGTCGACGTGCTCCAGGGCCGTCTCGTGGAGGCCCACCGCGAGGCCTGCGCGGCACTCGACGCCGCGGCAGAGCGCGGCTGGGCCGCCGACTCGCATGCCGCTCCGGCCCATGTGGCGCTCGCCACCGTCGCGTTCCTGTGGAACGACCTCGACGGCGCTGCGCGCTCGACCGACGACGCGCTCGAAGCGCTGGGCCGCAGCGGCGAGCGCAACCTGCGGGCGATGATCGGCGTGGTGTCGGCGCGGCTCGACGCCCTCCGCGGCGAGCCCGAAACCGGCCTGGCCCAGCTCCTGCGGCTCACCGCCACGTACGACGACCACGCGCTGCCCAGCATCCTGCAGGCAGCGGTCGACGGCGCCGAAGCCCGCGCGCGGCTCGCCCTCGGCGAACATGACGCCGCTGACCGCCTCGCCACCGAGCTCGAACGGCGCGATGACCCGACCGGCCTGGCCGCCGCGGCCGCCGTTCGGCTCGGGATGCACGAGCCCCAGCAGGCGGTCGCCGTCGCCGACCGGCTCCTCCGGCAGGCCGGAGCTCCTCCGGCTGCCGCGATCGAAGGCTGGGCCGTCCGCGGGCTCGCCCTCGACATGCTGCACGAGCAGGACGACGCCATCACGTCGATGGAGCGGGCGCTCGACCTCGCCGAGCCTCGCGGCTACCGCCGCCCGCTCGTCGACGGCGGCCTGCGCACGGCGCTGCTGCTGCGCAAGCTGATCCGCCAGGGCACCGCCCACCGCTCGCTCGTCGAAGAGCTGCTCGCCGCGCTGGACGGCTCAAGCGCCTCGCTGCGGCGGGAGTCTGCGCCGCTCAACGTGAGCGAGCCCCTCAGCGAACGCGAGCTGGTCGTGCTGCGGTACATGCCGACCTCGATGCCGTACGCCGAGGTGGCGTCGGAGCTGTTCGTCTCGGTGAACACCGTCAAGACGCACGTGCGGCACGTCTACCGCAAGCTCGATGTCGACTCGCGGCGCGACGCCGTCGCCCGCGCGATCGAGCTGCGCCTCCTCACGCCGAGCGGCTCTGTCGCACAGCCTGGCGGACGCCACACCGCCGAGGCGCGCGTGGCCGCCTCCGTGCGTAGCGCCAGCCGCTAGCGGCGCGCACCGCCGAAGCTCGCGCGCGTGGCCGCGCGGGGCGCACCGGATAGGGTCGGCGCATGCCGGTCGCCGCTCAGATCCTCGCCGTGCTTGCGGCCCTAATCCACGTGTTCTTCTTCTACCTGGAGAGCATCGCGTGGTCGAAGCCATCGACGTGGAAGACGTTCGGGCTGAAGTCGCAGGACGAAGCCGAGGTGACCAAGGCGCTCGCGCTGAACCAGGGCTTCTACAACCTGTTTCTGGCGATCGGCGTGATCGCCGGGGTGATCCTGGTCGGCGCCGGGCCGACCCCGGGCGACAACGGCCTCTACTACGGCGGCGGGATCCTGTCCGGCGACGCGGGCTACGGCGCCGCCGTCTTCGGCCTCGCCTGCATGCTCGGCGCGGCCGCCGTCCTGCTGATCAGCTCCAAGGGCAAGATGGCCCGCGGCTCGGCGATCCAGGGCCTGCTGCCGCTGGCAGCGCTGCTGGTCATCGCCTTCGCCTGACGCGAGTCGCGGACGGGATGGATTACCCGGCTATAGACCGGGAAATCCATCCCGTACCTCGAGCGGCGAAACGTACGGGTCGGATTACCCGGCCCTACGCCGGGTAATCCATCCATCCCGTCTGTCCGGGGCGCCGCCGCCGCGCGGCCCGGACCAGGCAGCTACATGCCGCTCTGCTGCTCCTGCATGAGGCGCTGGTTGACCGTCGCCTGCATCTGCTGGAGGCCCGGCACGCCGAGCCCGTAGACCTGCGACTGCATCTCGCGCAGCACGCCGGTGTCGTCGACCGACTCCGACGACTGCATGAGCACGGTGCCCGCGCCGGTGAAGTCGAACTGGTGCTCCTCACCGGAGCCGCCGCGGCCGAACATCTGGCCGACCATGCCCATGACCGACGCCATGTAGGCGTGGTCGTAGTGGTGGCACGGCGACGGGCAGTCGGCCCAACCGACCAGCGCCTGCGGATCGACGCGCACGGGCGGCTCGACGAAGTGCACCGGGCCGTTGGACGACGCGAGGAACTTGCCGGTGCCGATCAGCGTCAGGAACCCAGGGACGATCGACTGCTTGAGCTGCAGCGTCGCCTCGAACCCCAGCAGGCTCGAGGCCCGCACAGTGAGGTTGCCGTTGTCGAGATCGAACGAGTTGATGTCGAACCCGCGGTCGCCGAGGATCAGCTTGCCCTGGCCGGTCGCGACGGTCCAGTCCTGGTGGTAGAGCGGCGAGCTGAAGTGCCCGGCGACGAGCTGCGAGAGGCCGCCCATCGAGAGCGCCTCGAACTTGATCTGCCCGTAGTAGGCGATCATCTTGCCCTTCTGCACGAAGTACTGGCCGTTGAGGTCGACGCAGAAGGCGTACGGGTTGACGTTGTCGTTGACCGGCAGCGTCTGGGGGTTGAGCGTGACTTGGCTCATCAGATCTTCCTCTCGGAGGCCTGCACGTAGACCGTGCCCTGGCCCGTCAGCTTGAGCTGGAACGCCTCGCCGGAACCCTTGCCCACGGCGTCGCGCCACGAGACGTTGGCATCGAGCTTCACATCGACGTTGCCTTTGTGGCCAACGTAGGCCTGCGGGTCGACGGCGACCTCGCCCTGGCCGATCGGGATCTCGAAGACCGGCCCGTGGCTGAGCAGCACGGCGTTGCCGACGCCCGACAGCACGGTGGTGAACAGGCCCTGGCCCGTCATCTGCCCCTGCACGACGGCGCGGATGCCGCCGTTCTGCGCGAGGAACTGCGTGCCGGCCTGCAGCGAGCCGTCATAGAGCAGCAGTTTGTCGGCCTCGACGGTGAGGTTGTTCACCCCGTCGAGCTGCACGATCTTGGTCTGGAAGCCGCCGTGGCCGAACAGCACGAGGCCGTGGCCCTGGGCGATCATCAGCGGGACGCTCTCGCCGGCGACCATGCGCCCGACGAACCCGCCCATGCCCTGGCCAGCAGTCGTCGACGGCACGAACTGCACCTCGCCGGTGTAGCTGAGCATCGCGCCCTTGCGCGCGTAGACGGTCTCACCCGGCGTGATCTGCGCGGAGACCATCTTGCCGTTGATCTTCTCGAGTTGTGCCATCAGAGATCAATCCCGCCCTGGCGCTCGGCCGGTTGGATGTAGACGACGCCCTGCCCCTGGAAGCGCAGCTGGAACGACTCGCCCGAGTTCTGTCCGATCGCGGTCCGCCAGTTGACGTCGGTGATGAAGTCCTGCTGGAGCTGGCCCTTGTGGCAGACGTAGGCCTGCGGGTCGACGCACAGCGGTTGGCCAGGCGAGACCTCGAGGATGATCGCCGGGCCGTCGGTCGTGATCGCCAGGGTGCCGTTGCCGGTCGCGACGGTGGTCGCGAGCCCCTGGCCCGTGCTCATGCCGCGCAGGCCGTTGAACTTGACGTCGGTCTGGATCGACGAGGAGAGGGCGACGAGGTTGCTCGCCTCGACGAACAGCGTCTCGCCATTGAGCTCGACGAGGTTGATCTCCTGCGCCTCGTTGGCGATGTAGACCGTCCCGCTGCCGGTGCAGTCCATGAGCGTGACCGATTCGCCCGAGAGCTTGCGCTTGGCGGCGCCGAAGATGCCGCCGCCTCCGGCAGTCATCCCCTGGCGCTTGAACTGGACCTGGCCCGTGTAGGCGACCATCGAGCCGTTGAGGGCGCGGAAGCCCTCGTTGGCGATGTCGACTTCAAGCAGGCGCGTCCCGTTGAGTCTGAAGGTTGGCATGCGCGACACCCTAAACGCGCCAACGGCTGGCGTGAATCAGAATTTCCGAGTCGTTGAAGACCGACGGTATCCGGCAGTCTTGGCGCCCCACCCCCTGCAGATATGCAGACCCCTCTGCAAACTTGCAGGGGTGGACGCGCCAAAACTGCGCTCGCGCGCGGCACCGCCATGTGTCGCAGGCAGCTCAGCGGCGGCGCTTGTCGGTCTTCGTGAGCGGCGACGGCACCACGCGCAGCTTGAGCGGCGCGGAGCGCACGGTCCGCTTGCCCGCCTTGGCCGATGCGTAGAGGGTGTGGCGGCCTGGCTTGAGCCTGCCCGGCAGGAAGGTGCTGCCGGTGCCGACGCGCTTGGAGCCGGACTGCCTGCGCCCGCCGGAGGTCCACCGGACCGGTCCGCTCGCTCGGCCGACCAGCTCAGCGGTGAGCACGGTGCCCTCGCCGCGCACGAGCTTCCAGGTCTTGCGGCCGGTGGCCGGGGCACCGCTGATCTCGACGCCCGCTGGCGGCCCGGGGAACGTGAGCGGCCCGCTGGTCGCGCTGACCTGATGGAACCCGTCTCGGACGGTCACGCGCAGGCGGCCGGCGCCGGACGCGGTCGGCCGCAGGACCGCGGCGTCGAACGCGAGCGCAGCGGGGTCTGAGGTGGTGATGAGCCCGGTCCAGGTGGCGCCGGCGTCGTAGGACGCCTCGACGGTCGAGGTGAGCGGGTCGCCGTCGGGGTCGCTGATCCGCGCGTCGAGCTTGAACGGCCCGCTTGCGGGGAGCGTGGCGCCCGCGGCCGGCGAGGCGAACGTGATGGCCGGAGCGCTGCCGCGGTCGAGCTGCGCGACGATGCGGCCGTCGACGACCGCCTCGACGCGTGCGACGCCGCCGCTGAGCGGCAGCAGCGCCGAGGTCACCGTGTCGGGGTCGGCGCTCGCGGCGTCGTAGGACGCGCCGAGGTCGAGCGGCGCGGCTTGCGCTGACGCCTGTGCGAGGACCGCGCCGGCGGCGTCGAGCACGCGGAACGCGACGGGCCCCTGCGCGGCCGCCGCCGCAGCGAGGGCCTCGGCC
>JAEYAL010000356.1 GCA_023404805.1 Actinomycetes bacterium | reverse complement strand
GTCGAGCCCAGCTCGCCGGTGAGCAGGCTGGTGACCGCCTCAGCCGACAGCGCCTGCGGGTAGACGTGCGTCGCGTTCGGCTCGGCGAGCAGCTCCGCGAGCAGGTCGGCGTCGACGCTGGCAGGCGGCAGCGGGCGCGTCGTCGCGGCGAGCAGGGTGGGGGAGTCCTCGAGGCGGCGCCCGAGGTAGGCGAGGAACCGCAGCGACGACGCGTCGCACCAGTGCAGGTCGTCGATCGCGAGGACGAGCGGCTGGTCCTCGGCGAGGTTGAGCGTCAGCCAGTAGAGGCCGTGCAGCAGCGCGAAACTCGCGGCGCGCTCGTCGCGCGGCGTGTCCTCGAAGATGTCAGCCGCCGACGTCGCCGCGCCCTGCAGGACCTTCGGCCCCAGCTCGGGGTCGCGCACGATCCCTTCGAACAGCTGCCGCACGACGCCGAACGCGAAGCTGCGTTCGAGCTCGCTGGCGCGGGCCGCGAGCACACGCTGCCCCGACCGGCTGCGCTCACGCAGCTCCGACAGCAGCCGGCTCTTGCCGATCCCCGGCGGGCCTTCGATCACGAGCACGCGGCCGTCGCCGCGGCGCGAGGCGGCAAGCGCCTCGTCGATCTGCGCGGCTTGGCCGTCGCGCTCGAGCAGCGGGCTGTCGGCCACGTCAGCTCACCCCGCTGAGCGCGCCCGGCAGCGCGTGCCGCGAGGCGATGCCGAGCTTGCGGTAGGTCGCCGAGAGGTGCACTTCGACGGTCTTCGGGGTCACGAACAGCGCCTGCGCGATCTCGCGGTTCGTGCGGCCTTCGGCGGCCAGATCGGCGACCCGGCGCTCGCTCGGCGTGAGCGCGTCCGGGCCAGACGCGTCGGCGGTGCGGCGCCGGACTCCGGTCGCCGCCAGCTCGGTGCGGGCCTGCTCGGCGAGCGCCGGCGAACCGCACGCCTCGGCTAGCTCGAACGCGCGGTCGAGGTGCTCGCGGGCCTCCGTGGGCTGGCGGCTGCGGCGGATCGCAGCGCCGAGCGACAGCAGCGACTTGGCGAGCTCCAGGCGCGAGACCGATCCGTCGAGGACCTCCACTGATCGGCGCAGGTCGTCGAGTCCCGCGGCGCCCCGCACCTCGCCGAGCACGCGCAGGGCAGCGCCGACGGCGCTCGGAGCACCCCAGATCTGGGCCGTCCGCAGGCCGTCGAGGGCGACCTGCTCGGCCGCGGCCTCCTCGCCGAGGCGGAACAGGGCCGTCGCCTTCAGCGGGCGGTGGTCGACGCCGACGGGCGACGCCATCCAGGCCGACCGGCGCTCCAGCGTCTGCGCGGCGGCAAGCGCTTCGGCGGCGTCGCCCTCTGCCAGCAGCAGGCTGGCGTGCGCCCGGTGCCAGAGCAGGGCGCCGAGCGTCTCGCTGCCGGCGTCTGGCCGCCCAGGGATCAGCTCCGCGCGCGCCGCGGTGAGGTCGCCGCGGGCGACCAGCGCCTCAGCGAGATGGGACTGGTGGTAGCGCAGGCCTTCGAGGCCCGTGCCCCAGGTATGGCCGATCCGCATCGCGCCCGCGATCCCCTCAACGGCGGAGCGCAGGTCGCCGCGGCGCAGCTGGGTGACGCCGAGCCACATGTCGAGGTTGAGGTGCAGGATCGGCGAGCCGCTGCGATGGGCGTCAGCGCGGATGCGGTCCCAGACGTCGAGGCTGCCGGGGTAGTCGCCCACGGCGAGGAGGTACAGCGGCGAGACCGACACGAGCGTGTGCCGCCGGAAGATCGACGCGTCGGTCGCCAGCGCCTGGTACGCCAGCTCGGTGCACTCCTGCGCGGTGCCGCCCTCGTACGCCCAGATCAGGGCGGCCAGGCCCGCCTGCAAGCGGTGGCCGAGGCTCGCCCCCGATTCAGGCAGCTCGCGGTGCTGGGAGACGGTCTCGAGCGCCTCCGGGTCGTCGGCGCCGAACAGCGCGGTGACGGTGCGGACCGCGAGAAACGCCGCGGCGAGGTCGGCCTCGTCGTCGGTCAGCCCGGCGCCGGCGTCGCGGCAGAGCTGGGCGGCGCGGTCCCACTGGTCGGTCAGCGCGAGGGCCTGGACGAGCCAGAGCTGCGCTTCGCCGCGCTCGCGCACGTCGTCGAGCAGCGGGATGACCTCGTCGAGGACGCGGATCGCCTCGGTGGCGTTCACGTCGTAGGCCGCCGCGGCGAGCCGGGTCATGATCTCGGCTTTCTGCTCGCGCGTGGCCGGCGGTTCGAGCAGCGCGCGCCGGAAGTGGGCGGCGGCGGCATCCGGCGCGCCGCGGCTGAGCGCCGCGTCGCCCGCCTGGACCATGATCTCTGTCGCCCATGCATCGGCGCTCGGCGGCGTGAACGCCAGCTGGCTGGCGACGCGCTCCGGCGTCGACCCGGTGGCGTCGAGCACCCGCGCGGCCCGCGCGTGCAGCGCGATCCGGCCGGGTTCGGGGATGTCGAAGTAGATGGCGTCGCGGACGAGCGCGTGCACGAACGACAGCTGGTTGCGGCGCAGGATCTCGGCGTCGACGAGCTCGCTCCAGGCGGGCTCGACCTCCTCCTCGGTCAGGCCAGCGAGCTGCGCGGCCTGCGGGATGGTCGCGGTGTCGCCGAGGACCGCGATCGCCCGCGAGAGCTCAATCGCCTGCGGCGAATAGCGGCCGACCCGGGCGAGCACCGTGCGGGCGAGCGCGCGGTGGGCGGCGCGGCGGACGTTGTCGGCGTTGGCGGCGGTCGGCTCGGTGTTCTCGGCCTGCAGCGAGCGCGCCAGCTGGCGCAGCATCAGCGGGTTGCCCTCGGTCGCGCGGAAGCACGCGGCGGCGAACGGCCCATCCACGTGGGTGCCGAGCTGGTCCTGCAAGAGCGACCGCGTCGCGCCCTCCGACAGCGCCTGCGGGAAGAGGTGGACCGCGAGGGGGTCCGACAGCAGCTCGGCGATCAAGCTCGCATCCGCCGCCGCGGGCGGGATCGGCCGTGTCGTCGCCGCGAGCAGGATCGGCGTGTTCTCCAGGCGGCGGCCCAAGTAGGTCAGGAACCGCAGCGACGAGGGGTCGCACCAGTGCAGGTCGTCGACCGCGAGCACCAGCGGCTGGGTCTCGGCCAGGTTCACGGCTAGCCAGTGGAGGCCGTGCAGGATCGCGTAGCTGGCGGCCCGCTCCTGGCCGGGAGCCTCCTCAAAGATGTCGCGCGCCGTCACGGCGGCTCCGTCGAGCGCGACCGGGCCGAGCTCGGCGTCGCGGATGACGCCCTCGAACAGCTGGCGCACGACGCCGAACGCGAACCCGCGCTCAAGTTCGCTCGCTCGCGCGTAGAGGACCCGCTGAGCGGGCGCGGCGGTCTCGCGCAGCTCCTGCAGCAGGCGGCTCTTGCCGATCCCGGCTGCGCCTTCGATGACGAGGACGTGCCCGTCGCCACGGCGTGAGGCGGCGAGCGCACCCTCGATGGCGCTCTGCTGTTCTGCGCGTTCGAGGAGGTCGCCGTCTGCCACGCCCAGAATCGTAAAGCGACGAGCGGTTCCGCGCCCGGGCTGCACACGCCAAGCCCGGTTCCCTATGCTCCGCGGCCGACCGCCCCCTTCGGAGAAGGCTCTTTTCACATGGCTAAGACCGTGATCCTGTCGACCGCGCGCACCCCGATCGGCAAGCTCAGCGGAGGCCTGTCCTCCCTGCCCGCTACCGAGCTGGGCTCCATCGCGATCCGCGGCGCTCTCGAGCGCGCTGGTGTCGCGCCGGAGGAGGTCGAGCACGTCGTGATGGGCCAGGTGCTGCAGGGCGGCGCCGGCCAGATCCCGTCGCGCCAGGCGCAGATCGCCGCCGGCATCCCGATCGGCGTCTCCTCGGAGACCATCAACAAGGTGTGCGCCTCCGGCATGCGCGCCATCGCCATCGCCGACCTGCACATCCGCGCCGGCGAAGTCGATGTCGCGGTCGGCGGCGGCATGGAGTCGATGTCGCAGGCCCCGCACGCGCTGCCCGGCTCGCGCAACGGCTTCCGCATGGGCCCGGCCACGATGATCGACCTCATGCAGTACGACGGTCTGACGAACGCCTTCACGGGCAAGCAGATGTACGTCGAGGCGACCGAGGTCGGCGACGAGCTCAGCATCACCCGCGAGTCGCTCGACGAGTTCGCCGCCCGCTCCCACGAGCGCGCGCTGGCCGCCCGTGAGAACGGCAACCTCCCGGCCGAGATCGTCCCCGTGACCGTTCCGGGCCGCAAGGGCGACACCATCGTCGAGCACGACGAGGGCCCGCGCGAGGGCACGACCGCCGAGTCGCTCTCCAAGCTCCGCGGTCTCGTGAAGGACGGCACGCACACCGCCGGCAACTCCCCGTCGGTCAACGACGGCGGCGCCGCGCTCGTGCTCGCCTCCGAGGAGTGGGCGCAGAAGAACGGCAAGCAGATCCTCGGCGAGATCGTGGGCCACGCCCAGGTCGCCGACGACTTCCCGTACCTCGCCAAGACCCCGGCCGCTGCCGCCAAGAAGGCGCTCGACCGCGCCGGCCTGACGGTCGACGACATCGACCTCTGGGAGTTCAACGAGGCGTTCTCGTCCGTCGGACTCAACTCGATGACCGCGCTCGGCCTGACGCCCGAGAACGTGAACGTCAACGGCGGCGCCGTGGCCCTCGGCCACCCGCTCGGCATGTCGGGCGCCCGCATCGTCGGCTCGCTCGTGCTCGAGCTGAACCGCCGCGGCGGCGGCCTCGGCGTCGCGGCCATCTGCTCCGGCGGTGGCCAGGGCGACGCGATCATCGTGCGCGTCGGCTCGTAGGGCGCCACGTCGCTGAACGCGCGTTTCGGAGAAACGAGCACAGGAACCTCGCAAGGCGGGCCCACCCACCGCCCGTGGGTGTTCCGCCCAGCGCCTCTTCGGTTCCGCACGGGGCGCGCTCTGGCTCAGGCCGGGGCGCGCCTTCGCGCGTTCTGCGCGCAGTGAGCCGGGAGCGACGCACGGCCGTAGCCAGTGCGTGAGTATTGAGCCCGTGAGCACGGCCACGCCAGACGAGTCCACGCCCGCCGACCCGGCTGCTGCCGCAAGCGCTGGCACGGCCCAGGCCACGCAGCCTGCTGCCTTCTTCGACCTCGACCGCACGCTCGTCTCGGGCTCCAGCGGCTTTTCGATCCTGATCGAGATGACGCGCGCGGGCATCGTCTCGCGGCGCCAGCTGCTCCGCGACGCCGTGGTCTCGGCCCGCTTCCGCCTCTGGGGCCTCGACGACGCCACGACCGACGCCGTCCGCACCCGGGTCGGCGGCTACGTCCGCGGCGTCGAGCAGGAGCGCCTGTCGGACATCTCCACGGCCGTGCTGGAACGGGTCCTGCCGCGGATCTACCCCGAGGTCCTCGACCGCGCGCACGCGCACCAGCGCCGCGGCGAGCCCGTCTACCTCGTGACGGCCTCCAGCCAGGAGTTCGCTGACCTGCTCGCTGAGGTCATCGAGCTCGACGGGGCGGTCGGCACCCGCTCGGAGATCGTCGACGGCCGCTACACGGGCAACGCCGGCGGCCCGTTTATCTACGGCGAGGCCAAGGTCCACGCCATGGAGGAGCTCGCCGCCGAGCACGGGCTGTCGCTCGACACCTCCACCGCGTACTCGGATTCGGTCTCCGACCTGCCGATGTTGCGTGCTGTTGGTCACCCGGTGGCCGTCAACCCCGACCGCGCGTTGCGGGCGGTCGCGCGCCGCGAAGGGTGGGAAGTCCTCTCGATCGACCAGCTCACGCGGCAGGTGACAGCCGGTACCGCCGCGGTGGTGGCGCTCCTGGCCGTGTCCGCCGCAGTACGCCTGTTGACGGGGCGTCAGGCGCCCGAACTGACGAGCCGACGCCGGAGTAGCTAAGCCAAGTAGGATCCGCGGGCCTCGCGCAGTGCCCTAGCGGCGTGGGGCCCGATCACCCATGAGCGAAGCCTCCGTCCGCAAGATCCGCGTCGTCGTCGCCAAGCCTGGTCTCGATGGCCACGACCGCGGTGCCAAGATCATCGCCCGTGCCTTGCGTGACGCAGGCATGGAAGTCATCTACACCGGCCTGCACCAGACCCCGGAACAGATTGTCGAAACCGTGCTCCAGGAGGACGCCGACGCCGTTGGGCTGTCGATCCTCTCGGGTGCGCACATGACCTTGGTCCCCAAGGTCGTCGAACTGCTCAAGGCCGAAGACGCGGACGACGTGCTCGTCACCGTCGGCGGCACCATCCCGGGCGACGATATCCCCGAGCTCAAGAAGCTCGGTGTCGCCGAGGTCTTCACGCCGGGTTCCCCGACTCAAGACATCATCGATTTCATCAACGGCGCCGTCCGGAGCGTGTGAGCCTCTCCTCCTGGAGCAGCTCCCGCACCGTGCATCCAAGCGCCGCGCACACCCGCCACTAGAGGAAGATCCGCTTTGAAGATCTTGGTCCTGGTCAAAGAGGTTCCCGACGCCGCAGTCGCGAAGTCCATCGGTGCCGACGGCACGATCGACCGCAGCGGTGAGAAGGCCCTGAACCCGTACGACACGCACGCGCTCGAAGCTGCCGTCGTCATCAAGGAGGGCGGCGCCGACGTCTCCGAGATCGTCGCCGTCACCGTCGGCCCCGACAGCGCGTCGCGCACCCTGCAGGGCGCCGTTTCGCGTGGTGCTGACCGCTCCATCCACCTGTCCGACGAGGGCCTCGCCGGCTCCGACGTCGTCGCCACCGGCTACGCCCTGGCTGAGCTGATCAAGCGCGAGTCGCCTGAGCTCGTCCTCCTCGGCCAGCAGTCCGACGACGGCGGCTCGTACGCCGTCGGCTCGGTCGTGGGCGAGTTCCTGGGCCAGCCGGCCCTCTCGCAGGTCGTCAAGCTCGACCTCGCCGGTGACACGATCACCGCTGAGCGCCAGGCTGAGTACGGCTACGACACCGTCGAGGTCAAGCTCCCGGCCGTCATCTCGGTCGGCGACGCGATCAACGAGCCGCGCTACCCGTCGCTCAAGGCGATCATGGGCGCCAAGAAGAAGCCCGTCGAGAAGCTCACGCTCGCCGACGCCGGCATCGACGCCTCCAAGGTCGGCACGGCCGGCTCCGGCGTGCAGTGCAAGGACTTCCAGTCCCCGCCGCAGAAGGCCGGCGGCACGATCATCACCGACGAGGACACGGCCGCCACGGTCGAGCAGATCGTCGCCTGGCTCGACGAGCGCAAGCTCGTCTAAGGGAGAAGGAACCAAATCATGGCCAACATCCTGGTTTACGCCCTCGCCCACGAGGGTCAGATCAACAAGAACAGCAAGGGCGCCATCTCCAAGGCGGCCGAGCTCGCTGCCGAGCTCGGCGGCCAGGCTGACGCCGTCCTCGTCGGCACCGACGTCGCCGGCCTCGGCGACCAGGCCGGTGCCGTCGGCGCGAAGACCGTCTACACGGTCGACGCTCCGGAAGGCATCGCCGCGACCGCCATCGACGCCATCGCCGCGCTCGTCGAAGCCAAGGGCTACGACTACGTGCTCTTCGGCGGCGGCCTCCTCGGCTTCGAGATCGGCGCGGGCCTCGCTGCCCGCATCGGCGCCGGCGTGACCGTCGAGGTCACCGAGATCAAGGTCGACGGCGGCAAGCTCGTCGCTGAGCGCCCGATCTTCGGCGACACCCTGCTCTCGCAGTCGCACTACCCGGGCAAGGGCGTCATCGTCGCCCGCACCAACGCCTTCGAGGTCAAGGAGACCGGCGGTTCCGCGACGGTCGAGGCCTTCGACGCGCCGATCGGCGCTGCCGCTGGCCAGGTGACCCTCAAGGTCCGTGGCGAGCAGCGCGGTGCTGACGTCAACATCGAGGACGCTTCGATCCTCGTCACCGGTGGCCGCGGCCTCGGTGAGGCGGGCAACTTCTCGATCGCCGACGCGCTCGCCGCCGCCTTCGGTGGCAACAGCGCCGTCGCCGCGACCCGCGCGGTCGTCGACGCCGGCTGGTTCCCGTACGCGGGCCAGATCGGCCAGACCGGCAAGTCCGTCGCCCCGAAGCTCTACGTCGGTCTCGGCGTGTCGGGCGCGATCCAGCACAAGGTCGGCATGCAGTCGTCCGAGAACGTGCTCGCCATCAACAAGGACGAGAACGCTCCGATCTTCGAGTTCGCCGATTTCGGCGTCGTCGGTGATCTCCACGCGATCGCTCCCGCGCTGACCGAGGCCATCAAGGCCAAGAAGGGCTAAGGCAGACACTATGGCCGCCACCACCAACGGACACGCTCCGGCAGAGTTCCCGCCGCCGGTCGACCCGCTCGCCGAGTTCATCGCCGCCCCCGAGGCCGGCGAGGACGAGGCCATCGAGGTCGGCGTCGCGATCGTCGGTGGTGGGCCGGCCGGTCTGGCCGCCGCCAACCGCCTCCTGCAGCTCCTTGCTGAAGACGAGGAGCTGCTGGAGTCGCTCGGCGAGGTTCCCGTCGCCGTCATCGAGAAGGGCAAGGCGTGCGGTGCGCACAACCTGTCCGGCGCGGTGATGAAGCCGGGTCCGCTCAAGTCCCTCTTCCCGGACGAAGACCTGACCGAGCTCCCGGCCGTGCGCTGGGTCAACGAGAAGGACGACGTCTGGTGGCTCACGGAGAAGGGCACCCGCCCGATGCCGGGGCCGACCCCGCCGAACTTCCAGAACCACGGCAACTGGGTGACCTCGATCAGCCAGCTCTGCCGCTGGATGGCCGAGAAGGCTGAAGAGTCCGGCGCCTACATCCTCACCGAGACCGCAGCCGCCAAGCTGCTCGTCAAGGACGGCGCCGTCCAGGGCGTCGTCACCGGCGACAAGGGCCGCGGCAAGGAAGGCCAGGAGCTCGGCAACTTCGAGCCGGGCATGGAAGTCCACGCCCGCCAGACCGTCCTCGCCGAGGGCAACTGGGGCCACCTCACCGGTGCTGCGATCCAGCACTTCGACCTCGCCGAAGGCAACGAGCCGCCCGTGTGGAAGCTCGGCGCCAAGGAAGTCTGGAAGACCACCAAGCAGTGGGACAAGGTCGTCCACTTCTTCGGCTGGCCGGGCCGCTCCAACGGCAAGTGGCACGAGACCGGCGTCGGTGGCTGGGTCTACCCGTACGGCGAGAACGAGGTGTCGATCGGCATCGTCGTCCCGCTGGCGACGCCCGACGCGACCGTCTCGGCGCACGACATGCTCCAGACCGTCAAGCAGCACCCGAAGCTGCGCGCGATCCTCGAAGGCGGCGAGCGCACCGCCTGGGGCGCCAAGGCCATCCAGGGCGGCGGCTTCTGGTCGCAACCCAAGCTCTCCATGCCGGGCGCCGTCCTGGTCGGCGAGTCGGGCGGCATGATCGACATGGCGTCGCTCAAGGGCGTCCACATGGCGATCCAGTCCGGCATCATCGCCGCCGAGGAGATCTACAAGTCCCTCAAGCTCGGCCAGAAGGACGTCTCCTCCTACGAGACGGCCATCGCCGAGAGCGACATCGTCGGCAAGCGCCTCTTCGAGGTCCGCAACAACATGCAGCTGGTCGGCGGCTCCTCGATGCCGTTCAACCTGGCCAAGGCCGGCATCGACATCATCACCAAGGGCAAGATCCCGGGCGGCCGCAAGAGCAGCCACCTGGACGCCGAGACCGTGCAGTTCGTGCCCGAAGAGGGCAAGCGCGCTGCCGATCTCTACCCCAAGGCCGACGGCAAGTACACGTTCGACAAGCTCTCATCGGTGTTCATCACCGGCAACGCCACCCGCGACGACGCTCCGAGCCACATCCGGATCGAGAAGAACGTCGCCCGCGAAGTCGCCGAGACGTGGAAGTGGATGTGCCCCGCCGGCGTGTACGAGATCCCGGAAGACGCCCCGGAGACGGGCCACGTCGACGTGATCGTCAACTACACCAACTGCGTGCAGTGCGGCGCGATCACCGCCCGCGGCGGCCGCCTCACCCCGCCCGAAGGCGGCGACGGCCCCGCCTACCAGGTCGTCTATCTGGCAACGGGCGTCCGCAACCTTTCGTGCGTGACCGGGTTCTAGCATTACGATCCCCCTCGGCTACCGAATCCCCCGACTTCGTTGCTCACTGCTCGCTCTCCTTTCAGCCTCGTCTCGTCCATGCTCGCGCTTGCGCTTGCCATGGGCGGCGTCCTGGCTGCTGACTCCAGCGCCCGCGTCGCCCCGAAGGCGGCGCCGCCAACGCTGACCATCGAGTCCAAGAACTGCGCGATCGGCCCCGCCGCGACCGACCGCAGCGCGACCGTCACCGCGCTCGCGCTGCTCGGCACCACCGGCGACCGGGTCACCATGCGGTTCTCCGTGCAGGCCCGCCAGGGCAAGACGCGCTGGAAGTCCCTCCTGTTCAAGGACCCGTCAACCACGAAAAAGTGGGAGACCACCGAGGCAGCAGGCGCCGGCCTCAAGCTCACGAAGACGATCCCGAACCTGACCGAGGGCTACGAGTACCGCGTCGTCGTCGAGTCGCGCGCGATCGACTCGGGCGGCAAGGTCGTGACGCGCACCGCGCGCAAGTACGTCCCCTGCAAGCAGCCGCTGTTCACGCCGACGCTGGCGCTCGGCAAAGTCGAGGTCGTCAAAGCGGCCAGCGCCGACAGCTTGATCGTGCCGGTCAAGAACCTCGGCCGCCTGGCGTCCGAGCCCTTCACGATCACTGTGTCGACGGCCGACACCCGCCAGGTCCTCGCCAGCGCGCGCTTCGGCGCGCTCAAGGGCGGCACGACCAACCGCGCGGCGGTCGCCCTGAACGCGACCTGCGCCGGCCCCGTGATCGTCAGCGTCCAAGAGGACGGCGCCGCGCCCGAGACGCTCACCGCTGACCAGGTGGCAACCGTCGATTGCAGCGGCGCCAAGGCGCAGCGCGCCGCCAAGCACCGCCGCGGCTGAGACGCCGCTAGACTGCTTGGTCCGCCGTAGACGAGGCACCGTGATCGGGCCTGGCTGCGGACCTACCTTCCAAAGGCCTTTCTCATGAAGACCGAGATCCACCCCGAGTACGTCGAGTCGCAGGTCACCTGCACCTGTGGCAACAGCTTCACGACCCGCTCGACCGAAGCGAAGATCAGCGTCGAAATCTGCTCGCAGTGCCACCCGTTCTACACGGGCAAGCAGAAGCTCATGGACACCGGTGGCCGCGTTGAGCGCTTCCGCCGCCGTGCCGCTGCCGCCAAGCCGGCCGCTGCTGCCCCGCAGAAGTCCGCTGAGGCCGGCGCAGGCGCCGCCGCTCCGGCTCCGGCTCCCGAGGCCGCCCCGGCTGCCGAGGCTCCGGCTGAGCCGGCCGCTGAGGCCGCTGCCGCCGAGTAAGCACTCGCGCGCATCCAAGCGTCGAACGGGCGCGGGGCCAGCTGGCTCCGCGCCCGTTCTCGTTCTGGCGCCGTCTCCGGACGAGTTGGCGCTCTGGCCTGGCCCTCGGCTGCCGATAGACAGGGTGTGAGCGCCGCTTCCGACGCACCCCGCGACCTGCCCGTGGGCGGCCAGGCCGTCCTCGAAGGCGTGATGATGCGCGGCCCCAAGCACTGGGCCGTCGCCGTGCGCCTGCCGGAGAGCCATCCCGTCGACCCTGGCGGGATCGCGATCGTCGACGAGCCCGCCGAGTCCGTCCTCGCCCGACACGCCATCCTCAGAAGGCCCGTGATCCGCGGAGCTGTCGCGCTGGTCGAGTCGATGGGGATCGGGATCCGCGCGCTCGGCATCGCCGCCAACGCCCAGACGCCGGAGGGCGAAGCCAAAGCCCTCACCGGCCTGGCCTGGGCGGCCACCGTCGCCGCCGGGCTCGCGCTGGCGGTCGGCCTGTTCTTCTTGCTGCCCGCCACGCTCGTGAAGCTGATCGCCGGCGACTCGCTGCCAGGGAGCATCGAGTTCGTCGCGGTGGAGAAGGCCACGCGCCTGACGATCTTCATCAGCTACATCTGGCTCGTCTCGCGGATGGCGCATCTCCAGCGCGTGTTCCAGTACCACGGCGCCGAGCACCAGTCGATCGCCTGCCTCGAAGCGGGCCAGCCGCTGACCCCCGAGCACGCCGCGCGCTTCAGCCGCCTGCACCCGCGCTGCGGCACGAGCTTCATGCTGCTCGTGATGGTGGTGTCGTTCGCGGTGTTCGTGCCGCTCGGCAACCTCCCGCTCGGCTGGCTGCTGCTCTCGCGCGTCCTCGGCATCCCGCTCGTGGCCGGGCTCTCCTTCGAGCTGATCAAGTGGATGGGGCGCCGCCGCGACCTGAGGCTCGCGCGCGTCCTCATGTGGCCGGGCATGCAGCTCCAGCGCCTCACGACCCGCGAGCCGACGCGCGACCAGCTCCAGGTCGCGATCGCCGCGCTTGAGCGCGTGCTGGCCTACGGCGACCCCCGCCAGGCGCCGGCCGCGCAGCGCGCCGGGCTCGACCTCGCCGCCTGAGCGGCGCTCGCAGCCCAAGGAGGCCGCGCAGGCCGCGGCGACGCCTGTCGCGCAGCTTGTCGCGCGGCATGGCCGTAGACTGGGCTGCCGATGCTGAGCGGCCTTGTCGAACAGATCCAGTTGCGCTTCAAGGAAGCCGAGGCCGCCATGAGCGACCCGGCCGTCATTGGCGACCGCGAGAAGTACGCGGACGCCGGCCGGCGCTACAACCACCTCAAGCCCGCCAACGCGCTGGCTGAGGAGTGGGTGCAGATGACCGGCGACGCCGAAGGCGCCCGGGAGATGCTCGCCGAGGAAGAGGACCCCGAGGTCCGCGAGATGCTCAAGACCGCGGAGGCGCGGCTGATCGAGCTCGAAGAAGAGATCCGCCTCGCGATGGTCGAGCCCGACCCGAACGACGACAAGCCGGTGATCGTCGAGATCAACGGCGGCGCAGGCGGCGACGAAGCCGCGATCTGGGCCGGCGACCTCTACCGGATGCTCTCGCGCTACGCCGAGCGCCGCGGGTTCAAGGTCGAGCCGATGGAAGTCGACGAGGGCAAATACACCTTCGCCGTCAAGGGCGACGGCGCCTACTCGGTCTTCAAGTACGAGGGTGGCACGCACCGCGTGCAGCGTGTCCCCGCCACCGAGTCGCAGGGCCGCATCCACACGTCGACGGCCACCGTCGCCGTGCTCCCGGAGGCCGATGAGGTTGATGTCGAGATCAACCAGAACGACCTGCAGATCGACGTCTACCGCTCCGGCGGCCCAGGCGGCCAGTCGGTGAACACGACCGACTCCGCGGTGCGCATCACGCACAAGCCCACGGGCGTCCAGGTCGCGATGCAGGACGAGAAGAGCCAGCTGCAGAACCGCGAGAAGGCGATGCGCGTCCTGCGCGCCCGCCTGCTTGAGCGCGCGATCGCCGAGCAGCAGGCGGAGCTGTCGGCCGGCCGCAAGGCGCAGGTCGGCACCGGCGACCGTGCCGAGAAGATCCGGACCTACAACTACGGTGAGCGGCGGGTGACCGACCACCGCATCAAGCTGACCGTGCACGCGCTCGACAAGATCCTCGTCGGCGAGCTCGACGAGTTCACCGACGCCCTCCAGGCCGACGAGCGCCGCGCGCGCCTGGCCGAACAGGCCGAGAAGGTCTGAGGATTCGCGCCACCGACCTCGTTCGCCGGTGGACGCCGGAACTGCGCGAGGCCGGGGTCGACACGCCGCGGCTCGACGCTGAGCTGCTCGTCGCGCATGCGCTCGGCACCGACCGGCACCGCATGTTCCTCGACGACCCGCTGCTCGACAGCGCGCAGCTCACGCGGGCCCAAGCGCTGCTGCGGCACCGCGCCGCCGACCGCATCCCCGTCGCCTACCTGACGGAGACGCGCTGGTTCGACGAACTCGAGCTGCACGTCGACCGGCGCGTCCTCGTGCCGCGGCCGGAGACCGAGCTCCTCGTCGAGCTGGCGGCGGCGCTGGCGCCGCAGGACGCGACGGTGATCGACGTCGGCACGGGCAGCGGCGCGGTGGTCGTCAGCCTGGCCTGCCGCCGCCCCGACCTGCAGCTCACCGCCAGCGATATCGACGAGCACGCCCTTGAGGTCGCCCGCAAGAACGCCGAGCGGCACGTCCACCCGGGGAGCAAACCGATCGGCTTCCAGCACGCGCCGCTGCTTGGCGACTGGAGCGGGGAGGTGGTGGTCTCCAACCCGCCCTACGTCGAAGAGACGACCAAGGGCGACCTCGCGCCGGAGCTCGGCCACGAGCCGCAGCACGCGCTGTACGCCGGCGCCGACGGCCTCGATGTGATCCGCCCGCTGATCATCCAGGCGCGCGAGCGACACGTCGGCCTGCTCCTGATCGAGCACGGCCACCAGCAAGGCGAGCCTGTCCGGGCCCTGCTCCAGGCCGCGGGCTACCGCGCGGCGACCGAGCGCGATCTGGCTGGCCACGACCGCGTGAGCTGGGGCCTGCGCGACGATCTTTGGCCGCTCAGCGCCGAGCAGCAAGCTGCGCTGCGGCTGCTGGCCTGAGTCAAACGGCCAGCGTTACACGGATCCAGTGCTACGCTGATCCCGTGGCGAACCTGACCGTGGCTCTGGATGATGACCTGCTTCGTCGGGCCCGCGTGCGCGCTGTGACCGAAGGTACGTCGGTCAACGCGGTTGTGCGGTCCCATTTGACCGCCTATGCGACGGGCACCGGGCCCGACGCGGCCGCGAAAGACCTCCTCGCGCGGGCGCGCCGCTCGACCGCCAGTAGCGGCCAGGCAGGCCGCCGCTGGACGCGCGAGGACCTCTATGGCCGCTGACCGGACATTCTTCGACACCAACGTGTTGGTCTACATGTTCGACGCGGCGGACGCTGCGAAGCAGCGGCAGGCGATGGACGCGTTCGCTGCGGTGCCGGGCGAGCAGGCCGTGATCAGCGCCCAGGTTCTGTCGGAGTTCGCGAACGCGACCGGTCGGCTCCCTGAACCGCTGGGTGACGAGGAGATCGACGGTGCGCTCGAATCGCTTGCGCGGCTCACGACCGTTCCGATCACGTCCGAGCTTGTGCTCCGGGCGCGCGCGATCAAACGCATGGCGTCGCTCTCGCACTGGGATTCGCTGATTCTGGCCGCGGCCGAGTTCGCCGGCTGTGAGCGTCTGCTGACCGAAGACCTTCAGTCTGGACAGACGATTGCGGGCGTGACAGTCGTCAGCCCGTTTGCCGACACCGCTTTAGCCCAGTCCGGGCCAGAACTCCGCCACGCGCGCCCGGGCGGCGACGGCGACGGAGTGGTCGGTGACGGCCGGGGCGTCGGGCGCCTCATCGGCGCCGAGCACGTCGAGCGTCTCGGCGAAGGAGCGCGCCAGCGCGTCGACGTCGTACCCGCCTTCGAGGGCGAGCCCGATCGGGGCGTCCAACTCGTCGGCGACCGACCGCAGCGAGGCGGCCATCGCGGCGTAGCCGCCGTCCGTGACGCGGCAGGTCGCGAGCGGGTCGTCCTCATGAGCGTCGTAGCCGGCGCTGATCAGCAGCAGCTGCGGCTCGAACGTGCGAGCCAGCGGCACGAGCACGTGCTGCACGAGCGACACGAAGGTCTCGTCGCCCGAACCGGAGCGCACCGGCAGGTTCACCGTGTGGCCGGCGCCATCGCCCGTGCCGACCTCGTGCGCCGAACCGGTGCCGGGGTACAGCGGCGACTGGTGGATCGACGCGAACAGGACCGTGGGGTCGGACTCGAGCACCTGCTGGGTGCCGTTGCCGTGGTGCACGTCCCAGTCGACGATCATCACGCGTTCCAGGCCGTGCGCCTGCACGGCGTGCCGCGCCGCGATGGCCACGTTGCTCAGCAGGCAGAAGCCCATCGCGCGGCTGGTCTCGCAGTGGTGGCCGGGCGGCCGGTGGGCCGAAGCGGCGGCGCGCGGCGCGTCGCCGCCGCCGAGCAGCAGGTCGACCACCTCGATGGCGCCGCCGGCTGCGTGCAGCGCTGCCTCCCAGGAGCCTGCGCTGACGCTCGTATCGGCGTCGATGCTGCCGCCGCCCGCGAGCGCGAGCTGTTCGATCTGATCGAGATGGCCAGCGGGATGGACCCGCAGCAGCGCCTCGCGCGCGGCGGCCGGCGATTCGCGGCGGTCCCAGCCGAGCCCGCCGCGCGACTCGAGCTCACGCTCGATCGCGCGCAGGCGTTCAGCCCGTTCTGGGTGGTTTCCGGTGTCGTGCTCGAGCGAGCTGGGGTGCGTGAGCAAGACCGGGGCAGCCATTGCAACTTCACGCTACCGGCGCGGACCCGTCCCACGACGGGCCCCTCCCGGTCTGCTCAGTCGACCTTCCAGATGTAGTCGGCGGCGAACTTGTCACCGTGGCGGACCGCCGCGATGGTCTGGCCTGCGGGAAGCAGGTACACGTCGCAGGTCGAGGCCGACTTGCCGGGCTTGAAGGTCTTCGGCGGCGAGCCCTCGCACCTGGCGAAGTCGCCGATGAGGCTCAGCTTCGTCGCCGGTCCGCCGTCGCTGGTCTTCACGCTGATCGCGCCAGCCATGCCCTGGCCGTTGAACGTCTGGTCGCTCTGGTTCGCGAACTTGGCGTGCACGTAGAACGGCGTGCCCTGCTTGGCCTGCGCGTCGAGCTTGAAGTTCTTGAGGTCCGACTTCTTGCCCTGCTCGACCTTGGTGATCGTCACCCCGATCAGCGTGTCGAACGACTTCGTGCCGGTCTCGCTGAACTGCTGCTGCAGCAGCGAGACCTCCTGGCCGACCGCGAACTCGCCCGGCGGTGTGGTGGCGCCCGCCGTGGTGTCCGAGCCACCGGTCGGGGTGCTCGACGCCAGGCCGGCCGTCGAGGCCTCAGGCGTGGATCCGGCGGTCGCGCCGTCGCCGGAGCCGCAGCCGGCGGCGAACATGAGCGCGGCGGTCGAACAGGCGGTGATCGATAGGGTGGTGCGAAGGTGGTGTTTCGACATGCGCCGACGGTAGGCAGCGCCCGGAGGCCGATCTAGTCCAAAAGATGGACGAGCGCCGACCGCCGGTATCTGCAGCCGGGCACCGGCGCCGATCGCCCGCTGCGAACGGCTAGCGGACCACTTGCGAGCCGCCGGTGATGCCGTCCTCGCCGGTGTCGTGGAACCGCACCCACGCCTTGTTCGTGCCGTCGTAGTCGGGGGCCCAAAGGATCAGCGTGGCCTTGCGGTCCCACACCGTCACCTCCTCGGTGCCCTCCGGATCCAGGCCGCGCCAGATCCGGATGAAGGGGTTCTGCTCCCACTCCTCGCCGGCGGTCGTCGGCAGCGTGTGGCCGGGGTGGAGCACCGTCTCAGCGGGCAGTTGGGCGAGACGCAGCGCCGCCGCCTTCTGATCGGCGTAGCCGGTGTTCGCCGGCGCGAAGTTGCCGCCGACGGTGCCCTTGAAGATCGTGTCGGCGGTGAAACAGTCGGTGCCGTTCACGAGGAACGCGAGCTGGCCGGCGCAGTGGCCTTCGCTCAGCAGCGGCTCGATAGTCAGGTCGCCGAACTGGAGCGTGTCGCCCTCGGCGACCGCCTCTGCGGGAAGCAGGTCCGGAACCGCCACCGCCGTCACGGCGCTGGCGTAGACCGGCACCGCGAACGCGGTCCGGTAGTCGTCGATCCCGGCGATGTGATCGGCGTGCTGGTGCGTCACGAGGATCGCCTCAACGGTGACGTCGAGCTCTTTCGCCTTGACGATCAGCGGCTGCGTGACGCCATTGGCGTCGATGACGACGCCGTAGCCGCCGGGCCGGTCAGCGACGAGGTAGGAGTTGGAGGTCCACCCGGGCGCCTCGGTGCGTTCGATGATGAGCTGGCTCATCAGGCGAACTCGATGACGGAGCGGATGCCGTCCTGGTGGTGCATGAGATCGAACCCTTTGTTCACGTCGTCGAGGGAGAGGCGGTGCGACACGAACGCGTCGGCGTCGATGTCGCCTGCCAAGTAGCGGTCGACGAGCTGCGGGACCTGCTCGCGGCTCTTGACGCCGCCGAAAGAAGCGCCGACCACGGTGCGTCCCGTAATGAGATAGCGGGGAACGATGTCGAGCGTTTCGCCCTTGCCGGCAACACCGGTCACGCAGCAGGTGCCCCAGCCCAGGCGCGCCGACTCGACCGCCTGCCGCATGACGCCGACGAGGCCGGTCGCCTCGTACGTGAAGTCGGCGCCGTAGCCGCCGGTCTCCTCCAGCACGCGGTCGACGGTGTCGTCGCCCGCGACCCACAGGTCGGTGGCGCCGTGGTGCTTCGCCAGCTCCAGGCGGTCTTCCGAGAGGTCGACGCAGATGATCCGGCCGGCGTTCTGCAGCCGCGCTCCGGCGACCGCGCCGAGGCCGACCATCCCCGCGCCGAACACCACCACCGTCGCGCCTTCGAAGACGGGCGCGCGGTACATCGCGGCGCCGAGACCGGTCGTGAGGCCGCAGGCGAACAGCGCGGCCGTCGACAGCGGCGCCTCCTTCGAGACCTTCGCCAGCGAGTACTCCGACACGACCGTGGCTTCGGCGAACGTCGAGCAGCCCATGAAGTGGCGCAGCTCCTCGCCGTCCTGCTTCGAGAGGCGCGCGGTGCCATCGGGCAGGTAGCCGAGGTTCTGCTGCTCGCGGATCGCGACGCAGATGTTGGTGCGGCCCGAGACGCAGTTGACGCACTTGCCGCACTGCGGCGAGAACAGCGTGACGACGTGGTCGCCGGGCTCGACCGAGGTGACGCCCTCGCCGACGGCCTCGACGACGCCGGCGCCCTCGTGGCCCAGCACGCACTGCGTGTAGCCGGACGGGTCCACACCCGACGCCGTGTACATGTCCGTGTGGCAGATCCCGCACGCGTGCAGCTGCACGAGCACCTCTCCGGCCTTCGGCCCGGCCAGTTCGACGGTCGTGACGGACAGGGGCTGGGCGAACTCTTCGAGTACCGCGGCGCGGATCTCCATGGGGCTCCTCGGGGGCGGTCGATGAAGGCGCGCGGGCGCCTCGGAGGAATGACGGGGCTCACAGTAGTGCCCCGCCGGGCGGGCGCCGCGCCAGTGCCGACCACGCCCGGACCGCCAGGGCAGGGACGGCGCCCGCGGAGCCCCATAAGCTCCAGGGCCGTGCCAGACGCCGCTCACCCGCTCACCGCCGAAGACGCGGCCAAGCTGGAGCGCTGCATGCGCGCCTCGGGGATCGCGTGCATCCCGACCGACACGGTCTACGGCCTGGCGTGCGATCCCGAAGACGAGATCGCCCTGCAGCGGCTCTGGGCGCTCAAGGGGCGCAACCCGAAAAAGCCGTCGGCCGTGCTCTTCAGCCGCATCGAGCTGGCGCTGGCCGCCACGCCGTGGCTCGATCCGGAGCTCGCAGAGGCCGTCGGCCGCCTACTGCCCGGCCCGGTCACGGTGATCGTGCCCAACCCCGAGCGGCGGTATCCGTACGCGTGCGGCGACAGCCCGGAAGTGCTCGGGCTCCGCGTGCCCCGCTGGCCCGATACGGCGGCGGCCCTGGAGCGCACGTCGTGGCCGATGCTGCAGACGAGCGCCAACCACCCGGGCCGTCAGGACCCCGCCACCATGGACGACGTGAACCCGGTCCTGGCCGCCGGCTGCGACCTGCTGCTCAACGCGGGGCCGCTCCCCGGGACGCCGTCGACGGTGGTCGACCTCACCCGCTACGCCGCCGAAGGCGCGTGGCACGTGCTCCGCGAAGGCGCGGTCGACCGGCGCGCCCTCGCCCGCCAGCTCGACCACTAGCTGGCCCCGGCGGGCTGCGGCTGCCAGAAGCCGGACCAGCTCCAGGGAGGTGAGGGCACCCGACCATGGTCGTCGAGCAACATGGCGGGCGGCGGGGCGGCACCCCGACGGACCGTTGCGACCGCAGCGAGCGCCAGCGAGCGGAAGGGTGTCCGGCGGGGTGCCGCCCCGCCGCCCGCCCGGGGCGCGCAGCGATACCATGGCGCCTGTGACCGATCTTCCCGCTGACTTCTTTGATCGTCCTCTCGCCGAGGTCGATCCCGAGATCGCCGCTGTGCTCGACGCCGAGCTGGCGCGTCAGCAGAACACGCTCGAGATGATCGCGTCGGAGAACTTCGTCCCGCGCGCGGTGCTCGAGGCGCAGGGCTCGGTGCTGACCAACAAGTACGCCGAGGGCTACCCGGGCCGCCGCTACTACGGCGGCTGCGAGCACGTCGACGTGAGCGAGCAGCTCGCGATCGACCGCGCCAAGGAGCTGTTCGGGGCCGAGCACGCCAACGTCCAGCCGCACTCGGGCGCCCAAGCCAACACGGCCGTCTACCACGCGCTGCTGCAGCCCGGCGACACGATCCTCGGGCTCTCGCTGGCCCACGGCGGCCACCTGAGCCACGGCATGAAGCTCAACGTCTCGGGCCGCCTCTACAACATCGTCCCGTACGAGGTCTCCCCGGAGACGCACCTGATCGACATGGACGAGGTCGAGCGCCTCGCGCTCGAGCACAAGCCGCAGATCATCGTCGCGGGCTGGTCGGCCTACCCGCGCCAGCTCGACTTCGCCCGCTTCCGCGAGATCGCCGACAAGGCCGGCTCGCTGCTGATGGTCGACATGGCCCACTTCGCCGGCCTCGTCGCCGCGGGCCTGCACCCGGACCCGGTCCCGTACGCCGACGTCGTCACGTCGACCGTCCACAAGACGATCGGCGGCCCGCGCTCGGGCATCATCCTCTGCCGCGAAGAGCACGCCAAGAAGATCAACTCCGCGGTGTTCCCCGGCCAGCAGGGCGGCCCGCTCGAGCACGTGATCGCCGCCAAGGCCGTCGCGTTCCGGATCGCGATGGGGGAGGGCTTCAAGGAGCGCCAGCAGCGCACCATCGACGGCTCCAAGGCCATCGCGCAGGTGCTCCTGGAGGACCGCTTCAAGCAGCACGGCATCGACGTGCTGACCGGCGGCACCGACGTGCACCTGGTGCTCGTCGACCTGCGCAACTCCGAGCTGAACGGCCAGGACGCCGAGGACCGCCTCCACGAGATCGGCATCACGGTCAACCGCAACGCCGTCCCGTTCGACCCGCGCCCGCCGATGGTCACGAGCGGCCTGCGCGTCGGCACGCCGGCGCTGGCCACCCGCGGCCTGCAGGTGAGCGACTTCACCGAGCTCGGCGAGATCATCGGCATCGCCCTCACGCCTGAGTTCGAAGCCAGCAAGAGCGACCTGTCGGCGCGCGTCCGCGCGATCGCCGACCGCTACCCGCTCTACGACGGGCTGCGCACCGAGCAGGTCGTGTGACCCGATCCGGCGCTGCCGCAGGCGGCCCCGCCGGATGAGCACCTACACGGAGGCAGTGCTCGCGGGGCTCATCGCCCTCGGCACGACCGCCGCGCTGACGCCGCCGACCGCCGCGTTCGCCCGGCTCGTCGGCGCCGTCGACCGCCCCAGCGAGCGCGGTCTCGGCGCCGGCGGCATCCCGCGGCTCGGCGGGCTCGCGA